>PMYB01000109.1 GCA_003170915.1 Bryobacterales bacterium | reverse complement strand
CACCTGAAGGTGGGCAATGTGGACGTGCCGCTGAGAAGCAATCAGGCAAAGGGCGGGGACGGGGCGTTGGTGTACCGGCAGTTGGAGGGGTCGGGGAGGATTGCGCTGGTATTGTATGTGGCCCAGGATGTGGTGGTGGGGCCGGGGAAGTGAATTGCGGGGGCCCAAGGCCGCCGCCCGTTTCCGTTTCCCAAAAACTGGAATCGTCCCGGCAGTATTGATCCTGTGCGGTGGAATCTGGTGGTGGCTGAGCCGTACACCCGATTCTGTCTACCGGCGGACGCCGGGAATGCGCGAACCCTCCTATCGTAGGGCCTGTAATCCTCCTGTAATCCGGAGGGGTTCGAGGGCTTGGCCGATAGCTGTCGAGAACAGCCCTTCCCACAAGAAACCAGTGCCCGTAGCCCCAAAATTCCCCCTGTCACCCACTGACAGATCGCTCCTCCAGTATCCAGCGCGGCGCCGTGGGTTTCTGTGAGTTCAAGACACCAGTGCGTCCAACACCGCCTCGCGGTTCTTGGCGATAACCGCGAGGTATGCACGGGTCGTTGCGTCGGGTTTTCTCCGCCCCTGCTCTCATTCCTGTAGGGTTCTCGGATTTATGCAAAACGCGCGCGCAAACTCCGCTTGCGACATTCCCGCCTTGGTCCGGATGCGCTTCACATTCACCTCGTCTGGCAGCACGATACGCCGTGTCGGCAGTTTCGCGTCGCCCTTAAGGTGAGCCAGGATTTCTTCGGCGCTCCGCTCCAGCTCCATGCCGAGTTTGGTCCGCCTCCCGACTCCGGTGTTCAAATTCCGCACGGCCATGATTATCGGCCGAATCCGCTCAAAACCTCATCGGCTCGGTCTTGCCGGCGAGATACTCCAGCCGTGCTTCTTCTTCCAGTGCCTCGATGCTCAACAGCGGATGGCTCGGACCCTGCTCGCAGGCAATTTCCTCAAGGACCATCGCCGCCAAAGCGTCTTGTTTCTCGGGAGGCAACTCCGAAAGCGTAGCCACGGCCTTCCGCAGCAGTTCCGTCATAGCCCGATGTTAGCACACGGGTGTTTCTCACTTCGGTAGGAACTTGAAATCGGAAATCGCGATCTCGTCGTTACCCTGGATCAGAAATCCGAACTTNNACCAGGCGATCCGGCGTCACCTCAATCTGAATGGTGAACGCCTTCTGATTCCCGAGATTGTGCGGCGCCTTGACTCGCTCCAGCCGCTGGCCCTTTTGGATCACCCCAGCCCAGAAATTCTTCCGATCCATCTCGAAGAGCAGGTAGTTCTTCGAGTCGAGATACTCCAGGCACCAGCGGATCTGGCCTGCCCGGAATACGCCGCCGCCTTTGAGCAGTTGCACTGTGAAGGTGAAGACGCCCTTGGGCGGCAGCTTATAGGGCACAAATCCGCCACCCTTGTGGACCCAACTGTCGCCCTCCTTCTTCCAGCCCTGCGCGCCCTCAAACTCCGCCATTCCGCTTGCCGCTACCGGTGGAGGCGCGGCCGGCCGCTCGCGAGCCAGCGTGAAGTCCACTTCCCGGTCTTCGCCGGCGGCCAGTTGGACCCTTGTCGTGAATTCGGCGAATCCCGGTGCGCTCGCCGAAAATGCGTAGCTCCCCGCGGGCAATTCAATCTGGTTTCCGCGCGCTTCGTGCGACTCCGTTTCGTCACCGCGGCGGTAAGTAATGGTTGCCGATGCGGGGTTGCGTGCGATCCGGATGGTGCCGTTGGCGGCGGCCAACACTACGTCCGCGCCCGCCAGCACTACAGCCTGGCCCGCATGGAAGGACCGCTGCAGTCGCTTCGGCAGGTACTGTTCGCGCCGCAGCTCGATGGTGTGGTCGCCCGGTTGGATGGCGCTGAGGCTGAACGATCCGTCCGGCCCCACCGTGCCGGCGCTCTTCCGATCGACCAGGACCTCGCTGCCGGCCATCGCCCCGTGGATTTCCAGCGCTCCGAATTGCGGCTGCGGTTTCAGCTCGAACTGCAGGCGCACCTCCGCGCCCTTCTTCACATCGACGGTTTGCGCGGGCTCGTCCTGAAACCCGCTCTTGGCCACCCGCACCGCCACTTTTCCGAGGGTCTGGACTCGCAACTGGCCACGCTGGGTGCGCCGGCGGTATTCCTTGTCGTTCAGAAACACGCGCACGTCGTCCTGGCCCGTCGCGACAATCAGGGTGCCCGCATTGACGTCCGTTTTCAGGAATGCGGTCAGCATGGGCGCGGCCCCGAAGCTTTCGCTCATGTTGCGCTCATCCCGGCCCTCGCCCACTACGATCTCATTCACACCCGGGTGAAAACCCGTGAGGTCCGTTCCGGCCGGACCGGCATCGCTCTGCGGCTGGCCGTTGACCGCGAGCTTCCAGGGACCCGCGCTGGTCACCACGCGCGCCTGCTTCCCGAAGCTGGCCACCAGCACCGCGATCATGTTCCGCGCGTTTACGGGGCCGGCCACGGCCGGCAGCCGCCCACCCACCATCTCAAACGAAAACGAGGCCTCCCCGTTCTGCCCGGCCACTTTCACGGTGTGTTTGCCCGGAGCCACCTTGTCGAGCACCAACTGACCTTCCTGCAGATCGGCCGGCGGTTGATCGTCCACCACCGCTTTGCCCTGGTTCAGATCGGTCAGCAAGCGAACCGATTGTGCCTGCGGCTGAAGTATGAGGCTGACCGCCGCCGGCTGCCGGGCCGTCACCGTGACGGCGCCCGCCGCGGGTTCGTACCCGTCCAGAGACGCGGAAACCTGGTAGGCGCCCGGCGTCAGCGCCAGCTTGCAGTTGGATGTGCAGGTAGTCTCGTGCCCGCCGGGCCCAGGGGGCACCCCCGCGGACTGTTGCGCAGCCACCCTCACGGACGCACCCGCGGGAGTGGTCGCAATGTCGACTTCGACGGCCGCCACGTTGTTCGCGTTGCGTTTGCGAGTTTGATGCATCACCAACAGAACAAGTACCAGTGCAACCAGCAGACCCGCTATTGGTCCGATCACCACCGCGCGGTTCCGCTTGACCGTGGGGCGCGGCGGTGAGGGCGGCTGTGCCGGAGGGCGCGTGACCGGCTGGGGCTGATTCTCAGACGTCACCGCGAGTGCGGGCGGTGGCGGTTCCGGCGGAGCCGAGTCGAATAAAGGGTATGACAGCGGCAACGGCGTCGCCGCGGGCATCACCGGCGATTCGGGTGCGGCAGCCGGGGCGGGCGCCACGGTATCCAGGAAATCAGATGGCGCCGGAGGTGGTGGTGCTGCCGGCATCGCAGGCGGAGGCGGAGCGGGAGGCGGCGGCGGGGAGGTTTCCTGTTGCTTGAGCAGCGTGCCACGCGCTATCAGGCGCTGCTTGATTTCGTCTCCTGTGAACTGTACGTCGAAATCGCCAGGGAAAGCCTGGATGATTTCATTCAGCCGGAAATAGATCGGCTTCAGTGCGGCAAGCTCGGCGGCCGACTCGATCTGCTCGTCGAGCTTCTTGAGTTCCTCGTGAGGATTGACGTTTTCCACGCCCACGTTGCCTATCGTACACCTTCCGGTGGATCTCCTCCCGCCGCGCCGCCTGTTAGGAGCCGAGGTCGGGAGTGAACAATCTCACCTCCACGCGCCGGTTCTGTTTGCGCCCATCGCGCGTCTTGTTGTCCGAAGCCGGGTTCTCCTTTCCGTAACCCATGGGATTCACCCGAAACAGCGGGACCTTGCGATCCAGGGTCAGGTACCGAACCACGGCAGCCGCACGGCGCCGGCTGAGGTCCAGATTGATCGCGGACGAGCCGGTCGAGTCGGTGAATCCCTGTACCTCCACGACGTAGTGCTTCATCGAAACGACTTTGGCGACGAAGGCGTCGAGTTGCGCCTCGGCTTCCGTGCTCAACTCGCTCTTACCGATGGCGAACAGGACAGCCTCGGTGGAGGCGAGCTTGAAGTTGTCCATGTTCTCGACCTTGATTCCAAGGGTTCCCACGGAGCGCTCAGCCCGATCGGCCTGAGCGACTCCCTTCTCGGCCTCGGATTGCGCCGCACCGGCCTGCTTGTTGGCGAGGGCTGCTTGCTCGTTGGCGCGGGCGGCCTCGCGAGCCGCATCTCCAGCCTTGTTATCCGCGCCCTGGGCGCGCTCATCCGCTCTGGACACCCCCCTTTCCAACGCCGCGATGGAGGTGTCCTGCTCGGTGTTCTTTTTGTCGAGGTCCTCGACCTTCTTCTGCACCGGGGCCATGGTTTCGTGAACGTACTTCTTGGTAGCGCATCCCACGCCGGCGACAGCCGCGAATGCGGCCGTAAGCGCGAGTGCCGCCATGCTCAAATGCCTCATCTAAAATCCCCTTTCCTGGCCTTCCAGCCAACATGAGTTTACCACCGTTGGCCCCGGCCGTCCGCCCCGCATTTTCAAAACGTGCGAAATTGGAAATAGGTGAGAAAGCTTTTTTACTGGAAGCTGCAGCGCCGCGAGATCAAGCTCGGCGAGCGCACCGTCCTGATGGCGGTGTTGAACGTCACGCCGGATTCGTTTTCCGACGGCGGCAAGTACGCCGATCCCGATCGCGCCTTTGCCCGCGCTATCGAGCTCGAGGAGCAGGGAGCCGACATCGTCGATATCGGCGCGGAATCCACGCGGCCCGGCTCGGCGCGCATTTCGGCCGCCGAGGAGATGCGGCGGCTCATCCCCGTCCTCAAGCGTTTGAAGGACCGCTTGAGCATCCCCGTTTCCGTGGACACCTACAAGGCGGAAGTGGCGGAGCGCGCCCTCGAGCTGGGGGTCGAGATCATCAACGACCCCTCCGGCCTCACCTTCGAGCCGCAGCTCGCGCGCACGGTTTCCAACCACGACGCCGGCCTGGTTCTCAACCACATGCGCGGGCTGCCCGAGAACTGGGCGAAGCTCGGCCCCATGCCCGACCCCATGGGCGCGATCAAGCGCGATCTCGATGCCACCGTCAGCCGCGCCCGCCACGTGGGAATTGACAAGACCAAGCTGGTGATCGACCCCGGCATCGGCTTTGGAAAACGCAAGGAGCAGAACTCGCTGATCCTGGGCCGGCTATCGGAGCTCACCGGCCTGGATCTGCCCATCATGGTGGGACCGTCCCGCAAGCATTTCCTGGCCCACCCGGACCTCGAAGAGACCAAGTTCGCCACCGCCGCGGCGGTGACTGCCTGCGTGCTGGGCGGAGCCCACATCGTTCGCGTTCACGACGTTCGTGAGATGCGCGCCGCCACCGAAGTGGCCGATGAGATTCTCCGTGCCAGGGAGGGCTGAGTACATGAGACCCCAACCACTGCCGCTTATCCTTATATTGCTCGTATCCGCGGCGTTCGGCCAGACACCCACCCGCCTGGCGGACTACGCGTTAGTCCTCGAGGATACGCCGGTAGCCCGGAAGGTCGAGTCCCGCGCCGCGCTCCATGGCCCCGCGGCGCAGGCCCATCTTCAGCGGATTCGTACTGCCCAGAGCGGCGTGCTTGCGGAGCTGGCGCGCCGCAACGTGAAAGTGATTTCCACCGAGCAGACTCTGCTCAACGCCGTTTTTGTGAAGGCCACCCGCGAAGAAGCCGCGCAACTGATTGGCATGCCTGGGGTGGTCCGCGTGGTTCACCCGCCCCGTTACAAGCCAGCCCTCGACAAGGCGGTGGGCCTGGTGAACATCCCGGTGGGAGGCGTCCCCAACGGCGGAGCCGGCGTCAGGATCGGGATCGTCGATTCGGGAATCGATCAGAATCACCCGGGATTCCAGGACTCCTCGCTGAAACCGCCGTCCGGTTTCCCCCAGGGCGATGCCAATTACACCAACAACAAGGTGATTGTGGCGCGCAGCTACGTGGCGCTGGATGCGGCGGTATACGATACCCCGGACGACTACTCGCCGCGCGACCACATGGGCCACGGAACGGCCATCGCCATGATTGCGGCGGGCGTGCAGAACACGGGGCCGGCGGCCACTATCCAGGGCGTGGCGCCCAAAGCGTTCCTCGGCAATTACAAGATTTTCGGCTCGCCGGGTGTGAACGACTACACCTATGCGGCGGTCCTGGTGGCCGCGCTCACGAACGCCGTGGATGATGGCATGGACGTGGTGACGCTTTCGATGAGCGAGGGCGATCCCGCCACCTACAGCCCCTTGGACGTCGATCCGAGCTGCGCCGGTTCCAATGGCGACACCCACTGCGACGTCCTCGTCGAAGCCGTCGAGAACGCGGTCACGCTGGGGATGGTGGTGGTGACCGCGGCCGGCAACGACGGCAGCACGGCTGCCAACTACCCCACCCTGAATTCGATCCACACGCCCGGCACAGCGCCTTCCGCCATCACCGTGGGGGCGTCCATGAATTCCCACGTGTTCTACCAGGCGGTGCACGTGAGCGGTCCGGGCGCGCCGTCGAACTTGCAGAACATCCGCGCCCTGTTTGGCGACGGCCCCCAAGTCCCGCCGCCGCCGGCGCCGGTCCGCGATGTGACCCAATTGCAGAACGACGGGCTGGCCTGCTCCGCTCTGCCGGCGGGCTCGCTCGCGGGGGCCATCGCGCTGATCCAGCGCGGCACCTGCCTGTACAGCAACAAGGTGATCAACGCGCAGAATGCGGGCGCCGTTGGCGTCATTCTCTATCGGGAAAGCGGCTCGGATACGCCGCTGAGCGTGTTCGCGCAAGACGCCGGCATTCCGGCCGTCATGATCGGGAACACGGATGGCGCGGCGCTGAAGAATTACCTGGCTGCGAACCCCGGCGCAACCGTCACCCTGGACCTGACTTTCACGCCGGTGAGCGCCGCGACCAACACGGTGTGGCCCAGCTCTTCGCGAGGGCCTTCCATCGGAAACTTTGGCAGCACCCCGACATTCGTCATCAAGCCGGAACTGGTGGCGCCCGGCGCCGACCTCTACACCGCCGCCCAGACACTCGACCCCAACGGCGACGCGTACAACGCCACGGGATATACCAGCGTGACGGGCACCAGTTACGCGGTCCCGATGGTGGCGGGGGCGGTGGCGCTGGTGAAACAGAATCACAGCGCCTGGACACCCGCACAACTCAAATCGGCGGTGGTGAATACCGCCACGCAGGATGTGACGGATGGCGGCGTCACGGCTCGGGCCAATGCCGTGGGCGCGGGCAAGCTGAGCGTGGGGGACGCGGTCAACGTGGCCGCCACGCTTGACCCGGCCACGCTTTCCTTCGGGGCCATCACCTCCACCACGGTAAACAGTTCCCTCGCACTGAAGATCACCAACGTCGATAGCTCCACCGCTACCTTCGGATTGCAGGTGCAGCCGCGCGATACCTCTAGCGCGACCGTGGCGATATCGCAGCCGAGCGTCACGCTAGGGCCCAACGCGTCCAGCACCTTGACGGTCAGTCTGAAGGGCAGCCGCCCCAGCCCCGGTTCCTACGAAGGGTTCATCGTCATCACCGGCGCCGGACCCACGTTGCGCGTGCCGTATCTGTATTTTGTGGGGGACGGCGTGCCGTATAACATCTTCCCGGTCTCGAGCGGCTCGTTTACCACCGCCGTGAGCACGCTTCAGTCCTGCTGCCTGGGTTTCGAAATGGTGGACCAGTATGGCGTGCCCGTCACGGCTCAGGCGCCGGTGTTCAACGTTGTGAAGGGCGGCGGCAGCATCGACGTGGCGGACTCGGCCACGGACCGGGCGGGGATGGCGTTCGCCATAGTTAATATCGGCCCACAGCCTGGCGACCAGATCTTCACGGCTACCGCGGGCGGACTCAGCGTGGAATTCGACGGCTACGCGCTGCCTCTTCCCGCGATTAACAGTAACGGCGTAGTCAACACGGGCAGTTTCCAGGTGGGTCGGGGACTCGCTCCAGGCTCCTACATTTCGATCTTCGGCGCATCTCTGGCGGATGCCGTCGTCGGCACCCCCACGCTCTCCCTGCCGGTCTCGGTTGGCACCGTGAGCGTCAGCTTCGACGGCGGAGGTCTCAGCTTACCGGGCCACATTCACTTCGTCAGCCCGGGCCAGGTGGACGTGCAAATTCCATGGGAGTTCCAGGGACAGTCGTCGGTCGCGATGACCGTGTCGGAAGGTTATATTGCCAGCGCGGTTTACACCGTGCCCCTGAACACTTACTCGCCGGGTATCTTCGAATTCAACGATAATGGCCACCTGTCGGCGGCCGCCACCGATAACAATGGCGTGGTCTTCACCCAAGCTAACCCGGCCAAACGCGGCCAGACCATCGTGCTCTATGTCAACGGGCTGGGACCGGTGGACCAACAGGAGTTCTCCGGCGAGCCCACGCCGCTGCCGCCGCCTTTGGCCAACACCGGTACGGCTACGGTAACGATCGGAAACATCGCCGCGCACGTCGACTTCAGCGGCCTGTCGCCGGGGTGGGTTGGCTTGTACCAGGTGAACGTGGATGTGCCTTCGAACGCCCCCACGGGTCTCCAGCCGATCATGGTGTCCATCGGCGGGGTCGATTCCAAGGCCAGCGTGCTGCCGGTCGAGTAAGGCTATAATGTAACCCTGGGAGCGGTTGCGGTTCGATGACCGACATCAAGAAGAAATTACAGGACGACCTTGCCGCGTTGGAGTACGAGCTGCACGTCGAGCTTCCCAAGGAAATCCTCAAGGCACGGGCCCACGGCGACCTGAGTGAAAACGCCGAGTTCCACGCCGCCAAGGAACGCCAGGGCTTCGTCAACGCCCGCATCAACCAGTTGAAACAGCGGATGGCGGAGATGTCCATGATCGACTTCTCCAGGATTCCGCATAACAAGGTGGGACTCGGTTCGACGGTCGTCGTGCTGGATGTCAAGCGCGAAGAAGAGTTGACCTACAACCTGGTCACCACCGAGGAGGCCGACGCCGCCAATGGAAAGATCTCCACGACGTCTCCGATCGGCCGCGCGCTGCTAGGCAACGAAGAGGGCGACGTGGTGAGGGTGACGAGCCCCGGGGGAGTGAAGGAGCTTGAGATCCTGAAGCTGACCACCATCCATGATGCAATCGGCTGAAATATGACGTATACCCGCGCCATCGGTGTGGTGTTCGGCGCCATCATCGACCGCATTGTCCGCTGGCTGGCGCTCTCCAAAATTCATCCCAACGTCCTGACCTTTATCGGGCTGTTGATCAACATCTACGCCGCATGGCTATTGTCGCGGGGCAGTTTCCGGTGGGCCGCCGTGGTGGTCATCGCCGCCGGCCTGTTCGACATGGTGGATGGCCGCGTGGCGCGTGCCACCAGCCAGGTGACGCGCTTCGGCGGTTTCTTCGATTCGGTGGTGGACCGCTACTCCGACCTCGCCCTCTACGTGGGCCTGCTGGTCTACTACGCCTCCATCAACCGTTTTTTTTATATCGTGCTCACCGCGGTCGTCATGACCGGCTCGGTGATGGTGAGCTACACTCGCGCGCGCGCCGAAAACACCATTCCGCGATGCAAGGTCGGCTTCCTCGAACGGCCCGAGCGCATCGTCCTGATCATCATCGGCGCGCTGTTCGGCCGCATGGCCGCGGTGCTGTGGGTCATCGCGGTGCTCTCCAACCTCACCGTGATTCACCGCATGATCTACACCTGGCAGGAGGCCACGCGCCTGGAAGACGCGCAATTGCGCGCGGTGGCTAATCCTCCAGAATCACGTGAGCCATCCCCAGCTCCGCCGTATGTGTGAGCGATAGCGAAACGTTGCGGACGCCCAGTTTGTCCGCAACGTGCGCCGCCACTCCGTGCAGCCGCAGCGTGGGCTTTCCCGAAGGCAGGTTGGCCACCTCGAAATCCTGCCACCTCACGCCGTGCCTCCAGCCCGTACCGATGGCCTTCATGCCCGCCTCTTTAGCCGCGAAGCGCGCCGCGTAGCGCTCCCAGCGGTTGGCCTTGCGCTCCACGTATGCGATTTCCGCCGGCGTGTAAATGCGTTCGATGAACCGCACGCCAAACCGCTCGATGGAGGCCCGGATGCGCCGCACTTCCGCCAGATCCACCCCCGTTCCGACAATCACTTCAGCTCCGCCCCCGATGAGGTGATGGTCAGCCGCCCGTGTTTGACTCCTTTGGTGCTGATCAGCGCATCCGCCACCTTCCGCACTTCCGACGCCCTGCCCCGCAATACCAGCACTTCCAGGCAATTGTCGTGGTCGAGGTGGACGTGCAGGGTGGATAGGATCGAGTGGTGAAAGTCGTGTTGAATCCCCGTCAGCTTTTCGCTCAGCAGCCGCACGTGATGATCGTAGACCAGGGTGACGGTGCCCACCACGTGGCTGTCGGGCGATTCCCAGGCTTTTTCCACCAACTCGTCGCGAATCAAGTCGCGAAACGCCTCCGACCGGTTGGTATAGCCGCGCTGCGCGATCAGCCGGTCGAACTTGTCCAGCAGGCCGGCATCGATCGCCACGCCAATACGGCTGAGTTCGCTCATGCGTACACATATTAGCACCGGCCATATTCCGTCATGCGGTGGCACGATCCTGGCAATCGTGCTACCGTGGGAGGCGATCGTGCACATACCGGATGGATTTCTCTCGACGCCCGTGTGGGCCACTATGGACGTGGCCGCGGCGCCGGCTCTCGGCTACATCGTGCGCCGCGCGCAGCGCGGTTTCGACGATTCCAGAGTCCCTCTGTTGGGCGTCATGGGCGCGTTTGTGTTTGCCGCCCAGATGATCAACTTTCCGGTGGGAATCGGCACCACCAGCCACCTGGTGGGCGGCGCTTTGCTGGCCTACACGCTGGGACCCGCCGCGGCCAGCGTGGTGATGTCCGCCATCATCGCCATTCAGGCGCTGGTCTTTCAAGACGGCGGCATCCTGGCGATGGGCGCCAACCTCATCAACATGGCCCTGGTGGGCGTGCTGGCGGGCTATCTTCCGTTCTACCTCTGGGGTGGAGGCCGCTGGCGCAAGTTGGCGATCTTCGCCGGCGGCGCCCTGTCTCTGCTGGCCAGCGCCGTGCTCGCACTGGCGGAGTTGCTGGTTTCCGGCGTCCCCATGCCGGCTTCCGTGCTCGGCGTTTCGCTCGCCCTGTTTGTGGTGTCGGCTCTCCTGGAGGGCGCCATCACTCTGGCGGTTATCGAGGCTCTCGAAACCATTCAGCCGGGCTTCGTCCGGAAGCCGGAAACCGGCCGCTCGTTCGCCCTGGGCGCCATCGGCCTGGCAGCGGTGTTGCTGGCCGCGGTTGGCGTGCTGGTGGCCTCCACCGCCCCGGATGGCATCGAAAAGCTGGGCCTCCAGACGGGCATCGCCTCGCATGTCAGAAGCCTCGTAACCACTCCGTTGACCGGCTACCAGGCCGCCTTCTTCCAAACCGGCTGGCTGCGCAAAGCCAGCGCCGGGCTGGCCGGCCTGGCGCTGATCTATGGCGCGTGTCTGTTGATCGGCCGCGCGGTGGCCCGCAAGAGGAGCGTCTGATTGCATCACGTGGTTCTCGAGCGATGGAGCCAGGGAGCGAGCGTCCTGCATCGCCGCGACCCGCGCGCCAAGATCGCCGCGCTGATGGTATTCCTGGTGGTGCTGGCCACCGCGCATCGCGCTCTTCCGGTTCTCGGCGTGGCGCTCGTTCTGCTGCTTTCCGCGGCCCTGATTTGGGCCCGGCTGCCGCTTTTTAGAGCGCTCGCCCGCGCGGCCATCGTGCTTCCCTTCTCGCTGATTTTCGCCGCCGTCTGCTGGTTGACCGGCGACCCGGCGCGCGGCTTCTCCCTGTTGCTCAAGAGCTATCTTTCGGCCCTGGCCGTTTTGCTGGTGGTCTCGACCACGCCGTTTCCGGCCCTTTTGCGCGGGCTCGAGACGATCGGCGCTCCGCGTTTTCTACTAATGGTGGCGCAGTTTCTCTACCGGTACCTGTTTGTGATTTCCGAAGAAGCCCAGCACATGACGATTGCCGCGGCGTCGCGCGGGGCCACCGTCCGCGGTGTCATGGCCGGCGCCCGTTTCCGCGCCGCGGCGGGCGCGCTCGCCGTGCTCTTCGCGCGCTCCTACGGACGCGCCGAAGACATTCACCGTTCCATGCTCGCGCGCGGTTTCCTGGGACGCTTCCAGCCGGCCGCCGCGCTCCGTTTTCGCGCAACCGACGCGGTCTTCACGCTATTCGCCTCGCTTGCGCCGGTGCTCCTGCGTGCCGCCGTCGAGAGGGCTCTATGATGCCGCCCCTCATCGAAGTGCGCGGCCTGCGGTATTGCTACGAGGATGGCACCCGCGCGCTCAATGGAGTCGATTTCCGCCTCGAGCGAGGCGAGACCGTGGCGCTGTTCGGCGCTAACGGGAGCGGCAAAACCACCTTCGTGCTGCACCTGAATGGATTGCTGGCCGGCGAAGGCATCGTGGAAGTTTGCGGCCTTCCCGTGAACCCGCAAAACATACCGGAAATTCGCAGGAAAATCGGCCTCGTGTTTCAGGATTCGGAAAGCCAGCTCTTCATGCCCACGGTTCTGGAAGACGTGGCATTCGGGCCGCTCAACAGCGGTATGAGCCGTCAGGACGCCGTCGAGCGCGCCCAGGCCGCTCTCCAGACGGTGGGCATGTCCGCGGCGGCCGCCAAGGCGCCTTATCACTTGAGCGCCGGCGAGAAGAAGAGAGTCGCCATCGCCGGAATCCTGGCCATGGATCCCGAGATCCTCGTGCTCGATGAACCTACTACTTCTCTCGATCCGCCCGGCCAGGGCGCTCTGGCCGAACTGCTGGTCCGCTTACCGCAGCCCAAGATTCTGGCCACGCACGATGTTCCCTTCGCCAGGGCCTTGTGCGACCGCGCGGTATTCTTTCAGCAAGGAGTGATTGCGGCCGAAGGGCCAGTCGAGGATATAGTAATCCGCTTCGGTTGGGAGCTCGCTCTGGAGCGAAGTAAGTTACGGCGCTGAGCGCCCGGTCACCCTTATTTGGCGGCTTGCGCCATGCGCTTGTGATGTTCGGCCCAGCGCTTCTTCTGTGCCTTGGAGATGCGCCGGCGCGCCGCGGCGCTGAGCACGCGTTTTACGCCAGGGGCCTTCTTTGCGGGCGCCACGACCGGCTTGCCCTTGAGTTGCGATTGAATCTCGCGGATCTTGCTTTCGATCTTTTCTTTCTCGACTTGATAACCAACCAGCGCCATCTCCAGCGTGGCCAGGTCTTCTATATTGCTTCGTGCCATGGGTACACCCCCGCACACTATAACATAAGACGGCTCTGTCTGTGTCAAGATGAAGAAACATGAGATTGGTGATTCAGCGTGTAAGAGAAGCCCGCGTTACAGTGAATAATGGTACTACAGGGTCTATAAGGACGGGCCTGCTTGTTTTTCTGGGAGTCTCCCGGACCGACACCGTCGAGGATGCGGACTATCTCACCGGGAAACTTCTCGGCCTCCGGATCTTTCCCGACGAGGATGGAAAGATGAACCGCAACGTGCAGGAGGCCGGCGGATCGCTGCTGATCGTCTCGCAGTTCACGCTCTATGGCGACTGCCGCAAAGGACGGCGCCCCAGCTTCGACCAGGCCGCGCCGGCGGAGCAGGCGCAGGATCTCTATAATTACTTTGTGGAATCCGCGAAACGGGGCCCGGTCCCGGTGGAAGCCGGCGTTTTTCAAGCGATGATGCAAGTTCACATTGTGAACGACGGGCCAGTGACCATCCTGATCGATTCCGCCGAGCGAGCTGAACGATGATTGAAACCTACGGTTATGCACGCGCCGGACTCCTGGGAAATCCGAGCGACGGTTACTTCGGCAAGACCATTGCCTTTGTCATGTCCAACTTCCGTGCGCGCGTCCTGCTCTACCCCAGCGCCCGGCTGGAAATCAAACTCTCCAAGGCGGATCTGCCGGTTTTCGAGAACCTCGATGACCTTTACCGGACTACGCGCTGGCGAGGTTACTACGGCGGTATCCGGATCATCCAGGCACTGATTGTCAGGCTCATCGAATACTGCCGCGAGAAGGGGATCGATCTGGAGAACCGGAACTTCACTCTGGAGTACGAATCCAGTGTTCCCCAGCGTCTCGGCCTGGGCGGATCGAGCGCCATTATCACAGCCTCCTTGCGCGCCCTTTGTCAATACTATGACCTCGACATACCGCTTCCCATTCAGGCGAACCTGGTTCTGGAGACGGAAACCCGCGAGCTGAACGTCCCTGCCGGGCTTCAGGATCGCGTAGTTCAGGCCTACCAGGGGCTGGTTTACATGGATTTCTCCCGCAGCCTGATGGACGCCCGCGGTTACGGCGAATATGAGAGCCTGGACCCGGCCCTGATGCCCAACGTCTATGTCGCTTATCGCACCTCGCTCAGCGAAGGAACCGAGGTGTTTCACGGCAACCTGGGAGAGCGCTGGCGGCGCGGCGACCCCCCAGTAGTGGAAGCCATGAAAACCTGGGCGGGCTACGCCGCCGAAGGCCGGGAATGCCTGCTGCGCCGCGATTACCAGCGGTTGGGCGAGCTGATCGACGCCAACTTCGATTTGCGCGCGCGCATTTACCAGATTGACCAGGGCAACCTGGAGATGGTTCACGCCGCCCGCAAGGCCGGCGCCAGCGCCAACTTCGCAGGCTCCGGAGGAGCGATCGTGGGGACTTACACCGGCGACGCTATGCTCACCCGGCTCACCGATTACATGAAGGCTATCGGCGTGGCCGTCATCCAGCCGAAGATAGTGGCGTAGGGGCCAGACACCCGCGTCCCAAGGCGCGCGGCCCAGGGGGCACCCCGGCGCCGCGCGGACGCCTCGGCCATGTTCGGGAAGCATTAGGAGACTTGAGATCGCGTTGCGGCAGGCTTCTATAATGGAGTTTCATGCCGCACGACGATCGCGCGATCGCCATTAGCGCTACGTTCACCGCCGAAGCCATTCAGCCTGGATTGGAATTTTGGGCGCGGGAACTGGGGCTCGACTACGAGATCAGATTCGCGGGCTATAACCAGCTCTTCCAGCAATTGCTGGACCCGGCGGGACTGTTTGCGCGCAATCGCGGCGGGTTCAATGTCGGACTGCTGCGGTTCGAGGACTGGCTGCGCGACGGAGGCGCGGCCGGTCTGGAGGAACGCGCGCGGCGGCTGGCGGAGGCCGTCCGCGCGGCCGCGGCATCGTTTTCAGCCCCGCTGATCCTGGCGATTTGCCCGCCGTCGCCGAAGCACGAGGCCACGGTCGAAAAGGCGGAGCGCATGGTGAGGGAAGGCACGGCGGATCTTGCGGCGGTGCACCTGGTCACGCCGGAGCCGGTGGCGGAGCGCCACGATCCGCACGGCGACGAATTGGGCCACGTGCCGTACACGCCGGTATTCTTCGTGGCGCTGGCGACGGCCATCGCGCGCAAGATCCACGCCATCGCAACGCCGCCATACAAAGCGATCGCCCTGGATTGCGATGAAACGCTGTGGGCGGGCATCTGCGGAGAAGACGGCCCGCGGGGCGTGGTGGTGGACGCGCCGCGACGGGCGTTGCAGGAGTTCATGGCGGAACGGCGGCGCGCGGGCATGCTGCTAGCGCTGGCCAGCAAGAACAATGAGGAGGACGTGACGGAGACGTTTCGCGCCCACCCGGAAATGCCCTTGCGGCTGGAGGATTTCGCTGCGCGGCGCGTGAACTGGGAACCGAAAAGCGCCAACCTGGCCTCCATCGCCGAGGAACTGGGGCTGGGTCTCGACAGTTTCATCCTGGTGGACGATAACCCCAAGGAGTGCACGGAAGCGCAGGCCGGCTGTCCCGAGGCGCTGGCGCTGCCGCTGCCGGCGCGGGCGGAGGACATCCCCGAGTTCCTCAAGCACGTGTGGGCGTTCGACCGTGCGCGCGTGACGGAAGAGGACCGGAAGAGGCCGGAACTATACGCGCAGCAGGCGGAGCGGGCCAAGGCCGAGCGCTCGTCGGCCAGCCTCGAGGAGTTTCTGGCGTCGTTGCAGTTGGAAGTCGGGATCGCTCCCATGCAACCGGCGCAACTGGCGCGTGTGGCGCAGCTCACCCAACGCACCAACCAGATGAATGCCAGTTGCGTGCGGCGCACCGAGGCGGAGATTCAGGCGTTGCTGGCATCCGGCGAGGCGGAATGCCTCACGGTGGACGTGAAGGACCGGTTCGGAAGCTACGGGCTTACGGGCGTGGTAATCTTCCGTTGCGCGGGCGGCGCGCTGGTGGCGGACACTTTTCTGCTGAGCTGCCGGGTACTGGGGCGGGGCGTCGAGCATCGCATGGTGGCGCGGCTCGGTGAAATCGCGATGGAGCGGGGGCTGGCGCGGGTGGAGATTCCGTTCGTGGCGGGACAGCGGAACCGGCCGGCGGCGCTGTTCCTGGAGTCGCTGGGTGCGGCGGCGCCTGTCCCAGACTTGCCCAAACCCCAGGTTGGCAGGCCGAAGGCCTGCCCTACAAGCATCGACTACGTCAAGATCGCCACCGAGTTGCGCGATCCGGAGCGGATTCTGGAGCGCATTCGAATGGCGTCGCGGCGGCCAGCGCCGGTTTTGTCCGCTCCGCCGCGGACGCCGCTCGAGCGCGAGCTGGCGGAACTGTGGGCGGGGCTGCTGAACGTGCCCGCGGTGGGCATCCACGACAACTTCTTCGAGCTGGGCGGGCATTCGCTGCTGGCGGTGCAGTTGCTCTCGCGCGTGCGGCACATTTATGGCGTCGAGCTTTCGCTCGAAGTCGTATACAGCGGCGAATTCACGGTGGCGGAGCTGGCCAAAGCGGTCGAGCTGAAGGAAATCGAACAGGCGGGCGGGGACTACCGGGAATTGTTGAAAGAGCTGGAAGAGCTGTCGGACGAAGAGGTGCGGGTGCTGCTGGCGGAAGAACAGGATTCCTAGCGCATGCGGATTCTGCTGACGGCGAATGCGTCCTACGAGCCACCGCAAGGCGGGGCCACGCGCAGCAACCTGGTCTGGCTCCGCCACCTGGCGTCCGCGGGGCACGAATGCCGCATGGCGTGCGGAGGGCCCCAATCGCGCCGGGTCCAGGCGCTGCGGGAACAGATTCTCGAGTGGCGGCCGGATTGGGTCCTGGTGTCGTCGGAGGACCTGGGGCACGCGCTCGTTCGCGAGGCGCACCATTCGGCCCCGGGGCGCGTGGTCTACCTGGCGCACACGCCGCAGTTCTATCCGTTCGGCCCGGCGAGCTGGAACCCCGACCGGCACGCGGCGGAGCTGGTGGCGCGATCGGCGGGAATCGTGGCCATCGGGCGGCACATGGCGGACTACATCGAGCGCGCGCTGGGCCGCGCGGCGGCGGTGATCCATCCGCCGATTTACGGGGCGGGGCCGTTCGCCAACTACGGGAACTTCGAGCGGGGCTTGATCCTCATGATCAATCCGTGCGCGGTGAAGGGCATTTCGATTTTTCTGGAGACGGCGGAGCGGCTGCCCGAGTACGAGTTCGGGGTGGTGCCGGGATGGGGCACCACGGCCGCGGACCGTTGCGCCCTGGGGCGCTTGCCCAACGTGCGGTTTCTGCCGGACGTGAAGGACATCGATGAAGTGCTGGCGCCGACGCGCGTGCTGCTGAACCCGTCGCTGTGGTACGAAGGGTTCGGGCTGATCGTGATGGAGGCCATGCTGCGCGGCATTCCGGTGGTGGCGAGCAATTCGGGCGGGCTGGAGGAGGCCAAGCTCGGCACGGGGTACCTGATTCCGGTCCAGACCATCGAGCGTTACGAGGCGGTGTTCGACGAGCACTCGCTGCCGAAGCCGGTGCTGCCGGAAAACGATGCCGCCCCGTGGGTGGCGGCGCTGCGCGAGTTGCTGACCAGCCGGAGCGCGTACGAAAAAGAATCGGCGGCATCGCGGCTGGCGGCCGGGCGGTTCGTGAGCGGGCTGGACGCCGGCGGGATGGAGGCATTCCTGCGCTCGCTTCGGCCAGGCGCCGCGGCCAGCGTGGAACAGGCGACCATAGAATCGCTCTCGCCCGAGCGGCGCGCCTTGCTGCTCGAGCGGCTGAGGAAGCGGCGGTAATGCGCATCCTGCTGGCGCAAAACTCGCTCTACTATCCGGCCCACGGCGGGGGCGACAAATCCAACAGGTTGTTGATGGAGGCGCTGGCGGCGCGCGGGCATGCCTGCCGGGTGGCGGCGCGGATCGCCATGCTGGGCGAGCGGGAGCAGGACCGTTACCTGGAGGAACTGGCGGATCGCGGCGTGACGCCCATGTCGGCGGAGGGCGGAGTGGTGACGTTCGAGCGCGCGGGCGTGGAAGTGCACGCGGTGACCAACGCCAACCTGCGGGCGCATTTTGCGGGCCAGGTGGAAGCGTTCGCGCCGGAGATCATCCTGGTTTCGACCGACGACCCGGCGCAGGTTCTGCTGGAAACCGCGCTGCGGGGGGGCCCAGAGGGCGCCCCGGGCACCCCCAGTGCCCGTGTGGTCTACCTGGCGCGCGCCACGCTGGCGCTGCCGTTCGGCCCCGACTGCGCCTTTCCGGGCGAGTTGAAGACGGAGCGAATCCGCGCGGCCGATGGGGTGGTGGGGGTGAGCCGGTACGTGGCCGATTACATCCGCAAACACGCGGGCATCGACGCGGTGCACGTGCCGATTTCGCTGATGGAGTGGGAGGATTGGCCGGAGATTGGGCGGTTCGACAACCAGTTCGTCACGCTGGTGAACCCGTGCGCGGTGAAGGGAATCGACATTTTTCTGGCGCTGGCGGACGCCTTTCCGGAGACGGCGTTTGCGGCCGTCCCGATGTGGGGCACCAACCAGCGGGACCAGGCGGCGCTGCGGGCGCGGGCCAACGTCACGGTGATCGAGCCGGTGGACGATATCGACGCGCTGCTGGCGCAGACCCGCGTGCTGCTGGTGCCGTCGCTGTGGGCCGAGGCGCGCTCGCGCATGGTGATCGAGGCCATGCTGCGCGGCGTGCCGGTGATGGCGAGCGACGTGGGCGGCATCCCGGAGGCCAAGATGGGGGTGCCGTACCTGCTGCCGGTCAACCCCATCGCCAGGTATCAGACGCGGCTGGACGAGCAGATGGTGCCGGTGGCGGAAGTGCCGCCGCAAGCGACGGGGCCTTGGCGCGAGGCGCTGGGGCGTCTGCTGGAGGACCGCGCGCATTGGGGCACAATTTCGCGAGCCTCGCGCGCAGCGGCGGTGGAGTATGCGGCGGGGCTCAGCGTGGGGCCGTTCGAAGGGTTCCTCGAAGAAGTGTTGCGGCGGCCGAAGGTGCGGTTGGCGCCCTCCAGATCGGTTCCCGAAACTCTCTCACCCGACAGACGCCTCCTGCTGGCGCTGCGGCTGCGAAACCGGGCGCCGGCTTCGGCTTGGTTTCCGGGGGCGGATGCGTTGGAGGGGCTGCGTTTGTTCTGGTTCCCTCATGCGGGAGGCGGGGCTGCGGGGGCGCCGGCACGGTTGTTGCATGCCATCTGCCCGGTGCGGCTGCCGGGGCGGGAGGTGCGCATCGCCGAAGCGCCGTTCGAGCGCATGGAACCGCTGGTGGCGGCGCTGGCCGATGCCATCCGGCCGTACCTGGCGCAGCCGTTTGCGTTTTTCGGGCACAGCATGGGAGCGGCGGTGGCGTTCGAGCTGGCGCGGCTGTTACGGCGTCGCGGCCAGCCGCTTCCGAAGCTGCTGGTGGCATCGGGCGCGCGTGCGCCGCAGTTCCGCCGCAATTACACGCCTCCGCCGGCGCCTGGCGACGAGGAGTTTCTCGCAGAGTTGCAGCGGCTCCAGGGTATCCCGGCCGAACTGATCGACGACGCGGCGCTGATGCGCGCCGTTCTGCCGGCGCTGCGCGCGGACGCGGCGCTGTATCGCCGGTACGCCTACACCGAAGACGCGCCGCTCGATTGCGCCATCCGCGCATACGGGGGCGCCGAAGATTCCAATGTGCGGCGGGAGCAGCTTGAAGCCTGGGCGGAGCAGACGACGGCATCCTTCGCGGTGCGCCTGTTTCCCGGCGGCCATTTCTACATGCAGCCGGGCCAGGCGGAGTTTCTGGCGGCGCTGGCGGCGGACCTGGAGCAGGCGTGCTGAAGCCGGGCGAGGTGCACGTCTGGCTGGTGCGGCTGCAGGGCCCGACGGCGACCCTGCGGCGGGAATGCTCGCACCAGGCGTTGCGCGTCATTCTGGAGACAGTGACCGGCGCGCGGGTGGAATTTGCGGTGGCGGAGAAGGGCAAGCCTTACCTGCCGGGCGCGCCCGAGGTGAGGTTCAACCTGGCGCGCTCGCACGAGTTGGCGCTGGTGGGAGTGGCGCTCGGGGTGGATGTCGGGGTGGACATCGAGCGGCTGCGGCCGCTGCCCGAGTACGAAGCCATCGCGGAGCGGTTCTTCCCGCCCAGCGAGCGGGAGCCGCTCGACGAGCGCGACTTTTTCCGCCGCTGGACGCGGATCGAAGCCATGCTCAAGGCGCGAGGGGTGGGACTCTACGGCGCGGGGGCGGAACTGGGCGGAGAATGGACGGTGGAACCGATTGACGTCGGGGAGGGCTTCGCGGCGGCGGTGGCGGTGGAACGGGCGGGGATGCGGGTGGTGGTGGGCGAGTGGCGGAACGAAGCCAATTTCACCGCGGAGACGCTGAGAAGCTGGGAATGACAAAACACGGAGAAGAGGTTGGAGGAATATGGGGGCGTGCGGGGATTGAGGGTGTACACTGCTGGACCGGGGGATTAGAGAGCGCGGAGACAGCGGAGATAAAGACACTTCGGGTGTGAGGGGGGGACTTGATCCGGAATCGTTGCGGCGACCGGGGCTACAGGATGAATCCTGCGGACTTTCGCCGTGCGTTGTCCGGCCGCCAATGGTTTGAGCCGCGTCTGCGAGTCAGGGATAGACGCTGGATAGCGCTATGTGAGCATCGGTTCGACGCCTTGGCTCTATGAAGACCTACGGGGAGCCGTTAAGCCGATCCCGCGGCATTATGAAACCGGTTCCAATGTCTCCCGTCGCCGCTGTTCGACGTGAAGCCTTTCTAGGGGCTGCCGGNNGCCAGCAAGAAAACTGTTGGGGCTGCGCAGTGGGCGCGCAGGCCTGTATCCAGCTTCAGAGTAGCAGGCGGGTGGCGATGGGGTGGGGATTGAGAAGGGGCAGGGGGACTGTAAGTTGCTGATAAGGAGGGG
>PMYB01000022.1 GCA_003170915.1 Bryobacterales bacterium | reverse complement strand
CCCGGTGATCACCTGGATTCCCAACAGGAACAGGGTGATGCCGCCGAAGTAGTACCAGGCGGTGCCGGCGTGTATGGGCACCACTTTGTGGTCCGCCAGATCGCGGACCATGCGCCAGCCGGTCCGTTCATCCAACCAGTCGAGCGTTTTGTTTTTTGGGTCGGTCGCAGGCAAGTTGGTTCTCTCCGTCACGCCCGGCGCGAAATGACAACCTCGTCGCCGCGGATCTGCACCACCAGCTCCTCGAGCGGCCTGGGCGGAGGTCCGGATTGCACCCGGCCGTTCAAGTCGTAGGTGCCGTTATGGCAGGCGCACCAGATGTCGTGGCGCGATTCCCGGTATTGGACGGTGCAGTTCAGATGGGTGCACACGGCGGAAAACGCCTTCCACTCGGTGTCATTGATCCGCACCAGCAGGGCGGGCTTATTTCCGAACTTCACGATTTTTCCCGAATTGGGCTTGAGGTCCTGCACTTTGCCCGCGTCCACCTCATTCACGGAGGCTTCCGAAATCGATGGCGGGTTCACAAAGCGAAGGACGGGATAGAAGAACGAGGCGAGCGAAGCGGCGACTCCGCCTCCCAGCAGCCACGAGACAACGGTGCGCCGGTCTTGGCCCGAGTCGATAGCCGGTGTCGCGCCGGAGTTCCGGCCAGTTCCCATCCAATCCTCTTTTCTCCAGCGGCGCGCTGCGCCAGTTCCGCTGTCTCGAAAACAGCCGCTGTGAAATCATCGTAACAACATTCGCGGGCGTGGGTTGGTGGCTGTGGTTGGGCCCACGTTACGGGAGGGAGTAGAGCGCCAGCTCGGGCATCGGGAAATCCTTGCGGTTGTCCGTCAGCAGCGTAAGCCCGTGGGTCAAGGCCACGGCGCCGATGGTGACGTCGGGCAGGGAAAGGGTGTGCCCTTTCTTACGCCAGCGGTTCTGCAACTCGCCCGCAAGCCGGGCGACCTCCCAGGTCACTTCGTAGAACTTGAGGCTTTGCAAGAAGGCTTCCGTGAGGCTGGCTTCGTGAGGCCGCATGCCGGCGTACACCTCCGTGACGTTGATCCCGCAGCAAGCCAGAAGGTTCCGCTGAACCAGCAATTCGTCGAGAAGCAGGTGGCGTTGTTTCTTGCCATTGATCGCGTCGACGATGACGGTGGTGTCGAGGAGAAGGATGGCCATCAGTCGCGATCCCGGTGCTGCTGGATTCGCCGGAACCGGGTCTCGGATTCGGCGCGCATCTTCCGCACCCAAGTGGCCGAGCCGCCCCTCAATTCAGGGTGGTCCTTATCCTTCCAGGAGCTGGCGGCGGCCTTGAGCGCCTCGCGCTGCCGGCGTCTTTGAATCTCCTCGCGAGCTACTTCGGCGAGAAACGCGCTCCGCCCGCGCTTGCCGACCAGCCTGTCTATGCCGGCCACGACATCCTCCGGCAGGATAACGTGGGCTCTCCTGGTCAGTGCCTTCATCACACTCCTAGTGTGACATACTTCTGCATTCAGAGTGGGCTTATTGTTCCGGCGCCAGCGCCTCAAACGGTCTTCTTGCGCTTTCTGGCGAATGCCTTGTCCAGATCCACTACGCGCATTTCCTGAATACTGACTTTGGGGATATGCAGACGCCAGCGCCCCGGCCGCACTTCGGAGTCGTTATGAATCTCCATCCCGATCACGACGGCCTCTTCGTTTTCATCCAGAAGGAATCCGATTTCCTGAAGCTCCACCAATTGCGCCTGGGGGTTCTTGGTACCAGCATCCCCGGCTTCTTCGGCCACGGCATCCTTCCAACGAATATAAGCTAACTTCATTTCGAGTACCGCTATCCGGCGGGCGGAAGCCACCAAGGTAACATAGCCGCGCCGGTGAAGTACAATCGTGGGATTATGCGTATTTTCCGTATTACTTTGGCAGCGCTGGCGTGGCTGCCGCTCTATGCTCAGAATCCGGTTCGCCTGCGCGTCGACGCCACGGACGCGCCACGCCGGCTGTTCCATGTCCAGATGACCATTCCCGCCCGGCCGGGCCCCCTGACCCTGCTTTATCCCGAATGGATTCCAGGCGAGCACATGCCCAGTGGGCCGATTGCCAATCTGGTCGGGCTCAAGATCCAGGCGGGCGGCCAACCGGTCGCCTGGAGGCGCGACAGCGTCAACATGTATGCGTTTCATATCGATGTTCCGGCGGGAGCATCGTCGGTCGATGCCAGCTTCGATTTCATCTCGCCGCCGGAGGAAGGCGGCTACTCCTCCGGAAGCTCGACCACGAGCGAGCTGGCGGTGGTCAACTGGAACCAGCTCGTGCTGTATCCCCAGGGAGCGCAGGCCGACAGCCTGCAATACCAGGCCAATCTGCGCCTGCCCGGCGCGTGGCGATACGGAACCGCGCTGCCGATCGCGCGCGAGTCGGCTAGCGAGATCGAGTTTCAACCGGCGCCGCTCACCACGCTCATCGATTCGCCGTTGCTCGCCGGCGCCCACTTTCGGACGGTCGAGCTGGGCACGGATCACGGCGCCCCGCACTACCTTCACCTGGCTGGGGACAGCGACCGCGCAGTCGAGATGAGCCCGGACCTGGCGGACGAGTACAAGCGCCTGGTGGTGGAAACCGGCGCCCTGTTCGGATCGCGCCACTACCGGGATTATCACTTCCTCTTCACCCTCAGCGACCACGTGGCGCACTTCGGCCTCGAGCACCACGAATCCAGCGACGACCGCCTGGGCGAGCGCACTCTGGTCGACCCCGGTCCGCGAAAGCTCTCCGGCACCTTGCTGCCGCACGAGTTTGTGCACTCCTGGAACGGCAAGTATCGCCGGCCCATCGGGCTCACTTCGGGCGCCGCCGATGGCGGCTACGATACGCCGATGAAAGGCGACCTGTTGTGGGTCTACGAAGGTCTCACGAATTACCTGGGCGAGATTCTGGCGCCGCGCAGCGGGCTCGTGACCCCGGAAGACTTCCGCGAATCGCTGGCCATCGACGCCGCGGCGCTCGACACCGCGTACGGCCGCACCTGGCGTCCGCTCGAGGACACGGCCGTGGCCGCGCAGACCCTCTACGAGGCGGGGAACGACTACGCGGATTATCGCCGAACCGTGGACTACTACCCCGAGGGCACGCTGATCTGGCTGGACGTGGATGTCTCGATCCGGCAACTCAGCAAGGGCGCCAAATCGCTGGACGATTTCTGCCGCGCTTTCGAGGGAGGCCCCGGCGGAGCGCCGGCCATGAAGCCGTATGATTTCGAGGACCTGGTAGCCGCGCTGAACTCAGTCCAGCCCTACGACTGGGCGGGTTTCCTGAATAGCCGCTTGCGCTCCACGGAGCCGCACGCGCCGTTGGGGGGCATCGAGCACTCCGGCTGGAAGCTGGTTTACGACGGCGAGCGGTCGGAGTTCTTGAAAGCCGAGGAAGCGGAACGAAAGATGCTCGATCTCAGCCACTCGCTGGGCCTCAAGGTCAAGGAAGACGGCATGGTCGTCGATATTGCCTATGCCGGCCCGGCTCAAAAAGCTGGAATCGCGCCCGCCGTCACCATCGTGGCCGTCAACAACCGGCAGTTCACGCCCACGGTATTGCGGGAAGCCGTCGAGGCGACGGCGTCCGCCACCAAGCCGCTGGAGCTGCTGATTAAGACCGGCGAGTATTACGAAACGCACCGCATCGACTATCACGGCGGCGAACGATACCCCCACCTGGTGCGCGACCCCGCGGTTCCGGACCTGCTATCGGAGATTCTCAAGCCGGTCGTGAAACGGTAGAACGGATCTCGTAGAGCCGGCAAAGCCGCATCTTATGCCGGGCATTGTGGAACAACGGAGCGGACCGCGCGGACCCCTCTTCACAGGGGCTCGCGGCGTCCCGAAACCATCCTTTGTGGAGCACGGACGGGGCTCCCGTCAGTGGGTTACTTCGATGATTAGCCACACATAGCCGACGCAGAATAGAACCAAAGAGCTGTAGCCGAGCGTCTCGGTGAGGCTATACGCTTCGGGCGTGTGGGGATTTCCGTGCTGCACGCCCTCGTACTCAACTATGAGGAACGCCATAAAAGCCAGCGCCAAAATGACCGACGCCGCAAGGATGAGGAGCGGTGAAGCATAAAACGACGGCAAATGGCCGTCCTTCCCATGAAAGATGGATGATCCGATTAGCAGCACAATGGAGCCGGTGCCCAATCCAATAGTGAACTCTGCGAGGTGGAGATATTTTTGCAGCAACGGCTCAAACGCTCAGGGCTTCCCGAGTGGGTCAAGATTGTAGTTATAGCCGGGCCTCCTCCTCATCGAGTAGAGGACTGCCCCAATGAGCAGCAGAACGCCGACCGCCGTCGCGATCCCCCAAAAACCAGCAAACATTCAGTTCGGCCCCAGACGAGCCTTCAGGTTTGTGACGAGCTTCCGTGCGGCGTTGATCGTCTCTTTTTCGCGATTCTTTTCCAGCCGGGCGAGGCGGCGGTGTTCCACCGTTGACCACAACGCCTCCTTTGAAACCGGATCGAAGATGGTCAACACGAGTTGTGGATCAACAAGTCGTGCGCTGTGCACATCGGTCTCACCTGTGGACTCGTCCGTAGTACTCCAAACGCGAGTCCCCTGGCTTTCCGTGACGTAGCGGATTTCCATGATGATATCCGCAGCCGCCGAGGTGTCCACAATCTCGTAGCGGGGCCACTCCTTGACGGCCGCGTACAGCGCATCATAGGCGAGGTCATTTCCTCCACCATTTGCAAGGAACACCCTCTTTGCCGCTAAGACCTTGGCTGGGAGCGGAGCCAGGGGAACGTCTTTCCGCGACTTCGCCGCCAGTGTATGTTGAGGAAGAGTTGCCGGGTACGTGACTAGAAGAATCACAAGAACCCGAACGCTGTTCATGTTGTGCAACTCCTAGAGCTATTGTAAACCCCAGCTGGGCCGCCGGCGCGTCAAGAAACCATCCTTGAGAGATAATGTCGTAATGAGGTCTATCAACGAAGCACTGGAAATTCTCAGGAAGCAAGGCCACAAAGTGGAGACCAATCCGGGCGCGTGCGTGGTAGACGGTGTAATTCACGTCCCCATCGACGGCGAGCTCCGCAGCGCAAGCAAAATTTTCCAGATGGTCACACCTGAAGACGAAAACGTTTATGGCTTTGAGGCTCACTGAAAACGGTACGAGGTACACGTCTACTTTCCGTCTGTGCCATATCGTCAGAACTCCTACGAAGTATTTGAAGACGGAAGGACATTGGGGGGGCGCTTACCGAACAACGAGAATGAATTAGAATGCGCCCAGCGAGTTGCCAAGGAACACGGGGGCCTTGCCTCACTCCGGAGGCTTCGTTAGACGGGCTGCCGGGTTGCAATGCTGGCAACCTGCGGCGGGCCGCTCCGGCGCGGCGCAACAGTCACAAAGAACCCTTTCTTGAAACGCGGGCCGTAATGCTTTACATTAGGCGGAGCACGCGTCGATCCCGTTCAGGCCTGCACCGGCAGCCAGCGCCGGGCAAGTTCTCCGAATGCCTGCTTATGGACAGGCCAGTCATGTAGGGTGGCCGGGTCAAGGTCCGCTCCGTTGGGCCAGACCAGCGTCTCGACCTCGCGGTCAATCCGAACCTGATTGAACAACTCCAGGTTGCGCAGGGGGCCGTACAATTCGCCCGCAAGAATCGGTCGAAAGTCGATCGTTTGTTCCGTGGCATCGTCAAAATGAACACGGAGCGTGTAAGCGGAAACAACTTCGAAAGAGCAAACTCGATAGATCGGATGGCCCATAAAACGCCCTATTTCAATGGCTCGATAGGCGCGGGCTGCCGCCCTTCTTGCAGCCGCTGCCAATCGGCGCTCAACTCAGCCTGATGCAACTCCGCCCATGCCTCCACCAGGCGCCTCTGCCTCCTCGGTAATGAGCCCGCGATCAACTCGACAGGATCAATGCTGAATATCCCGATTTCGCCCTGGCAGTACGCGTGGAAGTGGGCATCGTGGTGTGGCGAGCCCGCTTCAGCGAACATACGAATGATAATCCCAAAAAACCGGCTGAGTTCCGGCACAGACTCATTCTACATCGCGGCGCATTCGCGGCGCTCGCCGCGGCACCCCTTGCGTCGCCCCCGCGCCCTGTGCCCCCGCCTTACACTGGTGTCTGGGAGCTTTCATGAGATTCCGGTGTCTCCTCTTTCTGTGCGCCCTCGCCCTGCCCGCCGTGGCCGACGAGGGCATGTGGCTCTTCAATCAATTCCCCAAGGACCAGGTCAAAGAGAAGTACGGCTTCGAGGTCACCGATCCGTTCCTCGAGAACTTGCGGCTGGCGTCCATGCGCATCGGCGGCGGATCGGGATCGTTCGTCTCGCCTGACGGGCTGATCTTCACCAATCATCACGTGGCCTCCGATTGCATTTCGAAAGTCGGCTCGTCGCAACACGACTATGTCAAGGACGGCTTCTACGCCGCCACCCGCCAGCAGGAGCTCAAGTGCCCGGACCTGGAGGCCAACGTCCTCGTCGGCATGGAGGACGTCACCGGCCAGGTGAAGGACGCGGCCAAGGACGGTGTCAAGCCCGCCGAAGCGGTTCAGAAGCGCAACGCCGCCATCGCCCGCATCGAGAAAACCTGCGCCGATAAAACCGGCGGCACTTGCACCGTCGTCAAGCTCTTCTCCGGCCAGCGCTTCGACCTCTATCGGTACAAGAAGTACACCGATCTCCGGCTGGTGTTCGCTCCCGAGTTCGGCATCGCCTTCTTCGGCGGCGACCCCGATAACTTCACCTACCCGCGCTACGACCTCGATATCGCGTTCCTCCGCGCCTACGAGGATGGGCACCCCGCCGCCACGCCGCACTTCCTCAAGTGGAGCGCCGAGGGCGTCCAGGACACCGCGCTGGTATTCGTCTCCGGAAACCCCGGCGCCACGTCGCGCCTTGCCACCGCCGCCCAGCTCGCCTTTTTCCGGGATACTTCGCTGCCCCTGACCCTCAGTCGCTTGCAGACGCGCATTCAAGCCCTGCGCGCCTTCTCGGCCCAGAGCGAGGAGAACCGGCGGCTGGCCCAGCGCACCTTGTTCGGCTTCTCGAACACTTACAAATCGACGGCCGGCAAGCTCATCGGCCTGAACGATGTCAAGCTGATGGTGCGCAAACAAAGCTTCGAAAAGAAGCTCCGCAGTGCCGTCGAGCGCAACCCCAAATTGGGAACCGCCGCCGGCAAAGTGTGGGACGAGGTGGCGGCCGCTTACAAGACCTGGACGCCCTTCGAGAAGCCCTACCAGGTCCTCGAGCGCCCCGCCGCACTGGGGTCGAATCTCTTCCGCATCGCCCGCCAGATCGTCCGTTTGTCCGAGGAGCGTGGTAAGCCCAACGACCAGCGCCTGCCCGAGTACCGCGACAGCGCCATGCGCTCCCTCGAGCTCGCCTTGTATTCGCCCGCGCCCATCGACGATTCGCTCGAAGTCGCGCTCCTGGCGCAGTATCTCGAAGACGTCAAGGCTCTGGGTGAAAAGGAAGCGCCCGTGAAGGCCCTGCTAGGCAACCTGACGCCGCGGCAGGCCGCCGCGGAGTTCGTGCGCTCCACCAAGCTGAAGGATGTCGCCGAGAGGAAGCGTCTGGCGGCCGGCCATGACGCGGTCCTCAACTCCGGCGATGGCATGATCCGCCTGGCGCGCCTCGTCGATGAACCGGCCCGCAAACTGCTCCAGAAACATGAGGACCTGATCGAATCGCTGGACGCTTCGAGCGCCGAGCGCATTGTGCAATACCGGCTCAAGGTGCTCCCCGCCGGCGAGTATCCGGATGCCTCCTCCACGCTTCGCCTGACCTTCGGGGCGGTCAAAGGCTACAAGGACAAGACGGAGGCCCCGGTTCCCTACGCCACCACCTTCGGAGGCATGTATCACCGCGCCGGAAACGAAGATCCCTACCAGCTCCCCCAGCGCTGGGTGGATGGCAAGCCGCTTCTGGACCTGGTCATGCCGTTCAACTTCGTCAGCACCTGCGACATCACCGGCGGCAACTCGGGCAGCCCCACAGTGAACTCCCAGGGCGAGATCGTGGGCATTATCTTCGACAATAACCTGGAGGCTCTGCCGTTGACCTATCTCTACAGCGACGAGCAGGCGCGCGCCGTGCACGTGGCCTCGCAAGGCATCGTCGAGGCCTTGCGAAAGCTCTACCAGCCGGCGTCGCTGCTGCGGGAACTGGGCGTCACTCCACCGTAACGCGCGTCCCCTTCGGCTCTTCTTCCTTCGAAAGATGCGCGATCCGGTCGTCGATCAGGCTGCGCAGCCCTTTCAGAAACTCGACGTGGGAGTTCCGAAAGTGGCCGCGCGTGGCTTCGGTCCAGCGGCGCTCGATCAGCGGCAGCATGGTGCAGAAGAAGCAGCCGTGCTCGCAGGTTTCGCCCTCAGCCGTCTTTTCTTCCATTTCAACTCTCCTTCATTTCCACCGTCAGAATTCTATTCTCCAACTTCGCGCGGCCGGGGGAAAGGCCGGCCATCGAGGTCGGCAGGCCGATGTGCCGGCGTAGCGTGCCGATCTCCACCACCAGCTCATCGCCCTTCTTGAACAGCCCCACCTCGCCTTTCGCGGCGAACGGCAATTGCAGCCGGATCTCGTAGTGGCCATCCCGCTTGGCGAAGGTGTAAGGCGCTTCGGTGCGGCCGATGGCCGCGGGATCCTCTCCGGTGGTGTATAGCGCGCGGGCCAGTTCTTCCAGGCGCTCGCGCCCCAGCACCTCGTGCGTGAACAGCGGAATGCGCTTTACCGGAACCGGCGCGAAGTAAGCGTCGATCTCCTCCAGAATGCGGGCCTGCGACGCGCGCCACTCCTGGAAATACGCGTCGGTCACTTCCGGCGGCAGCACCCGGTTCACAAGAATGCCGTCCACGGCCAGCCCATGGAGCGTGAAATAGACGAACGCGCGCTGGGTCTCGCTCAGCACCATGCGTTCCGGATTGGTGACCAGCCGGACGCTGGTGATTTGCGGGTCTTCGAGCAGCTCGTCGATGCCCGCCAGCCGTCCGAACAGGTTCTGGATGTTGGCGAAATAGTCGTCCGAGGGCAGCTCGAAAGGTGCCACACGGTTAGCGATGGGCCGCACGGCTTTCAGCAACCCGCGCTGAAAGGCAAAGATATGCTTCATGTACCATTCGAGCGTGGTCGGCATGCTCACGAAGCGCATGGATTCCGCGGTGGGGGCGCAATCCAAAACGATAACGTCGTAGCGCTGCTCGCGCCGGAACTGGTTCACGTACATCAGGGCGCTCAGCTCTTCCATCCCCGGCAGAATGGCGAGCTCCTCGGCCTCCACGTCGCTGATGCCGGTAGTGCGCAGCACCGAAATCACGTAGGCGGAGATCTCCCTCCAGTGCCTCTTGATTTCCTTCTGGATATTGACTTCGTGGATGGCGAGCCGCTCGTTGATGGTGTACGGATCCCCGGTCTTGCCATGAAACAGTTCGGTCTCGAGGTCGAACGCGTCCGCCAGGCTATGGGCCGGGTCGACGCTCATCACCAGGGTGCGGTATCCGAGTCGGGAAAGTTCCAGCCCGGTAGCCGCCGCCAGACTGGTTTTCCCCACCCCTCCTTTGCCGCTGAACAGAAGGATGCGCATACCTTGATTTTAGCGCGGCCCGCTCGGCAGCCCGAACATTGCGTGGTACTTCTCCGGCAGCCGCGCACGGCGCATTTCGCGGTTGACGAAAATGTGGCGCGTGTGCCCGGTAGCCAGCGTGCGGTCTCCCTCGGCCAGCCGCATCTCGTAGGCGAAGGTCGCCATGCGTGGATTAGCCTCTTCAATCCAGGTCTTGACAATCACCTCGTCGTCGAAGCGGGCCGGCGATCGGTAGCGGCAGCAGGCTTCGGCTACCGCGAGAAGCACGCCGTCGTCGCGTTCCATGTCGCGATAATTGAAGCCGCGGGTTTTGCACAGTTCCACGCGGCCCACCTCCATCCAAACCAGGTAGTTCGCGTAGTAGACCACTCCCATCTGGTCGGTCTCGGCGTAACGCACGCGCAAGCGCGTTTCGATAGTGGGTTTCATGGGGAAACAGCATTGTAACCCGGCGCAACGAAGGGCCGCCCGCAACCGTCTGTTAGACTGGCCCTTGGTAGAGCCTCCTATGCGCGTGCGAATCCTGTTCTTTGGGGTATTGAAGGATCTGGTGGGACGGCCGTCGGAGGAGGCCGACTTTCCCGGCGGGGCCGATCTGCGGGCGGTCTTCGACACCGTGGCCGCGCGGTGTCCGCCCTTGAGGGAAATGGCGCGCAGCATTGTACTGGCTCGCAATCGCGAATTCGCGGACCTCTCCACAAAAATCGAGGACGGCGATGAAGTGGCCTTCCTGCCGCCCGTGAGCGGCGGAACCGCGGATTGCCCTCCGGACCCGGGCCACTATTTCGCGCTGACGAACCACCCTATCGATACGCGCTCCATCATCGCGCGTCTGCTGACCGGCGCGGAAGGCGCGGTGGTCGCATTCGAAGGCACTGTCCGCAACCAGACCAACGGCCGGCCGGCGCTCTGCCTGGACTATGAATGTTACCAGCCAATGGCGCTCGCCATGATGGCCAAAATCGGACATGAGATCGCCGGCGCGCACCAGGTGACCCGTGTGGCCATGGTGCATCGCCTGGGCCGCCTGCTGATCGGCGAGACCAGCGTAGCGGTGATCGTCACGGCCCCTCACCGCCGCGCGGCCTTTGAAGCGGCGCTCGAAGGCATCGACCGCCTGAAGAAAACCGTGCCCATCTGGAAGAAGGAACATTTTGTGGACGGCGAGGTCTGGGTGGAAGGGGAGTGGGACCGCGATGTTCCGCTGGCGGGCTAAGCCCTGGTTGTTGTCACTCCTCTGCGCCGCCGCCCTCTCCGCGCAGCAGGCTCCCGTGTTTCGCGCCGACGTCAACCTGGTTCGTGTCCTCGCCACCGTCAAGAACCAGGCTGGAGAGCTTGTGGGTGCCCTCCAGAGGGGCGATTTCGACGTGTTCGACAACGGCGCGCGACAGGAGATCTCGGTGTTCGAGCGCCGCACCGAACTGCCGCTCTCCATCGCCCTGCTGGTGGACACCAGCGGCTCGACCAACAAGGAATTGACGTACGAGACCGATTCCGCCTCGCGCTTCCTGCGCGCCTTGCTCTCGGAGGGCAATCCGGAGGACGCCGTCGCGCTCTATAGTTTCAATTACGAAGTCACCGTGCAACAATCCTTCACGCACAATTACAAATTTCTGGAAGCCAGGCTGAAGACGCTCCACGGCGACGCCGGGACGGCGCTTTACGATGCCATCTTTTTGACGGCGCGCGATCTCGAACCGCGCCAGGGCCGCAAGGTCATCGTGATCATCACCGATGGCGGCGATACCGCCAGTTCCAAGGATGTCCATGCGGCGCTCCAAGCGGCCCAGCTTGCCGATGCCGTCATCTACCCCGTGGTCGTCATGCCCATCACCAACGATGCCGGTCGGAATACCGGCGGGGAACACGCCCTGCAATTCATGGCTGAAGGCACCGGCGGCCGGCCCTTCCTGCCCAGCGTCGGCTCGGCACTCGACAAGGCCTTCAGCGACATCGTCACCGAGCTGCGCACCCAGTATTTGCTGGCCTTCTACCCGCATAACGCCCCGCTCGCCAAGGACCCCTTCCACAAGCTGGAGGTCCGGGTCGGCCGGCCGGAATTGCGAGTCTCCGCGCGCAACGGTTATTATGGTGAGGTTGAGGGTGGAACCGGCACGCCCGGCGCCCGTACTTCCATAGACCCCGAAGGGCAGAAAAAGCGGCAGAAAAAGTGACTACTCCAGAACACGGTGGAAAAGCCGGCCGCGCGCCGGAACAGACGTTTGAAGAAATCAGGTATCTCAAACGCCTGATCGAGAATGCCACGCCCGTCCGCGTGAAGATGGAGGATGGGGAGGAAGTGGTGGGCACCATTGAATACTACGACCGGTCCTTCATCCGCCTGACCCGCAAGGGCATGCCCAACCTTTTCATCTTCAAGCACGATATCAAGTACCTCCAGGAAGAGAGTTGAAACTGCCCTACTTGGAAAAGGCCGTGGAGATTGCGCGCGAGGCCGGCGCGCTTCTGGCGAATTACTTCGAGCGGCGTGTGGCCGTCGAACTCAAGGGTGAGTTCGACATAGTGACCGAAGCCGACCGCGCCTCCGAAAGACTGGTGGTCGAGCGGCTGCGGTCGCACTTCCCCTCGCACGGTATCGTCGCCGAAGAAGGCGGCGGGCGCGAAAGCTCTTCCGAATATTGTTGGTATGTGGACCCTCTGGACGGCACCACCAATTTCGCCCATGGTTTCCCCATGTTCAACGTCACGCTGGGGCTGGCGCGCGCCGGGGAGATGATCGCCGGCGTCGTCTACGATCCCACCCGGCAGGAGCTCTTCGCGGCCGAGCGCGGCGGCGGCGCCTACCTGAACAACCGCCGCATTCGCGTCTCCAGTATTCAGCGGCTCGAGGACAGCCTGCCCTGCACCGGCTTCCCCAGCCGCAAGCGCAGCCAGAGCGTGAATATCCATTTCTACTACCAGTTGGCGATGGCCACGCACGGCGTCCGGCGCACCGGATCGGCGGCCCTCGACCTGGCATACGTGGCTTGCGGACGCCTGGATTTCTTCTGGGAGTTCGGCCTGAACCCCTGGGACATGGCCGCCGGGACGCTCCTGGTCGAGGAGGCGCAGGGCCGCGTCTCCGATATGAACGGAGCGCCCCACAGCATCACCGCCTCCGAGCACCTGCTGGCGGATAACGGCGCGCTGCACGACCAGGCGCTCGAGATCTTCGGAGAGATCTTCCGGGGCCAATTCCGCGTGCCCATCCCGCGGATCACCGGCTGAGAACAATGCCCGAATTGGTGTTCGAGGTCGTCCAGGAATCCGACGGTGGCTATTGCGCCGAATGCCTTACCGAAAACATCTTCACGGAGGGGGATACGTGGGAGGAGTTGCGCAAGAACGCGATTGAGGCAACCGCCGCGTTCTTCTTCGATCGGCCGCAGCCCGAGCGAATCTGCCTTCACCTTGTCCGCGACGAGATTCTGTCGGTGGCATGAAGATCCCTCGCGACGGCGATGGCGGTACACGAAAGCGCACCAAGCCGGCAGTCACATGATTCTGGAGACCTCCGAGCCGACTCAGCAGCGGATTTCGATTCCGGACCACGATCTCTTGCGGCTCGGCACGTTTGGTTCAATCCTCCGCAAGGTCGCCCAGCACAAAGGTGTGCCGCGCGACGCGATCATCGCCAGTTTGTAGAGCATCGGAGACCAGCCGCCGATTTGTTGGGATCTGTTTCGGTGCAAAACGGGATAGACAATTTCCCGATAGTCCTTCATGGGAATCGCGACGCTTGCCTCTTGGAGGTCATGGGTGAGAATGACCTCAATGAACTGGTTCACGCGGTTCGTACGCTCTTCCGGGAAAAACCCGAGGAATTGGCCCTTGAGGCTCTCGGCCTCGCTCATTTTGAAATACTCGATTTTCGGGTCGAGGTCGAGGAGACCCTTCCAGTCCGGCCAGAATGAATTCCAGGTGATGTCGCTGGCGGAGTAGCCAGCAAGGATGGAGAATGTGGAGTCACCGCCGCTACCGCTGTCATCTACGAACGCTATCACCATACTCTATTCAGTTTACGCAGATCAGTTCGCGAAACAGTCATCCGCGGCAATTCATTGGTCTACGCGAACGGATTGCCGATTAAGCCTGCCCCCGGTACCACTCCAGCGTCCGCCGCAGGCCCTCTTCAAACGAGAAGCGCGGGGCGTATCCCAGGTCGCCCACAGCCGCCGTAGTGTCGGCTTGGGAGTCGCGCACGTCGCCGGCGCGCGGTGTGCGGTAGATCGCCGGAATTTCGACTCCCTCCATCTTCTGTAGCAGCGCCCATGCCTGGTTCAACGTGACCCGGCCGCCGTTGCCGCCGTTGTAGATCTGGCCTGAAATGTTACCGGCGCGGGCGGCCTTCAGGTTGAGATCGGCCACATCCTCCACGTAGGTGAAGTCGCGCGATTGTTCGCCATCGCCGAAAATGGTGGGCGAGCGCCGCTCCAGAATCGCCTTCATAAAGACCGAGAGCACGCCCGAATACGGGCTCGAAGGGTCTTGCCGCGGGCCGTACACGTTGAAATAGCGCAGCGCCACGGTTTCCAGTCCGTAGACGTCCGAGAAAACCGCGCAGTAGTATTCGCCCACCAGCTTCTGTAATGCGTAAGGCGACTTCGGGCGCGGCGTCATGCTTTCCACCTTGGGCAGCACTTCGGTGTCGCCGTAGGCGGAGGACGATGCGGCGTATACCACGCGGCCCGCCTTTCCCTGGTGAGCCGCGCGCAGCACGTTGAAGGTTCCGTCGATGTTCACCTCGTGCGACGGCACGGGGTCGTCAATCGACCGCGGCACCGACGGAATGGCGGCTTCGTGGAATACCACCGCCGCCCCGCGGATGAGGGGCGCGATCTCCTCGTAGTTTCGGATATCGGCGCGCTGGAAGTCGATGGACCCGCGCACTTCCTCCAAATTCGATTCGCGCCCGGTCAGGAGATTGTCGATGACGACAACCGTCCCTGCGCCCTCGCGCAGCAGCCCGCGCACAATCGCGGAGCCGATAAACCCCGCGCCTCCCGTGACAACGTAGTGGCTCAACATGGCAGTTTGGCGATCTCGGATTCCAGGTGGCGCAGCGATTCGTTCGCCAGTCGCTCGGCGCCAGGCGTAAAGTCGAAAGCTTCCAGCGAAACCCATCCCGCGTAGTTGCGGCGCCGCAACGCCTCCAGCACCGGCTTGAAGTCGTAGTCTCCGGCCCCGCAGTAGCGTCCGTCCAGCTCGTTCACATGGACGTGGCGGATGTAGTCGAACCAGCGTTCCACCAGCGCCGCGTGCGGCAGGTGTTCATCGATGGCGTTGTGCACGTCGAACATGGTCTGAATGTACGGGCTGCCGATTTCGCGCACCAGCGCGACGGCTTCCTCGAGCGTCCGCACCACGTCGGATTGATTGGCCGGCAGCGCTTCCACCAGCACGCTCACTTGGCGATCGGCGGCGTGCGGCGCCACCCCGGTTAAGCCGTCGATGAAGTTGCGGGTGGCTTCCCCGCGCGTCAACCCGCCCGTGGTGGACCGCTGTTTGGGCGAGCCGAAGACCATCACGCCGTTGGCTCCCAGGTCCGCGCACAGATCGATCAGATCGCCGATGTGCTCCCAGCTTCGCTGGCGGAGCGAGGCGTCGGGTCCGCTGACGTGCAGCCCCTTGGGGCTGACCATCAGCCAATGCAAGCCCACGAAGCTCAATCCTTCGGACTGGATGATCTCGCGGTACTCCTGGCGCTCGGCCGCGGTGATGTCCGCCGGCTTCTCCGCCAGGGTGAACGGCGCGATTTCGACGCCCGTATAGCCGGCCTTGCGGATCGCCTGGCACGCTTTGGCAAGCGGCCATCCCTCGAAGGCCTCGTTACACATGGAATGGCGGAAGCTGTACGGCACGAACCACCAGTTTACGATGAGCGGCTTCCCAGATACCATGGATATGCGGCGTGTCGCCAACCACGAGCCTCGAGTGCCTGCTGATCGCGGACGACCTCACCGGCGCCTGTGACGCCGCGGTGCATTTTGCGCGGCGCGGGTACCGGACCCAAGTTCACCTGGATTCCGATAGCGAAGAAACCAGCGTGCTAGCCATCAGCACCGAGAGCCGCCATCTGAGCGCGGCGGAGCTGCGGCGAGTCATGGATGACCTGGCCCAACGGCTTCCCGTGGCTCGGGCGCGCATTCTGTTCAAGAAGATCGACTCCACTTTGCGCGGCAACGTGGGGGCGGAGATCGCCGCCGCGCTCACCGCGTTTGGTTGCGAAACGGCCGTGATTACGCCCGCATTTCCAGCCATGGGCCGAACCGTCGAAGGGGGTTATCTGCGAGTGGAAGGCGCGGAGCCCATCGATCTCGCCGCGCGCCTGGGTTTGGAAGCCTGCGCGCACGTGCAGCCATCGACGGTTCACGCGGCCATCGAGGACGGCGCCCGGTTCATTTCCGTAGATGCCACGTGCGACCGCGACCTGGACGCGATTGCGGCCGAGGCCCTTGCATCGGGGCGGCGGATTCTCTGGGCCGGCTCGGCGGGTCTGGCCTCCGCGCTGGCCCGCACCTTGCCGTGGGGCGGACCCCCTGGTCCTGGGTGCCCGCTGGGCACGGCCCCCCGGCCGGCCTCTTCGGTTCTCTTCTGCATCGGCTCCGATCACCCCGTCACTGTCGAGCAACAGCGCCGCCTGCTGGCTCTCGGCCGCGGCGAGCACGTGGTTCTCAACCTTTCGGTGCGGCAAACATCCGTGGAACGCGTGCGCGAACTGGTCGGCAACGCCGCAGGCGCCGCAACCGCGCTGGTGCTCTCGGGAGGAGATACGGCGTCGCTGGTGTGCCGCGCGCTCGGTGTGCACCGCATCGAGCTCGAGGACGAAATCGTTCCCGGCATACCTTGGGGTCGTCTGTCCGGTGGCGCCTTCGATCAATCGCGCGTGGCCACCAAGTCGGGCGGATTCGGCGCTCCTCATGCTCTAATCCAAGTAGCGGACTTCTTTACATGCCCCACTCAATAGACCAACTTCCCACCATCGCGCTCACCATGGGCGACCCCGCCGGGGTCGGCCCGGAGATTGTGCTCAAGGCACTGGCCGACCCGGAGGTGGCGCCGCTGGCGAACTGGATCGTGGTGGGCGATTCGCGGATTCTCGAGATGGCGGGGCGCTCGACCGGCCTCAAACTCGCATCGGCGCTGCTGCACGATGTTCTCACCTTGGGCGACGCCGGAGATTTTTCCTTCGGCCGCCTGGATGCGCGCTGCGGCCAGGCCGCGGTGGAGTACGTCCGAATCGCCACCGGGATGTGCGTGATGCGGGAGGCGGATGCCATGGTCACGGCGCCCCTGAACAAAGAGGCGGTCACGCTTTCGGGCCGCCCGTTCTCCGGGCACACCGAATACATCGCGGAGCTCTGCGGCGCCGCCGAGTCGCGCATGCTGCTGGCCAGCGAGCGGCTCGCCACCGTTCACGTGAGCACGCACGTGCCGCTGCGCCACGCCTGCGATGTGAGCACCCATCGCATCGTGCACACCATCGAGCTGGGCGACAAGGCCATGCGACTGCTCGGGTTCGAGCAGCCCCGCGTCGCCGTCTGCGGACTGAACCCGCACGCCGGCGAGCATGGGCTGTTCGGCGATGAAGAGCAGAAGTTCATCGTTCCCGCCATCCACGCGGCCCGCGCCAAGGGAATTGAGTGCAGCGGCCCGCATGCCGGCGACACGGTCTTCCTGCAAGCGTGGCGCGGCGCCTATGACCTGGTGGTGGCCATGTACCACGATCAGGGCCACATTCCGATGAAGCTCCTGGATTTCGAAGGCACGGTGAACATATCGCTGGGAATTCCGATCATCCGGACCTCGGTGGACCACGGGACGGCCTTCGACATCGCCGGAAAGAACCAGGCCGACCCGCGCAGCATGAAGCAGGCCATGCGCATGGCGGCGCGGATGGCGGCTGCGCGGCGCCACCTGTGAGCGGTCCCGATTTCTCCCGCCGCGCGCGGCTGGTATAGAGACACTGAGGGTGAGCGGAGGGGGAATGAAGTACGTTGCGGCGGCCGGGGCTCTCGGACTTATCGCCGTGCGTATCCGGCCGCCAATGGTTTGAGCCACATCTTCGGTAATCAAGCCCGCTGTATGGCGGACCGTTCCGTTTCCCGATTCGATGTCCCGACTCTCAGAGACCGGATGGCGAAACAATCACAGCTATCTTCTCTCCACCCGATGTTATGGGTTCGAACCCAAGATCTTCCCGCCGGCGTCCGCCTTTATATGCAGCTCAGCCGTGCGAGCTTGACTAAGCGCCCTACGGGAAGTTCAGCACCACCTAAGTTGCAACGCTTCGTGGCCACGAAGAAAACCGTTAAAGGAAATGGGGTGAGCAAGTCCTTCTAATTACAGGATAGCAGGCGTGGTCCAAGCGATTGGCGGTAAGTGGATGAAAATGGAGGAGAAAAAAGTTGTGACTGATTTCCGCGGCCACGGCCCCATTGAAGCCTTTGCGCGTGGTCGCGAGCCTGCTTTCTTGAGCGGATTTCCGCGGCCACGTGGCCGCGGCGCCATTGAAGCCGCGATCCGCTTTGGGGGCTTGCCGCCTCGTACATATTTGTACGAGAATGCCGGAAGTAAGGGCAGGCGAGCAGTATCCGTAGCGGCGGCTTGGGGAACTCGGCCGGCGCGCGCAAGTCGGACGGCGGTCTGATACCATCGGGGGCAGTGCGGCTGCCATGGAACCCCAAGGTGGAGATGCTTTCGAGTTCGGGGCCTTCCGATTCGACCCGGCAGAGCGGGTGCTCTATCGGGGCCCGGAGCGCGTTCCGCTGTCCCCGAAGGTAGCCGATACCCTCCTCGTTCTGCTCACGCATCACGGCCGCGTGGTCGAAAAGAACGAACTCATTCAACTCGTTTGGCCCGATACGTTCGTAGAGGAAGGGGGGCTCACACGAAACATATCGGCGTTGCGGAAGGCCCTGGGTGATGACGCGGACTGTTCACGCCACATCGAGACCATTCCTAAGCGCGGGTACCGGTTCGTGGCCCCAATCGGAAAAACCCCGACCGAGCCGGAAAAGAGCGCGGCCCCACGCCGTCCCGGTGTCCGGTTCGCCATCGCAGCGATTTTGGTTGCGGCGGCGCTGTTGCTGGTTGCGGCCGGCTATCTGGTCTCGTTCATGACCCGGCGCGATCATTCGGCGCCGCGGGTGAAGTCGATTGCCGTTCTCCCCCTTAAGAACATTTCCGGCAATGCCGCTCAGGACTATTTCGCGGAAGGCATGACGGAGGTAATCGCAACCGAGTTGTCCAAGACCGGTTTGCCGGTGATTGCGCCCGCGTCGGTCCGCAGCTTGCGGCCGGGTGCGCCGCTGGAGGAGATTGGCCGGCAGCTAAAGGTGGAAGCAGTGATTCAGGGGACCATCTTGCAGTCGGGCGACCGGGTGCGGATCAACGCGCAACTGATCGACATCGGCACGGGCCGATTGCTCTGGGCCGACAGCTACCAGCGCGACTTGCGCGATGTGCTTCGATTGCAGGCCGAAGTAGCGGGCGCGATCGCGCGCCAGACCAGTTCCGAAGCTGCTTCGGGCGAGCGGCCGGGTCCTTCACGGCTACAGGCCGTTGTCCCCGACGCCTACCAGGCGTACTTGCGGGGACGTTTCTTCTGGAACAAGCGCACCGAGCCGGCATTGCGAAGGGCCGTCGAGTACTTCAACGAAGCGATTGCGAAAGACGGGACGTACGCCCCGGCCTATGCGGGGCTGGCCGACTCCTGGTCGCTGTTGGCTTCCAACTCGTATGATGCGGTTCCCCCTCGCGAGGGCATGCCACTGGCCAAAGCCGCCGCCCTCCGGGCGCTGGAACTGGACGGCGGGCTGGCTGAGGCGCACACGTCGCTGGCGTACGTGACGATGGCTTACGACTGGGACCTGGAGCCCGCCGAGCGGGAGTTCCAACAAGCCAATCGATGCAATCCGGGGTATGCCACGGCCCGGCAATGGCATGCCCACTGCCTGCTGGCCGCCGGCCGATTGGATGAAGCCGCGGCCGAGATGCGGCAGGCTCAGAATCTGGACCCGCTCTCTCTGCCCGTCAACGTCGGAGTGGGGTGGTGCTCCTACTTCGCCCGGCGCTATGACGACGCCATCGAGCAGTACCGGAAGACGCTGGAACTGGAACCGAACTTCGCCCTGGCGCACCAGACTCTGGGCATGGCGCTGGCGCAGAAACACGATTATCCGAAGGCCATTGCGGAGTTCCAGACCGCGCTGACGCTCTCCGGAGGAGCGAGTGCCGTGGCCTCCCTCGGATATGCCTACGGCCTGGCTGGATCGAAGGCGGAGGCCAGGGCGCAACTGGCACGACTGCTGGAACTCTCTCACCAGCGTTATGTCCCGGCCATCTACATGGCCCAGGTCTGTCTGGGACTCAGGGACGCCCCTGGTTTTTCCTCCTGGCTATCGAAAGCGCGGGAAGAACGTTCCGAGTACCTCATCTACTACCAATTCGATCCCGCCTTCGACGCGGTACGCACCGACCCGTTGTTCCGGCTGGGGCCTTGACAAACGGAAGCGTCTGTCCCACCTTGCGCCTTTGTGGGACAGGCGCTTTCGCCTGTCAACGGCGGGCGGCGGGGATTCCGTCGGGAATTTGTAAGGATTCCGGAAGGACTTTCGAAGGGGCCGGCTGGTAGTCTCGGGACGTATGGGAAAAATCGTGCTTTCGGTTGTTCTGGGTTTGCTTTCACCTCTCGTGTTTATCATGGGAGCGGAGCCATTTGAGGCGCGTGGAGAGACCTCTGTCCAGGAAGTCCTGGCCGGCTGTATTGCCGTGGCTCTGTACCTCGCGGTCTGCCAGTTTATGGCCACGCGAAACAGTAGCAGCGGGCTCCGTGCCGATGGGCCCGTTCTGGCCGCCATGGTCGCGCCGCTGCTGGCCGTGGTCCTCTTCATTGCGGCCGTTGAGAAGGGCGATGTGGTGTTGGCGCAGGGAGTTCCCATGTTGCTTGCCGGCTCGATCGGGTGCCTCGCCGGATCAGTGGCCGGACACCTGGGAACACGCACCGCGCCGAATCGTCAAGCTGCCTGGCAGGTCGTTCTGCGCGCCGGCGCCGGCCTGTTCTTGGTTGTGGCCGCAACCCTGGTCGTGGCCGTAATCCCAGCCGTCGCGAAAGATACCTCGCCGCATGCTACGCCGGGTCCGGCGGTCAAGGCGTTCATCGTGTCCGTGGTTCTGCATGGGTTTCTTGGGGCTTTCATGCTCTGGAGAACTCGCGGCGGCAAACTGCCGGCTGTGGCAGGGGTGTTCGGGCTGCTCCTGGGCTTGCCTTTGCTGGGGGCCGCGGCGGCCTTCGCGCATATGCATCCGGCTGCGATTGCGCTTTGGGCATGCACGGGAATCGACTTCGTCGTGGGAGCCTCGTCTTTGGTGGCGGCGGCGATGGTGCGGGAACCCGAGTTGCCCGAAGGGGAGCTACGGTTTCCCTAGCGAGCACAGCGGGTCGGCCAGGTTGCGGCCCTGGAACCAGGCGGGGAGGAGGTAGTCGGGGCGGGCACATGCCTGGAGAAAAGGCTCGTATACGTTGCCGGGGACGCCGGTGGCGCCTTCGTGGAGATAGTCGGCGGACAGGTTTTGGTTGTAACCACCGAAATAGTGCTGCCGGTCTCCGCCGAATACCCAGTCGTCGAGCGGACGTTTCAGGGTGCGGGCATTGGTGGAAGCGAACTCGGTCGCGATGGCGCCCGGCAACCACTGGAAATTGAGCCAGCGTTTCTTGCGGTATCTCTACCAGTTCGACCCCGCCTTCGACGCGGTACGCGCCGACCCGTTGTTCCGGGTGGAGCCCCGCGCGGCGGGCGGCGGGGATTCCGTCAGGAATATGTAAGGATTCCGGAAGGACTTTCGAAAGGCCCGGCTGCTAATCTCGGGACGGTTCGGCGAGGAAGGTACGCTTCCCGAACGCCGAATCGCATCGAAAGGAGACACCATGGCAAATCGAAACAGCCTGACCGCCGGCATACGGGCGGCGTCTTTGTTGCTGGCATTCTCGTGGCTCGCGGCTGGTCAATTGCCCTCACCGGCAGGACGCCTCGAGACCCTCAAGACCAAAGGCCTCGACGCCGAAGTGATGGTGTTGCCGGTAAGGCTCGGTGACCGCACCATGTCCGAAGTGGGCGAGGTGGTGGCCATGTCGCTGGAGCACGGCGGTATGCGGAAGGTCGATTGGACCACGCAGGCGTTCTCCCGGTCCGGTGAGGCGACATTCCAACAAATGAGCACGGCGTTCGGCGACTATGTACGCGGGAGCGCGATCACTACCGAGTACACCCTTTATGCAGAATTCCTCGGCACTCCCGGCGCGGGCGTGGCCGAAATCCGAGGACTTCTGGTGGACAAAGGCGGAAACCCCGTGTGGAGCTATCGGCAGACCCCCGAAGACGAGGAATTCAAGAAGATGCGGCCCAGGGAACCGATGCAGTGCATCGTCATGCTGGTGAATGCGCTGCGCGATCCCTTGAGTCTTCAGGACCCGTTCGGGCCGAATGCGTTCGAAGGAAGGCTCACGGAACGGTGGGCGAAGCGAACCGGTCTTCCGACCAGCGGCGAACGGGCGGCCTTGCAGAAAGCGCTCGAAACCGCGCGCACCAGGCTGGCCGGGTCCAAGCTCGTGGTTTTCCCGACTCTCATCGGCGGCCGACCCGATCGCAAACAGGCCGTCCACCTGGCGGACATGCTGAATGACCAGAAGCTTGGAAAGGCGGAAGTCGCCACGGTGCAACCGGCCATCGAGATCCAAAACGTGCTGAACGAACAGCAGCGGCTTTGGCAAATGGCCCGCGCCATTCGCGAGTACCTCCGCCAGAAACCGGCGGCGGCCGACTACGCCGTGCTGGCCGACTACGCCTTTGCCCCGGACGGCAAGGCGTTCACGGTTCATTTTGTGGTCTGCGACCACAGCGGTGAATGGGTCATTGTCGATTTCCAGAACGATCACTTCCCGGACTTCCAGGCGATGGAACTGAAGTCCGGCGACGATTGCGACCGGCTGGTCACCAAGCGCCTCGACCGTTTTCTGCGGACCGGCGCGAATGGAGGACAAGAATGAATACGGGAAAAATCGTGCTTTCGGTTGTTCTGGGTGTGCTTTCCCCCCTCGTGTTTTTCATGGGAGCGGGGCATTTTGAGGGGGGCGGAGGGAACCTCGTCGGGATAGTCCTGGCCGGCAGTATTGCCGTGGCTCTGTACTTCGCGGTTTGCCAGTTTATGGCCACGCGAAACAGCAGCGGCGGGCTCCGCGCCAATTGGCCCATTCTGGCCGCCATGGTCGCGCCGCTGCTGGCCGTGGTCCTCTTCATTTTGAAGGGCGATGTGGAGTTGACGCAGGGCGTTCCCATGGTGCTTGCCGGTTGCATCGGGTGCCTCGCCGGAGCGCTGGCCGCACACCTGGGAACGGCGCCGGGGCGCGCACGCAGCTCGCCGGAAAGTCGGGCTGCCTGGCAGGTCGTTCTGCGTGCCGGCGCCGGCCTGTACTTGGTTGTGGCCGCAACCCTAGTCATGGCCGTGATACCAGCAGTCGCGAGAGATACCTCACCGAATGCTACGCCAGGTCCGGCGTCTAGATCGTTGGTCGTCATCGTGGCCATTCATGTGTTTGTGGCCGCTTTCATGCTCTGGAGAACTCGCGGCGGCAAACTGCCGGTTGGGGCAGGGGTGTTCGGGCTGCTCCTGGGCTTGTTTTTGCTGTTGGCCGCGGACGCCTTCGCGCATATGCATCTGGCTGGGATTGCGCTTTGGGCATGCACGGGAATCGACTTCGTCGTGGGAGCCGCCTCTTTGGTGGCGGCGGCGATGGTGCGGGAACCCGAGTTGGCGGGGAGCGCGAGGTAGTAACTGTCGGCCACCAGCTACATTGAGCGGCACAATCTCGGCGTGCGCACAGGGCATTATCGGGTTTTCCGACAGCCAACTCGAATGGCCTTGACCCAGGAGGCGCAAAGTTGTATACGTTGGTGGGATCTCAAGTTCCGCGACCCGCATTGAGGAGGCTCGGGTCATGTCCAAGTCGATTGCGTACTGCCTGGGTATCCTGTCGCTGCTTACGGCCCCGCTCGCGATTGGCGCCCTGTCGATCAATCCCGGAGGCGTCGTGAATGCGGCGAGTTCAGCGCCCGGGGCAGTCGCACCCGGAAGTATCGTCTCGGCTTACGGCAGCTTTTCATTGGGCGCGCCCTCGCAGGCTGGCGGAGTGCCTTTGCCAGTCAGCCTCTCCGGGCTTTCGATGCGGTTCGGGGGAATGCCAACGCCTCTCTACTATGCATCCAGCGGGCAGGTGAATCTTCAGGCGCCCTGGGAACTAGCCGGACAGACACAAACTACCCTGACTGCCGCGCTGGGCAGTCAAACGAGCGTCGCACAGACGGTCAATCTCGCCCCTTTCGCGCCGGGCATCTTCAGCATGAATGGGCAAGGCACCGGGCCAGGCGCGATACTCGACTCGCAATACCGGCTGGTGGGATCCTCGAACCCCGCATCGGTGGGTGATGTGGTTCAGATCTATTGCACCGGCCTGGGAGCGGTCACCAATCAACCGGCAAGCGGCTTCCCCGCGCCATTTAGTCCGCGCGCCGAAACAACGACAACACCAGTAGTTGCGATTGGCGGCACATCCGCCCAAGTGCTTTACTCCGGCCTCACGCCGGGGAGCGTGGGACTATACCAGATTAATGCGCAAGTACCCTCCGGAATAGCGACCGGCCCTGCCGTGCCAATCGTGGTCTCCATCGGTGGGGTGGCATCGAACACCGTGACAGTGGCGATTCAGCCGTTCCCGTCCTCGCCCGTGGTGCGATATGTGGCGGTCGCCGCGACTAGCAGGTCGATCGACACTTTAGGCGGCGGAGTCCCGGGCGCGCTCTATATTTACGATCGCGACACCCTCGCGCTGCTGGGGCAGGTTCCGGTTTCCGACCTCTCGGGGCCGTACAATCCGAGCACCGCGATCACGAGTCCCGATGGAGGCACTATCTACGTGGCGGTCAAGGGACCGAGCAACGAGTTGGTTGTGGTGGATGCGCCGTCCGCGGCGGAGAAGGCGCGCATTCCGCTGCCGCGGGAGGTCAGCTCACTTACGTGGGCTACCGGCGCGGGCGGCGTCCAGCGGATCCTGGCGAATGCTTTCGAGCTGGGTGTAGTGGCGATCGATCCCTCGAAAAACGCGGTGGTGGACACGCTGCCGTGTCCCGGCTCGGCGCGATCGCTGCTGTATGATCCCGCCAACCTGACGACCTATGTTTCGGAGTACGGGCGCGCCGAGCTTTGCACGATTACACCAAGCTTCACCGCGGGTTCTCCCATTGCACTGCCGGCGATGCCGCCGAACGGCGTGCCGGTCCTGCTGGACAATGGGGAGCAGGGCGTCATTGTTGCCGGCGATCCTTCGGTGGTGCTCGATCTCCGGAACTCCGGAATCCGGATCTATCAGTCGCACCCCTTCTCCAACTACCTCATGATCGGCGCTGCTTCGCCGGACCGCCGCTCGGTCTACTTCTACGCGTGGAGCGGCGGAGCGCGATACGGCCTGACCTTCGCGGCGGACGGAACTCCGCGGTTCGCCCAGGAGGCGACGGGGCAATTGGGGTCCCTGACCGCGGTGGACGACCGGTTTCTGTACACGGCTTCCATCACCGGATCCTGCACCTCACCGGAGAGCATTTTCTCATGCCCGACAGGGGTCATGATACTGGACCCCGAGACGCTTCAGCCGCGTCCTGGCGCCAACACAATCGCTCTGGATCAGCAGGTTGTCGCGATCGTCGCGGGCTCGTACGCTACTCCCGCACCCGCGCGGTAGGCTCAGAGTCTACGGTTTCCCCAACGAACACAACGGGTCGCCCAGGACGATGCCTTGCCAACTCAGGTAGGGGAGCGAAAGATAATAGCTGTCGGCCAGGTTGCGGCCCTGGAACCAGGCGGGGAGGAGGTACTCGGGGCGGGCACAGCCTTGGAGATAAGGCTCATATACGTTGCCGGAGGAGCCCGTGGCGCCTTCGTGGAGATAGTCGGCGGACAGGTTCTGATTGTAACCGCCGAACCAGTTCTGCTTGTCTGGGCCGAATACCCAGTCGTCGGGCGGGCGTTTCAGGGTGCGGGCATTGGTGGAAACGAACTCGGTCGCAATGGCTCCCGGCAACCACTGGAAATTCAGCCAGCGCTTCTTGCGGTTGGCATCATTGGATCCCCAGGAGGCGTAGCCGATCACATCTTTCTGATCGTAAAGGACGCGGGGAGTTTCATCCATGACGACGCGATCGGCGGGCAGCAGAATGGCGGCGGTGCGGAGCCAGGTGTTGCCCCCTTCGTCGCTGGCCGAACTGAGATCAATGACAAACTTGCCGCGGTTACGGGCAGCCAGGGCGCGGTCGATCATGGCCTTGACGTCGGCGAGATCCCAGGCCGCCAGACGGGTGACGAGGTAGATGGGAAAGCGAGGATGGCGGAACTCTTCATCGCGTTTCATGAAGAAGGGGTTGGGAATGCCGCCGCCGCGCGGAAACTGGACGCCTCGCAGCTTGGAATAGAGCAGCGCCAGCTCGGAATCGACGGAGCAGTGCTCGGAGGTGAAGAGCGACCCTCCCGAGCCATCCACCTTGAGGGGCACGCCCATGGTGGTCACGATGTAGAGCACCTTTTCCTGAAGGCCGGCCTTGCGGAGGCAGGCGCCGACGGGGCGCTCGATCTGTTCCACGTAAATCTGCCAGGAGATTTCCTCATCGGAAGTGGTGGCGAGGTAACAGACGTTGCCGACGGGGATGGAACGGCGGGGGCGGTAGTAATCGGCGATGGCGCGGGAATCGGGGTCGTTGCGGTTCACCACGAGTAGGACATGGTCGCCGGTCTGAGCCCGAAGGCCGGGAACCAAAGCGAGGAGAAAAAGGAGCGGGACCATCGGCTGATATGTATTTGATGGTATCCGCGACAGGAGGCGGGCCGCAAGCGCACCACCCGGAGGCCTTTGCTACAATACTTAAGCGAACGCGCCCAAAGGGCGCCTCATGGACTTCGACCAGCTTCATACATTTCTGGAGATTGTCCGGCTAAAGAGCTTCTCCAAGGCCGCTCTGACGTGCTACCGCACGCAGCCGGCGATCAGCGCGCAGGTGCGCCAACTGGAACAGGAACTGCGAGCCGACCTGTTCGAGCGCTTCGGGAGCCGCATTTCGCTGACCACCGCGGGCAAGGTTTTCGCGGGATATGCGGAGCAGATGCTGGAACTGCGGCGGCGGGGGCAAGACGCCGTGGCGGAACTGGAAAGCAGCCCGCGCGGCGAACTGGCGATCGCGGCCAACGAAGCCACCTGTATCTACGTTTTGCCAAAAGTTTTTTCGGAATACCGCCAGTTGTTCCCGGCGGTGCAGCTCCAGGTACTGCGGTCGTACGGAGCGCGGGTAGTGGAAGCGGTGATGGAGAACGCCGCGGATTTCGGCCTGACGCAACTGCCGGTGGAAGAGAAACGCATGCAGGTGGTGAACATATACCACGACGAGATCCGGCTGATTGTTCCGGCGCGGCATGCTCTGGCGGACAAGAAATCGGTATTGCCGCAGGACCTGGTGGAGCACTTTCTGATTCTTCCCAAGCAGGGCAAGACGCGGACGCGGCTGAACGAATGGCTGGAGCCGGTGGAAGACGACATCCGGATCTCGATGGAACTGGATTCCACGGAGATGATGAAGCGGTTCGTGATGGCGGGCCTGGGGGCGACGTTCCTGGCGGTGTCGAACTGCGGCGAGGAAATGGCCGCGGGGAAGCTGCGGGCGATTTCGCTGGCGCCGGAACGGATGGTCCGGCGGCTGGGTCTAATCTACCGTAAGGACAAGGCATTATCGAAGGCCGCGCTGGGATTCATCCAGGTGGTGCTGGAACATATGGGAGAGGAAGCCCCGGTAGGGCGATGACTTGCAGCCGTTGCGGGAAAGAATTCGACGAAGCGGAAGCCCGGTGTCCGCATTGTGGCGAGGCCAAGGCCGGCGCCTCGGGTCTGTTCCAGACATCCACGGTGCTGATCTCCGCGGGCGGCGCCGATCTGGTATACCGCACGGTGGAGGAGATCCCGCCGGGGCTGCGAACGAGGCTGCTGAAGTCCACCAGCGGGGGAAATTCCGGGACCATCCTGATCGCCGACCGGCGCGGACGGAAAGAGATCGCCAAGGTCGTGGGGAAGCTTCCGGGCGTTCAGACAGGGTCAAGCGCGGCGGAGTGGTTAACGCGCGGCCGGAAGCGCGGGATTGCGGCGGTAGTGGTGCTGCTGGCCCTGGCGCTGGTGGCGTGGGCATTGGGCCACCACTGGCAGTGATGGTGGAGATCCTATGAACCGAAGAGCGGTGGTGTTGGGATCGGCCGGGCAATTGGGGGTCGAATTGGTCCGGGAACTCAGAGCGCGGGACTACGCGGCGATGGGTTGGGACCGTGACGAAGTGGATATCACGGATATCGCGGCGGTGGAGAACGCGATTGCGGGGTTCGACGCCGAGGTGGTATTCAATGCAGCGGCTTACAACCAGGTGGACGTGGCGGAGGAGGAGCCTCGAGCGGCCTTCGAGGTAAATGCGCTGGCGGTGCGGAACATCGCGCTGGCGTGCCGGCAGATAGATGCGCGGCTGGTGCACTTCTCGACGGATTACGTTTTCGATGGGCTGGCGCGCCATCCGTACGCGGAAGACGATCCCACGCACCCGTTGGGGGCTTATGCGGTTTCGAAGCTGGCGGGGGAGTTGTACGCGCAGGCGTATCTGGACCGGGTGCTGATCGTGCGCACATCGGGCCTGTTCGGCGCCGGGGGTCTGACTACGGCGCGCGGCAATTTCGTGGAGTTGATGCTGCGGCTGGCGGGTTCGGGGCAACCGATCCGGGTGGTGGAAGACCACGTGGCGTCGCCGACGTTCGCTCCGCTGCTGGCGGCGCGAACCGTCGATCTGGTGGACCGGGGGGGTAGTGGCCTATTCCACATCGGGGGCGGGGCGCCGATCTCGTGGTTTCAGTTTGCGCGAACCATCTTCGAGGTGGCGGGATCGAAGCCGATGTTGCTGGCCACCAACGAGCGGGAATACCGCACGCGGGCGAAGAGGCCGAAGTATTCGGCGCTCTCGAACGCCAAGATGGAACGGGTAGGCCTCGCGCCCATGCCGCCGGTGAGGGAGGCGGTGGAGGGGTATTTCGCGGAGCGGAGCCGGGCGTTCAGCGGGATTCCGGCTTGACGGCGTAGTAGCCCTTGCGGGCCTGGGCCTTGAGGTCCTTGTTGGCCAGCTTGACGTCGAGATGCCGGTAGGAGCCGTCCTTCAGGCCGTTGGTGGGGGTGTAGCCAATGGAATACTGGCTGCGCATTTCGTCCTGGAGCTCGCGAAAGACCTGGTCGAGCGGGTGGGAGCGGTCCACCCTGTAGACGTGGCCGCCGGTTTCATCGGACATCTTGTGCAGCTCGGCTTCTCCGCCGCCGCCGCCGAAGCCGATGCCGAACCTGCCGTAGGCGCCGGGATCGTAGTAGTCGATGCTGTAGATGACGGCGTCGGCCTTCTGGGCGGACTCGATGGCCTGGTTGCGGGTCATGCGGCTGCCCTGGTCCACGCCATCGGTGATGACGACGATGACTTTGCGGCCGACTTCGGTTTTCAGCTTTTCGGAGGCGGCGAGGTAAATGGCGTCGTAGAGCACGGTGCCGCGGGGATCGCCCATAGTGGGCACGGGCCCCGGAGAAATGCCGCCGACGCCGGAACTTTCGCGCAATTGATTGAGCCCCTGGCTCAGCAGCCGCGCGGAGCCGGTGTAGTCTTGTAGCAATTCGGTTTCTTCGCCGAAGCTGATGAGGAAGGCTTCGTCCTTCTTACGCAAGACCTGGGAGAAGAACTGGGAGGCGGCATTGCGCTCGATATCGATGAGGTTCCTCTGGCTGCCGCTGACGTCGACCAGGAGGCCGATGGTGAGCGGGAGGTCGGTTTCCTTGGTGAAATACTTGATGGACTGGGATTTGCCCTCTTCCAGGATGGTGAAATCGTCCTTCTGGAGGTTGGGGACGAGGGCGCCGCGCTTGTCGCGGACGGAGGCCAGAATGCTGACCACATCGACGTCCACGGTGATGGAGGGCAGCTCATCGGGCGGTTTGGTCTGGGGCGGCGCCTGCGCCAGAAGGGCGGCGCCAACGGCAAACAGGAAGGGTAGTCGCATCCGGATACAATAGAGGTGACGTATCGCCTCGCACGATTGTTTCATCATGAAGGAAGCCATTCAGCACCTCAAGCGGTCCGACCCGGTACTTTCGGGGATTATCGACCGCGTTGGGGACTATGGTATCGAATTTCGCGATCCGGATTTCGAAACGCTGGTGAAGTCGATCGTCTACCAGCAGCTCAGCGGGCGGGTGGCCAGCGTCATTTTCGGCCGCGTGGTGAAGGCGGCGGGCGGTAAGCTGACGCCCGGGAGCATTCTCAAGCTGCGTCCGGGGCGTATGCGCGCGCTGGGCCTCTCGGGGCAGAAGACGGCTTACATACGGGACTTGGCGCGGCACACGCGCGACGGGAAGGTAGATTTCGCAGAACTATTGGACCTGCCCGACGAGGCGGTGATCGAGCGGCTGACGGAGGTGAAGGGCATCGGCGCGTGGACGGCGCACATGTTTCTGATCTTCGCGCTGCGGCGGACGGATGTGCTGCCCCTGGGGGACCTGGGGATCCGCGCGGCCATCCGCAAGGCGTACGGTTTTGCCGAGTTGCCGGAGGCGGCCGAGATGCAGGCGCTGGCGGCGCGGTGGCGGCCCTACTGCACGGTGGCGAGCTGGTACCTATGGCGCAGCCTGGAACCCAACGCGAACCTGTGAAGGATTTTGTAACGCGATGGTTTATAATGCGTTGAGGATATTGAGACCTCAGGATGGGTTTCGCCTGAGGCGTGAAAATTAGGAGAGATAGCATGCACGCAATGAAAGTAGCGCTTCCGGCGGCGATTCTGATGGCTGGCTTCCTGCTCTGCACTTCGGCGACCTACGGCAAGCCCGAGTATTCCAAGAAGGAGAAGCAGTCCTGCTCATACTGCCACGTCAAGGCGGGAGCGAAGGACCTGAACGACACCGGCAAGTGCTACAAGGATGCCGATCACTCGCTGGCCAACTGCAAGGCGCCCGAGAAGAAGTAAACAGAACGTCATAACGGATGGCGCAACCGCTCCCTAACGGTCGCGGCTCCGATGTGCTTTCAGAGCCGCGACCGTTAGGGAGCGGTGGTCGGCCTACATTACGCCGAATAGGTCTGCTTCCACTTGGAAAGCTCGGCCGCCAGGGAAGTGCGGACGGTCAGAAACTGCGGGTTCTCGTACTGGTTGGTTCTTTCGCGAGGGTCCACGGGGAGGTCGTACAGCTCGCCGGGACCCTTGCCCTGGTCGCGCAGAACCAGCTTGTAACGCTTGTCCCGTGCCATATCGGTGTTTTGGTAGTGGCTGAAGACGGTGGTGCGCCAGGGCTGCTTCCTGGGCAACGGTTTCCCGGTGGCAAGCGGCAGATAGCTGCGGCCGCACAGATTGCGGGCGGGCAGGCCGGCGCCGGTTAGCTCGCAGAGCGTGGGCACCAGATCGTAGGCGCTCACCAGCTCGGGCCGCGTCAATTGCGGAGGCACGTGCCCCTGCCAGCTCCACACGAGCGGCGTGGAGATTACTTCCTCGTACATGTTGGCGGGATCGGAAGCCGGCGCGGAATCCCACAGGCCGTGGCGGCCCAGCAGCGAACCACAGGTGGACGTGAAGACGACCAGGGTTTGGTCGAGCAGGGTCTTTTCGGAAAGCCTGGAAAGGAGCGCCGCCAGATCGTCATCCAGCGCCGTGACGGCGGCCGCGACCTGGCGCTGGTTGAGGGCGAGGTCGGTCAGCATTTCCTTATCTCGGGCGGCATTCTTGGCGGGCGCCTCCTGGCTGAAGGTGGCAAACTTCAGCTTGGCATAGAGGTCGCGATACTTCCGCGGCACGCTGTCGTAGGGCGGGCGCAGGTGGGCACAGTCGACGGTCAGGAAGAAGGGCTTGCCGGCGGCCTGGCCGTCGAGGGACTTGGCGGCGGCGGCGCTATCGGCGGCGGAGCACGCGTAGCCCACGCCCTCGAGCGCCTTGGAGAGCGGGAAGTCGGCGTCGCCAAGCTGCATGGGGGTGCGGCCGGTGAGCAGGGTGGCGCGGCCTGGCGCGGGGGCCGGCGCGCACGCGAAGTGATTGAGGAAGCGCAGGCCGGTCTGGGCGAGCCGGTCGAGGTTGGGAGTACGAACCTCGTTGTTGCCGTAACAGCCCAGTATCCAGGAGGGCAGACGATCCGCCAGGACGAGCAGGATATTGGGCCGCTCGGCAGGCGTTTTGGTGGCGGCGAGGGCCGGCAGGGCGAGGCTGCCGAAGAAGAAATAGCGGCGGGAGAGGGGCATGGTGAATTACAAGTATAAGCCGGGGTGGGGGGGCGGTTTCCAAACAGATCTAAAGGAAGTTTGAGATCCGCCGATACTGAGGACAACGGCCGCGATTGCCGCAAGTACCATGACCAACCGGATTTATGCCGGACGTTCGACATGGAGACCCGTCCTGGTTTTTATGGCCGGGGCTGTGGTGGTGGGAGGGGCATGGGCCGGCTTTCGTCACGACGCGTGGGCGGGAGCAATAGTCGCCGCACTGTTTGTTCTGGTGCTGGCTGGATGGTTCTTCTCCTATCATCGCTACGTTCGGGCCAAAGGGACCGAGGAGCAGTATCGCGTTCTATTCAACAACAGCAGCGACGCAGTGGTTGTGTTTGGGCTTGGGGAAAACGGGGTGCCCACCAACTTCATCCAAGTGAACGACGTGGCCTGTCAACGCCTGGGCTACACACGGGAAGAGTTGCTGGAGCGGTCGCCTCGCGATGTTCACCCGCCCGGGGCGTCGGAGTTTGCCCCGATCATGCAACATTTGCTCGCCGGGGATCAGTCGCTCTTTGAGACGGAGCACCTTACCCGGGATGGCCGGAGGATACCGACCGAGATTAACGGGAGGGCTTTCCTGGTGGGCGGCCAGCGGATGGTGATGGGTGTGGCCCGCGACATCACGGAGCGCAAGCGCATGGAGAAGGATCTCCGGATGATCGCTGCGGTCGTGGAAAGCAGCACCGACTTTATCGGTTTCGCTTCGATGGAAGGCTCAGAATTGTTTCTCAACCCCGCCGCGCGGCAGATGTTGGGCCTCGATGCAGATGAGCCGGTAACAGGCTTCAGTGTGCTCGACCACTGCATGGATGAAGACCGGGAGTGGTTCCGCGAGCGGGTCTTGGCAGCCGTCACGCGGGACGGCCGGTGGGAGGGGGAAACGCGGTTGAAGCATCAAAAAACCGGCGTGCCGATCCCTATGTGGCAATCCATATTTGTCGTTACAGAGCAGGGGACGAACCGCCGGATCGCCATAGCGACGATTTGCCGGGACATCACCGAGCGGAAGCGGGCGGAACGTTACCAAGATCTTTCCGCTGAAATCCTGGGTACTCTGAATGAACCTCTTGGCCTACGCGATGCGGTCGAACGAATTCTGGCGGCAATCAAGCGGGAAACGGGATTCGACGCGGTGGGGATTCGACTACGAAGCGGCGAGGACTTCCCATACTTTGTCCAGAACGGATTTTCCCCCGACTTCCTGCTTACCGAGAATACGCTGGTTGCCCATGATGAGAACGGCGGCCCTTGCCGGGATCAGAACGGCAACATCCGCTTGGAGTGCATGTGCGGCCTGGTTCTTTCCGGGCAGACAGATCCGGCGAACCCGCTTTTTACCAAAGACGGAAGTTTTTGGACAAACGACTCGCTGCAGTTGCTGGATCTTCCGGCCGGCCAGGACCCGAGGCTTCATCCGCGCACCAAATGTATTCTGCAAGGGCATCGTTCGGTGGCGCTCATTCCCATCCGCGCCAATGGCGACATCGTTGGGCTGCTGCAACTCAATGACCGTAGGACAGACCGTTTCACACTGGAGCAGATCCACTTCTTCGAGGGGATCAGCGCCAGCATCGGTGTGGCCCTGACGCGCAAACAGCAGGAAGATGCCCTGCGCGAGAGCGAAGCGCGGCAGCGCCTGCTGTTCGATGGCTCGCGGGACGCGATGATGACCATAGACCCGCCTTCGTGGAAGTTCACCTCGGGCAATCCGGCGGCGTTGGAGATGTTCGGGGCCAGGGATGCGGCGGAGTTCACTGCGGTGGGGCCGTGGGATGTATCCCCCGAACGGCAGCCCGACGGCAGCCTCTCGGCGGATAAGGTCCGGGAAGCGATCGAGACGGCCCTGCGCGAGGGTTCCCTGTTCTTCGAATGGACGCACCGGCGGCTGGATGGCGTGGAATTCCCCGCCACCGTGCTGATTACCAGGATGGAGATGGCCGGCCAGTCATTTCTCGAGGTCACCGTGCGCGACATCACGGCCCGGAAGCAGACCGAGGAGCGCATCGAGAAGACGCTCATGCGGCAGCGGGGCGTCAGCCGGCTTCAGCAGTCGCTGCTGGCTCCGGCCCCGCTGGAGGACAAACTCAGGAAGGTTACCGACGCCATCGTCCGCCTGTTCGACGCCGATTTCTGCCGCATCTGGTTGATCCGGCCCGGAGATCTGTGCGAGCAGGGCTGCCCGCATGCCGAGGTACACGAGGGGCCGGACGTCTGCCAGCACCGTGACCGGTGTCTGCATTTGATGGCGAGTTCGGGCCGCTACACCCACATCGACGGCCCAGCCCACCGGCGTATTCCACTCGGGTGTTACAAGATCGGACGCCTGGCATCGGACGAAGAAGCCAAGTTCGTCGGCAACGACGTCCAGAACGATCCGCGTGTTCACGATCATGCCTGGGCCCGGGAGCTGGGACTGGTGTCGTTCGCGGGATACCAGTTGCGAACGTCGGGGGAAGAAACGCTGGGCGTTCTGGCCCTGTTCGCCAAACATCCGATCCTGGCCGATGAAGATGCGCTGCTGGACGGACTCGGGAGTACGGTGGCTCGGGTGGTGCAGCAAGCCGTCGCGGAGGAATCGCTGCTCCGGCGGACCGAGGAGCTGGCACTTTCAAACACGGAACTGGAGCAGGAGATCGCCGGCCGCGGCAGGGTGGAAGAGGAGTTACGGGCGAAAGAATATACTCTGTCCGAATCGCAGCGCATTGCCCATGTCGGCAGTTGGAACTGGGATCTGGCGGCCGGCGTGCTCACGTGGACGCCCGAAACATATCGTCTTCATGGAGTCTCGCCGGATACCTTCATCCCGTCCCGTGAGACGCTTCTGGGTCTGATCCACCCGGACGACCGGGCCGCCATGCAAACATGGCTCAGCGCCTGTCTGGCAGGGGAAGTACCGCCCGACCTGGAGTTTCGCTCCAGCTTGCGAGACGGCAGCGTCCGCTATATCCTGGGTCGCGGGCATTTAGTAAAGGACGCAGAGAACAGGCCGATCCGCATGGCTGGCATTGCTCAGGACATCACCGAACGCAAGCGGGCGGAGAGTGAACTCCACGCAGCCAAGGAAGCCGCCGAGGCCGCCAACCAAGCCAAGAGCGAGTTTCTGGCCAACATGAGCCACGAGATCCGGACTCCCATGAACGGCATCCTGGGCATGACCGCGCTGGCGCTCGACACCGCACTCAGCCCCGAGCAGCGCGAGTATCTCGGCATGGTCAAGAGCTCCGCCGATTCCTTGCTGGAACTGATCAATAAGATCCTCGACTTCTCCAAGATCGAGGCGGGAAAACTGGAGCTCGCGCCGATCGAATTCAGCCTGCGCGACACCTTGGAACCGACCTTAAAGACCCTGGCATTGCGGGCGCATGAAAAGAGCCTCGAACTCAACTATCAGGTGAGGCCGGACGTGCCGGAGACTCTGGTGGGCGATCCGGGTGTGCTTCGCCAGATCCTAGTGAACCTGGTGGGGAATGCCATCAAGTTCACCGAGCGAGGCGAGGTGAACGTGCGGGTGGAGCGCGAGTCGGAAAAGGAGGGGCGGGAGTGCCTCCACTTCACGGTTCAGGACACGGGAATCGGCATCCCGGTGGAGAGCCAGACACGGATCTTCGAGGCCTTTGCCCAGGCGGACAGCTCGACCACACGCCGTTATGGCGGCACCGGTTTGGGGCTGACCATTTCCCGCCGGTTGGTGGAGATGATGGGCGGCCGCATCTGGCTGGAGAGCACCCCCGGGAAAGGCTCGGCCTTTCACTTCACGGTGTGGTTGGGGAGAGGCGATCAAACCAAGCAGGCTACGCCGGAGCCGGCGAGCTTGGATGGCTTGGCGGTATTGGTGGTGGACGACAACCTCACGAACCGGCGCATTTTGGAAGAGATGCTCAGTGCCTGGCGTATGAAGCCGACACTGGCGGAGAGCGCCCGGAACGCCATGAGCAGCCTCGAGAAGGCGCTCGGTACGGGCGTTCCGTTTCCCCTAATTCTGGTGGACGCCAACATGCCGGAGGTGGATGGGTTTGCCCTGGTAGAGCAGATTCGGCAGAACCCAGGGCTGGCGGGGGCCATCATCATGATGCTGACTTCGGCGAGCCAGAGTGGCGATGTCGCTCGATGCCGGGAGCTTGGGGTGGCCGCGCACCTGACCAAGCCGATTGGACAGTCGGAATTGCTGGACGCAATCCTACATGCCGTTGGAGGCAAACTACAGGCTGCGGCCCCAGCATCGCGGCCAAGCACCCATCTCCCCTTGCGGGAGCGGCGAAAGGGATTTCGCATCCTCTTGGCCGAGGATAACCGCGTGAACCAGATGCTGGCCGTCCGGCTGCTGGAAAAGCGAGGGCATCATGTGCAGGTTGTCAGCGACGGGCGCGAGGCGCTGGAGGAACTCAAGAAAGCGGACTTCGACCTGGTCTTGATGGATGTACAGATGCCTGTCATGGGGGGATTCGAGGCAACCGCCGCAGTGCGCGAGATGGAGAAAGGCACAGGCAAGCACATTCCGATTGTTGCCCTGACGGCCCACGCGGTGAAAGGCGATCGGGAGCGTTGCCTGGCCGCAGGGATGGACGGCTATATCGGAAAACCGATTCACCCGGAGGAGCTATTCGAGCAAATCGAAACCCTCATTCCATCGGTCCCGCTGGCCCGGGTGGGGACGTAGCGCCGAGGAACTCGGCGAGGGCGGCCTTCCATGGGCGCAGGGGCGGCAGTTTCGTATTGAGAAGAATCGCCCTGGGCGGGCGCGCGGCCTTGCGCGGGAAATGGGACGAGGGGACGGGAAGCACAGTCACGTTTTTTCCGGCGATGCGGAAGATCTCCTGGGCGAAGTCGAACCAGCTTGCGCCGCCGCTGTTGGCGAGGTGATAGATGCCCGGAAGAGGCAAGGCGCCGAGCAAACGGTGCGTGCCTGCCGCGAGGTCGGGCGCGTACGTGAGGCTGTTGATCTCGTCGGAAACCACCTGAAGCGTATCCCTTTTTGCGGACAGATCGAGCATGATGTCGACGAAGCTTTTCTTGGAAAGGTCGCTCGAGCCCTTGGGGCCGAAGATCACCGCGGTGCGGACGACGTAACACCAGGCGCCGCTGGCCGCGGCCATTTGCTCGCCGCGCAATTTGGAGCGTCCGTATGCGGAGAGCGGCGCCGGCGGGTCGGCTTCGGCGTATTGACCCTGGGCGCCGTCAAACACGTAGTTGGTGCTGAAGTGGACGAGCGGGACGCGCATGTCTTTGGCGCACGCCGCCAACTCGCCGACGAAATCGGCATTGAGGGCGAAGGCCCGATCGGGGCGGTGTTCGGCTCCATCCACGTCGTTGAACGCGACGCAATTGACTATGGCGTCGGGGGTGAAACCGAGCGAGCCGATTTTGGCGCGCAGCGAAGGATAATCGAGGACGTCGATGTCTTCGC
>PMYB01000079.1 GCA_003170915.1 Bryobacterales bacterium | reverse complement strand
TTTAATTATGCGCGAATGTATAGTTGTGCCCTGAAATTGGGGGGGGGGGTGCCCAGTGTCACGTGTCCGAGTTTATTGCACAAGTCGGCGTCACGGAACTGAGAGGCGTGCGAAAGTCGTTGTTTGCCGCCGCGCAGGGCGGTGCGCGCCTGCGGCCGGAAGCGGAACGATATGCGGCAATATCGGAAGCCTTTCTGGCACCTGGACCGGGCCGCTCGCACGGCCGATCAGCAGGATGTCGAGAATAGTCCGCTCCTGCGGGAAGACTGTGCAGCGGCGACCCCATGGCGATGTTCTTGAAGGCGAGCGTATCTGCTACCACGTTGTGCGTTTTCAAAAGGGCCCCGCCGAAGATGAAACGACGTGCCGCGCCGGCGTTTTCGCGGAGCAGGGCCCGTGGTGAGCGGGCGCGACGGACTGTCTTGTGGCATCGGTTGACACAGGCCGCGAAACCGCAGATATTGAGAGTGATGAAACTCCGGATTGCCGCCTTCGCCGCGATGGCTCTCTACGGCCTCGCAGCCAAGGCCGCGGACTACGATACCTACGGCGGCTGGACCAAGCTGCACGGCGGGAAGACGGGCTATTTCCACACCGAGCAGATCGGCGGCCGCTGGTGGCTGGTGACCCCCGAGGGCAACGTCTTCTTCTCCAAGGGCGTCGACCACGTGAACTACGCGCCCGAGTCCGATTCCGCCCCGAAGGCTCCCTCCGACACAACCGCCTGGGCGAAGATGGCGACCGGGCAGTTATACCGCTGGAATTTCAATACCGCAGGCGCGTGGTCCGCTGCGGCGCTGTACACCACCGGGATTGGCTACACGCCCATCGTCAACATTGCGGCCGCCGTGGCGCGCGACGTGTGGCTCAAGGGCCTGGTGGTAGATTACTTCAGCCCCGAGTTCCGGGGGGCCGCCGACCGCGCGGCCGCCAGCGCCTGCGCGCCGCACGCCCGCGACCCATGGTTGCTCGGCTACTTCACCGACAACGAACTGCGCTGGGGCAGCGACTGGCGCGGCAAGGAGAGCCTGCTGGAGGTCTACCTGAAAATGCCTTCCTCTTCGCCCGGGTATGCCCGCGCCGTGGCGCTTCTGAAGGAGCGCGGCCGCGACGCCGACGCCCTCGCCGACGAGGATAAGAGCGCCTTTCTGGAATTGGTGGCGGCGGAGTATGCTCGCGTGAGCACCGATGCCATCCGGCGCCACGATCCCAATCATCTCATCCTGGGCTGCCGCTTCGCGAGCTACGCCGGGGACACCGTGATGCGCGGCGTGGGGCCGTACTTTGACGTGATCTCATTCCACAGCTACAGCGCCAACGCCCCCATCGACCGGCTCGAGTTGATCCACAAGCTCACTGGCAAGCCCACGATGGTGACCGAATTTAGCTTCAAGGCCATGGACAGCGGACTGCCGAACACCAAGGGCGCCGCCAGACCGGTGGCCACGCAGGAGGATCGCGCCAAGGGGTTCGCCGGGTACGTGGAGGCGCTGGCGGCTCTCCCGAGCTGCGTCGGCTTCCACTGGTTCGAGTATCGCGACGAACCCGCAGAGGGCCGCCGCCAGGACGGCGAGAACAGCAACTACGGGGTGGTGAAGATCGATTTCACGCCGTGGGATGTCCTCACCAGGCGGATGACCGAAGTCAACGCCCGCATCGAGAGCCTGCACGCGGCATCGAAGTGAGCTTCAGTTGGTCGCCTCGGATCACCTTCGAGCGATCGCCGGATACCATTCCGAACGGGAACAGCGGAAAACCAAGTTGAAAGAGCTTTTGGGCGTTGAGGCGTAAGAGGTGCCAAGCGCCGGCCCGCTGGCTTCGTTATCTCGTGTTATCGGAAGCTGACCGGCCCGGCCTTGGGCGCCCGTCACCCGTTTCCGCGTAGCCTGACCTCGTCGAGATGGGCCAGCAAGTCCGCCGGGTCTTGATAGACGCGATAGGCCCCGGCACGCTCCAATTCTTCCTCTCCATAGCCGCCGGACAGCAGACCGACACCGAGGGCACCGGCACGCCGGGCGGCTAGCAGATCCCAAACGCTGTCGCCGACCACAACCGAGTCCCGGATCGAGACGTTGAGGCGCGCGGCGGCGGCCAGAAACAGGTCGGGGTCCGGCTTGGCGTAGCGAACCTGGTCGCGCGTGATCACCGGCAAGGCGGAACTGACTCCGAGAATATCGAGAGCCGGACCGGCGCTCCGGATTCGCCCACTGGTCGCAATGGCGTGCGGGACGCCGGCGCTGGCGAGATGTTTCAGCAACTCTACCGCGCCTGGCAGCGGGCGCACCTGACCGACCAGCTCCCGATAGGCCTCCGCGTGAAACTGCTGCAGTTGCTCTGCGTCCGCGGGACTGATCTCGCGGTGGGTCTCGCGAAGCAGTGCGTTTACCAGTAGGCCTCCGCTCATCCCGATGCGGCGGTGAATTCGCCAGACCGAGAGCTCGATTCCGGCGCGCTCCAGAGCCTGGCGCCAGGCGAGCACGTGCTGATAGACACTGTCAATCAGTGTGCCATCAAGATCGAAAATAAAAGCCGGGGCCGCAGTGCCGTCGCTCAAAAGCCCACCTCCAGAATGCATCTTAGCAGTCGTCGTTCCATACGCCAGCTCGGCCGCGGAAGATCCCGGAACTGATCGGACGGACCCAAGGCCGCGAATCTGGCCGAAATCATGAAAACCACGGATTGGCAGGTCCACAGCGTCCGGGACTTCCGTCCACCACCGCGAAGAAGCACGGCCTCAAGATCGAGTCGGCGAAGAACGAGGCTGGCGATTCGGGTCTACCGAAACAAGAAGTACAGCCAAAGTCAACGTCCGGCTTGAACCGCCTGCGAGGGCGGCGGCTCTTTTGCAGTCCATCAGCGTATAGGCGGTGTGCTGGCGGGCGGACGGCGATGGTGCGTCGCTTGCTCGTATGCGTAGGCAAACTTGAGCAGCTTCGGTTCCGACCATGCCCGGCCGTAAATCGTCATGCCCGCTGGAAGCGTACCGCCGCGGGTGAAGCCCATTGGAACGCTGATGGCTGGAAAGCCCGTGATCGGCGAAAAGAACTGGCTGTTGTCGCCGTGTGGCGTATTGAGGTCACCGATTAACCGCGGCGGATTGCTCCACGTCGGGTAGACAAAGGCGTCCAGTTTCAGCTTGTCCATGGTCTGGAGCACCGCCGCGCGCACACGTTCACGATACGCCGAATCCGCCTGACACGCTGGCGAATCCGGTCCGTTCTCGGGTCCAGTATCGGAAGTCTCAAGGCGACGCTGATTGTTAGGATGGAAGTGCCCGGATTTTACGATCTCCGTCAGATTCTTCAACGGCACGTGATCGCCCTGAGCGGCAAGGTAGCGATTCAGATCGTACTTGAAACCCATGCACGGACCCGCCTCCTGCGAACGCCTCATCGCGTCCAGCCCCTCCACTGTGGCCGGATCGACAATCGTGGCGCCGGCGCGTTCCAGACCCTCCAATGCCGTCCGGAAAACCCGCACGATTTCGGGATCGGTAGTGGGCCGCTCGTACGCCTGCCGCAGGACTCCAATGACGGCGCCGCGAAGACCATCGCGATCCAGCGACGCCGCATAGTCCTGTGGAAGATGCTGCTTGGCTGCGGTAGTCACGGGATCATTGGGGTCCTCGCCCACAATCGTCTGAAAGACTCTGGCTGCATCCTCCACCGTGCGCGCCATCGGCCCGGCGATATCGGCGAGCAGGTTCAACGGAAACACGCCGGCGCGGCTGGTGAGCCCCATGGTGGAGCGAATCCCTACCAACGCTTGGTGTGAGGACGGGCCGCGAATTGAGTTGCCCGTATCGCTGCCCAACCCCACCAGCCCGAGGCTCGCCGCGACGGCAGCGGCCGTCCCGCCGCTCGATCCGGCGGTCACGCGGTCGAGCGCGTAGGGGTTCTTGGTGTAGCCCGGGAGGATCGAGTTGACCGTCTCATAGGGACTGAAAGCCCACTCCGCCATGTTCGACTTCGCCAGTACCAGCGCGCCGGCCTGCTTTATGCGCTGCACCTGAAACGCGTCCTTGTCCGGGATGAAACCAGCGAAGGCCAGCGCGCCATCCGTGGTCTGCAGACCCTTGGTCGCGAAGTTGTCTTTTACGATGACTGGCACGCAGTGCAGCGGTCCGACCAGCCCCGAATGTGAAAAGCGGCGATCCAACTCCTCAGCCTGCTTCTCCACGTCGGGGTTCACTACGACGATGGAGTTAATGCCGGGTCCATTCTTATCGTAGGCGTCGATGCGCCTTAGCCCAACTTTCGCACTTGGGCGCATATTCCGCCGGGAAGTCGCTTGTTTTCAGTGGGCGGTTTGCCAAGGTCTGCACTACATTTTGGAGTTGAGGCTTGGCGGCGGTCAGAGCGCTGACGAGGCGCGGCGGCGGTTGTTGGGGGAGCACGAGCCGGAGTTGGTGCAGCAGCAGCGCCACGTCCGCGTCCGGCTCGGTGTAACGAGGCATCACCAGATGGCGCCCATCGGTGGTCGGCAGGCAGACGTCGAGCGCCTGGATCGCCGCGAGTTTCTCCAACACGACTCTGGGGCTCAATCCGGGCGCATGCGCTTGCAAGCGGTATTTCAGCGTCGCCGTCAAGCAGTACGCCAGGAACGCGATCAGGATATGCGCCTCGACGCGATGTTCCAACTGACGATAAGTCGGCCGAATGCCCAAGTCGCTTTTCAGGCACTTGAACGCCGCTTCGACCTGCACCAACTGCATGTAGCGATCCCACAGCAGCGCCGGATCCTCCGCCACCAGATTCGTGCGCAGCAGATAGTGCCCGTCGCGCAGTTGCGCTTCCCGTAACTTGACCTTGTCGAGTTGGAAAGTGAACGTCTGGCGCGTCACCGCTTGGCGGGCTTCGGGCAGTTGGATCTTCACGTATCCGAATGCCCGGCCGGCTTCGGTTTTCGCCGCGCCCACGCGCATCAGTAACTGGTCCCGCTTGGGACAACTCCGCCGCATGGCGCGCAGCTTCCACAGCAGCCGCGCCAGCTTCTTGCGCCGGATCGCGATCTCCTTCGCCTGCCGGCCTTCGCTCTTGGCCAGCACGTACAACTCGCCGTCCTGGCTGAAGAGCTTCACTTCCACCGAGTCGCGCACCTTGCGCCACGGCAGATCGAGCCACTGCTTCTCGTACTTGGCCACGCGCCCGCGCGGCGTGCCCACCAGATAGAACATCTCCCGCCCACAGGTGCGCATTTCCGCCAGCACTTCCTCGGTTGGAATCCCGCGGTCCATCAACCACACGCGCCGCGCCTGGCCGTAGAGATCTTCGATCTTCTTCAGGAACCCCCGCAGCGTGGTCTTGTCCGAAGTGTTCCCGTCCATCACTTCGTAGGCCAG
>PMYB01000112.1 GCA_003170915.1 Bryobacterales bacterium | reverse complement strand
CATCCTGCGTTATACAAGACTCCGGGAGCGGAAAACCGCGCTAAGGTGTAAGCATGACGATTCGCGGCGTGGTGTGCCTTACTTGCTCCGTGGCGGCCCTGGCGTGTTGCACGACGCGCAAGCCGACCCCCGAGGAAGCGCGCAAGTTCATCGATGACGTGGAGCAGAAGCTGCTCGTCCTGAACGTTGACCAGGGACGCGCGGACTGGGTGAAGTCCACCTACATCACCGACGACACCGAAACGCTCTCGGCCAAGCTCGACGAGCGGGCCATCGCGGCGACCGTGGAGTATGCCAAGCAGTCGACGCGGTTCGACGGGCTGAAGCTCGACGCGGAAACGGCGCGCAAAATCAAGCTGCTGAAACTGTCGCTGACCATCGCCACGCCCTCCGACCCCAAGGAGAGCGAAGAGCTGACGCGCATCGTCGCGGGCATGGAAGGGACTTACGGGAAGGGCAAGTATTGCCCGGGCGGGCCGGAGAGTTGCAAGGACCTCGAGGACCTGAGCAAGATTCTGTCGGAGAGCCGCGACCCCAAACAGCTTCTGGAGGCGTGGAGCGGATGGCACGCCATCGCGCGGCCCATGCGGAAGGATTTCGTGCGCTACGTGGAGCTGGCGAACAAGGGCGCACGGCAACTCGGCTTCCAGGATAACGGCGCCATGTGGCGGGCCAAGTACGACATGGCGCCGGAGGCTTTCGCGGGTGAACTGGAGCGGCTGTGGGAACAGGTGCGGCCGCTGTATGTGTCGCTGCATGCGTACGTGCGGGCCAGGCTGAGGGAGAAATACGGCGACGCGGTTCCCGCCAACGGACCGATCCCCGCGCACCTGCTGGGCAACATGTGGGCGCAGGAGTGGGACAACATCTATCCGCTGGTGGCGCCGGCCAACGCCGACCCGGGCTACGATTTGACGGCGCTGCTCAAGAAGCGCCACACCGACTGGAAGCAGATGGTGAAGTACGGCGAGAACTTCTTCGTGTCGCTGGGATTCGATCCTTTGCCGCAGACATTCTGGGAGCGTTCGCTGTTCCTCAAACCCAAGGACCGCGAGGTGGTGTGCCATGCCAGCGCGTGGGATATCGACATGGTCGGCGATGTGCGGCTGAAGATGTGCATCCAGATTACGGGCGAAGACTTCCTGACGATCCACCACGAGCTGGGCCATAACTTCTACCAGCGCGCCTACAGTCCGCAGCCGCCTTCTTTCCGCGACAGCGCCAACGACGGTTTCCATGAGGCGGTGGGCGACACCATCGCGCTTTCCATCACGCCCGAGTACCTGGTGAAGCTGGGACTGCTCGACAAGGCGCCGGATACTTCCAAAGACATCGGCCTGCTGCTGCACCGGGCGCTGGAAAAGATCGCATTTCTGCCCTTCGGGTTGGTGATCGACCAGTGGCGCTGGAAGGTGTTTTCGGGCGAGATCCCGCCCGAAAAGTACAACCAGACCTGGTGGGAGCTTCGCCAGAAGTACCAGGGAATCGCGCCGCCGGGCCCAGCGGGCGCCCCGGCGGGCGCCCCGCGCGGCGAGGAGGATTTCGATCCGGGAGCGAAATATCACGTGGCCGCCAATGTGCCGTACATGCGGTACTTCCTGGCCGACATTTTGCAGTTTCAGTTTCACCGCGCTCTGGCGCAGGCCGCCGGGTGCGCGGGGCCGCTGAACCGCTGCTCCATTTTCGGCGACAAGGCGGCGGGCAGCCGGCTGAACGCCATGCTGGAAATGGGGCAGAGCCGCCCGTGGCAGGAGGCGCTGGAGAAGATTGCGGGGACGCGGGAGATGGACGCGTCGGCGATTCGCGATTATTTTGCGCCTTTGCAAAAGTGGCTGGACGAGCAGAATCGGGGGAAACCGGTGGGCTGGTGACGCCGCGGGGCGCTTAGAGGTAGAGGTCGTCCACGTCGGGGCCGGGGTAGTCCTGTGAAACCTGCGCTTGCAGGTTCTGGCACAGGCGGTCCATGGCGTCGGTGACCCTCAGGAAGCTGAAGGCGGCGCGATTGTTCGGCCCGTAAACGCCGACCACCACGTCGCACAGTTCGCGCATACGAGCGCGGGCCGCCCGAATCTCACGGCTCAACTCCCGATGCTCCTCCAGTGTCAGAGGAGTGGAAGTTTCGGGACGCATTCCGATCCATCATAGCAGTCTCATACCTGAGGAGAGCTCCGGACGCGGGTGGGCGAATTGCTACAATCGCAGTGATGGCCAACCGCATCTACGCTGTATTCGATACCACGGAAGGTACGTTCAAGATCGAGCTTTTCGCCGTCCAGGCGCCGCGCACGGTCGAGAACTTCGTCAGCCTGGCGGAAGCAGCCAAGACGGGGAAGCCGTTCTATGACGGCACCATTTTTCATCGCGTGATTCCGGATTTCATGATCCAGGGCGGCGATCCGGAGGGCACGGGACGGGGCGGTCCGGGATATCGTTTTGCCGATGAGTTTCACGCGGAGCTGAAGCACTCGAAGCCGGGCATCCTCTCCATGGCCAACGCCGGGCCGAATAGCAACGGGAGCCAGTTCTTTATCACCGTGGCCGCCACTCCGTTCCTGGACAACCGCCACAGTGTGTTCGGCGAAGTGACGGAAGGATACGACGTTGTGAAGAAGATCTCGCAAGCGCCGCGCAATCGACAGGACCGGCCGGTGAAGGAAGTTCGGGTCAAATCCGTGAAGATCGAAAGGGCGTAGGAAGCGGCCCTGCCGCTCACATGAAACTGGCGATTTTCGGAGGCACGTTCGACCCCATTCACAAGGCCCACCTGGCGGTGGCCAGGAGAGCGGCGGACCGTTTCCAGCTTGACCGGGTGCTGTTCGTCCCGGCGGCCCATCCGCCGCACAAGGCCGGAATCACCCACGCGCCTTACGATGACCGCGTGCGCATGGTCGAGTTGGCGTGCCAGGGCGAGGCGCGTTTCGAAGTTTCCCGGCTGGAAGAGGGCGGCCGGCGCAGCTACTCGATCGATACCATCGAGAAGATGCAGGCCCGAATAGGGCCGGCGGACGAACTGTTTTTTATCATTGGTGCGGATGCGTTCGCCGAGGTCCGGACGTGGCGCCGATGGGAGGATGTCGCCCGGAGGGTCCGTTTCATTGTGGTGAGCCGGCCCGGCCATCTCTATGAAGCGCCGCCGGGAGTCCGGTTGGAACGGCTCGATACCATCGAGCTGCCGGTCTCTTCCTCGGAAATCCGCCGCGCCCTGGCGGCGGGCGAGCGCCCCGCCGAAGTTCCCGAACCTGTTTGGGAGTACATCTTCAGGCACGGGCTGTATGGCGCGGGAGTGGCCGCCTGAATCGTGGCCGGCCGATACACCCCCTGTGTCGGGTTGCGCCTGGAAGCCGGGCGGAGGCCGGGCCGGGCGCCCTCCAGGCGCGACGGCAATTCGCCGTAACCTGCGATTTCTCTTGTATCTAAAACATAAACGGTTCATTATGTTTTTAGGAGAAAAGCCGGATGGCACGCGCCGTGCAAGGTAATTTGTGCATTGGGGCGTTCCCCCCGTCCGGATTGCCCGATCGCTGGAGGTGTGCCTTGAAAAGTCTTCATTCCTTTCCGAAACTTGTAGTGTTTCTGCTGGCGGCTGGAGCAGCGTTGCACGCGCAGACGCTGAATATCAGTCCGAATCCGCTCAACATCACGACGCAGGCGAACACGGGCGCTACAGCGTCGCTCAGCTTCGCGAGCAGCACAAGTGCGGCCATCACGTTCTCGGTTACGCCGCAGGCTTCGTGGTTGCATACGTCGCTTCAGACTGGCAGCGCATCCACGCCGCAAACGGTTATCATTACGGTCGATCCCCTGCCCGCCAGCGCCACCCCGTATACCACTTCGCTTTCGGTGTTCAGCTCCGGTTCGAGCGGTTTCTACAACGTGCCGGTGATTGTCTCGGTCAGCAGCATCGGTGTCAATCCGTCAACTCTTCCTTCGTTCCAATACACGGCTGGCAGCACCAACCCTCCGCTCGCCCAGAGTGCCACGCTGAGCGTTCCTTCCGGTACTACGGTCAGCATAACCCCGAGCACTTCCAGCGGTGGAAACTGGCTGCAGGCGGGCCTCAATGGGACGGTGGTTACGGTTGGGATCAACACTGCGGTGGCGCAATTCCTTGCGGTCGGCACTTACACGGGAACCATCACCATCACGCCCACCCCCGCCAGCACCGGCCCGGCAACCATACAGGTGACGCTGGTAGTCAGCGCGTTGCCTCAATTGACGGTTACCCCCCCTTCACTCTCGTTCAGCTACCAGGTGAACGGGACCAATAATGTGACCACGCAGCCTGTCCTGCTCACGGCCGGCTCCCAGGACATCAACTTTTCGTTCACGGGAGATTCATGGATCACCACCGACAAGCCGAGCGGGACGGTCAAGGCGGGCCAAAGCCTGACCGTCAACGTGACCGTCACTCTTCCTTCTTCCTGCACGCCTTCGACGAGTCCGTGCAGCGGTACTCTAAGCTTGACTACCCCCGGCGCCGCTCAGAATATTCCGGTCAAGCTCAATGTCTCCACCAGTCCGCTGCTGAACCTGAACACGACGCCGATCAGTTTCGTTTATCAGATTGGAACCGCGCAGCCGGCGGCCATTTCCGTCACGCCAGGGAGCACCAGCACGGCGCTGCCATACACGGTCACCCCGTCCACCACCTGGCTGGTTGTCACGCCAACCTCCGGCACCACGCCCACTCCGGTTTCGATCGGGGTCGATCCCAGCAAGCTCGGTACCGGGACTTACAACGGCACAGTGTCGTTCGTGGCCGGTGGCGCGACGCAATCCATCTCCGTGACTTTGAAGGTGACCAACGATCCTGTGCTGGTATCCAGCGCCCCTTCTCCATGGTTTGCGTACCAGATCGGCCAGCAGTTTCCCTCTCCGCAAACCATTAAGCTCACCAGCAGCAACGGCGCGCCGCTGAACTACGTCGCCACGACTACCGCTTCGTGGGTGATATTGACCGGCCAGACCAGCGGAACTACGGACAACTCGTTCACCGTGTCCGCCAACACTTCCGGTCTCTCCGCGAACACATATACCGGCCAAATTACCATAACCGCCACGAACCAGGCGACTGGCGCCGCACTGACCCCCGTCAACATTCCGGTGACGCTTTACGTCAGCACCAACGCGTTGCTATTGGTGACTCCATCGCAGCCGTTGGTGTTTACCGCCCAAGCCTACAGCGGCCAGTCGGCGCCGCTCCAGAATGTTACACTCGCCAGCACCAGCACCGATGTACTAGGGCTGGTCTGGGGCCAGCCGACAGTGGCGTGGTTGGGGGTTTACGGGGCGCCGGCTGCCACACCTGGCACGGTCGGGCTGCAGGCGACTCCGCCGCCCAGCCTTCCGCCCGGGACTTACACGGGCAGCGTTACCGTGACGGCAACCGGTCCCGCCGGCGCCGTTCTGGACAGCCCCGTAATCATTCCGGTAGTCTTACAGTTGACCTCCGGGACTATCACCGTCAATTCGGCCAGCCTCTCGTTCTCGCAGAGCATCGGCGGGTCGGCGCCGCCCGCGCAGGCGGTCACCGTATCCAGTAACGTTCCGGGGCTGACTTTCCTTCCGTCGGCTTATGACGGAGGGCTCGGCTGGCTCTCGGTATCCTCCTCGAATGGCACCACCAACGGCTCGTTCAATGTCTCCGTGGATGGCTCGAAGCTCACTTCCGGCACCTACCAGGGCAAAGTCATTGTTCTGAGCTCGTTCTCTGCCGGCAGCCCGGCCGTCATTCCCGTGACCTTCACGGTGACTCCGGGAACCATCTCGGCGCCCACCACGACGCTCGCCTTCACGCAGGTGCGGGGTGGCGCCGCGCCGGTGGCGCAGAATGTGACCGTGTCCGGCTCGCCGGTACCCCTCAACTTCACGGTGACCGCCAGTACCACCGACGGCAACGCGTGGCTCACCGCGACCCCGCAGACCGGAACCACTCCTGGGACGGTGCAAGTGGGGGTGAATGCGGCTGTCGCGGGCAACCTGCCGGCGGGCTCGTACAACGGCACGGTCGCCATCGCCTCGGCGGGCGCCAGCGGGAGCCCCATCAACATCCCGGTGACGTTTAATGTGGTTTCGCCGCAGACATTCACGGTCTCGCCCACGAGCCTCAGTTTCAGCTACACCATCGGGCTGACCACTCCGCAGGCGCAGACCTTCCAAATCTCGTCGTCGGGCGGGGCCGCTCCATTCTCGGTGACAACTCCGAGCAGCGCCAGTTGGCTGCAGGTATCGCCCGCCAGCGGGAGCACGCCGGCTACTCTATCGGTGTCGGTCAACACGCAGGGTGTCGCCGCTGGCAATTACACTGCCACGATCACCATCAATTCGCCATACTCTCCGACGGGTGCGGCGGCGTCGGTGACCGTGAACCTCACGGTGACGCAGATTACGGTGAAACCGGTGGCCATCACCAACGCAGCCAGCTATGCCGCGGGCGCGGTTTCTCCCGGAGAGAATATCGTCCTCTTCGGGACCAGCATCGGGCCTTCCAGCCTCACATATGGCAGTCTCACCGCGGGCGGCGGCGCGCTGAGCACCAGTGCCGGTAATACCCGTGTGCTCTTTGACGGCGTTCCAGCGCCCGTGGTTTACGCCTCCGACAAGCAGACCAGCGTCATGGTGCCGTACGAGGTGGCGGGCCGGCCCACCACCAGCGTGGTCGTGGAGTACCAGGGGGTGCAGTCCGCCCCCTTGCCATATAATGTGGTGGCAGCCGTACCGGGGATTTACACGCAGAACTTTCAGGGCACTGGACCGGGGGCCATTCTGAACCAGGATGGCGTAACCGGAAACGGGCCGGGCACACCGACCCCGAAAGGTTGGGTGGTGTCTGTTTACATGACGGGTGAGGGGCAGACGTCCCCCGCGGGCGTGACCGGCGCCATCGCGCCGGTCAACGTCCCGGTGCCCTGGAAACAACCGCAGTTGAAGGCGACAGCCACGGTCGGCGGTCTTTCGGCTTCGGTGCAGTACTACGGTTCGGCGCCAGGCGAAATTTCCGGGGTGATGCAGGTCAACGTGCAGATCCCGGCCAACGCTCCCTCGGGCGCGTTGCCGATCGTCATTACCCTGACCGACCCGGCCACTAATTTGACCTACAGCACCCAAGGGCAAGTGACGGTGTCAGTGCAGTAAGGTGCACCACCTGTGGGCAGGTTGGCAGGCGAAAGCGCCCAATGCCACTTAAATAATTCCTGGCCAAAGCATAAATCCTGATTTATGTTTCAGTTGTATGGACCAGACATGCGAAGACGCCTTTGGGTTATACCAGCGGTGCATATCGAGTGGCGTAGTGGACTATTTGCAGAAGCAGACACGGATGGAGATCAGACGGAGCATCTACAC
>PMYB01000234.1 GCA_003170915.1 Bryobacterales bacterium | reverse complement strand
CTGGCGCGGAGAAGACGGAGCCGCCGTGCCTGTGCCGGTGGCCGGTCAAGTGGTGACGGTTGAAATCGAATTACCGGCAAACCATGGCTTCGGGCAGAAATGTATTCATTGCCAGGGGACGGTGACGCGGGCCTCGCCCGCGGACGGGGGTTATCCGCGCGTGGCATTGCAGGTGAGTTACATGGATTTCCGCTCGTTCCACGACCAAATTCACGCGATGGAGGCGCTGCAGCCACTGGAGAATTCCTGGATGGCCTGAATTGCCATGGAAGCTCAACGGTCCCAATTCGCGGTCAAGCTGCTGCCGTCGCTGACGGACTTCGCCTTCCTCATGCCGATCGTGTTCCTGTTCTGCCGCATGGATGGCGTCAAGACGCTGCTCAGCGACTGCGATACGGGCTGGCATATTCGAACCGGCGAGTGGATTGTGGCCAACCACGGGGTGCCAGCCCGCGATATTTTTTCTTTCTCGAGAGCCGGCGATCCCTGGTACGCGTGGGAGTGGCTGTCGGACGTGCTTTGGGCCTGGCTGAACAGCCGCGGCGGCCTGGCGGCGGTGGTGCTGTTCAGCATTCTGCTGATCGCCGTCACCTTCATGCTGCTGTTCCGGCTGGCGCGGCGCAAGTCGAACGCCATCGTGGCGCTGGTGGTCACGATGGTGGCCGCGGCGGCGTCTTCGGTTCACTGGCTGGCGCGGCCGCACTTGTTCACGCTCTTGTTCGTGGTGCTGTTTTACGGCGCGCTCGAACGTGTTCGGGACGGGCGCACCCGTCTGGCCGGCGTGCCGTACCTGGCCCTTCTGCCGGTGGCCACGATTCTGTGGACCAACCTGCACGGCGGATTCTTCGTGGGCATTCTGATGATCGCGGCCTACGGCGGCGGCGAGCTGCTGAAGATGGCATTTTCAGCGGACCGCGAAGAGCGGCGGCAGGCCGGGCAGAGAGCCGGGCGGTATTTCCTGTGCGCGTCGGCGTGCCTGGCGGCGAGCCTGGCCAATCCGTACTTCTATCGTTTGCACGTGCACGTGTGGCAGTACGTGAGCGATCCGTACCAGTCGCAGCACATCATGGAATTTCTCACGCTGAGCTTCCACCATCCGGCGGCGATTTTCTTCGAGGGCATGCTGCTGATGAGCACGGCGGTGGCGTTCTGGAACGTGTCGAAAGGCCGCTTCACCGAGCCGTTGCTGCTGCTGGTCTGGGGGCACGCGGCGCTGCTGGCCGCGCGCAACATTCCCATTTTCATGATCGCGGCGGCGCCACCGGTGGCTGCGGCGATGGAAGAATGGCTGGCGCTGCTGCCGGAGCTGCGCGTGGCGGAGTGGCTGCGGAGAGCGGTGCGGAGATTCAATCTGGTGGCCGCCGAAACGAGCGATACCGACAACATTGCGCGGTGGCATGTGGCGAGCGTAGCCGGCGCCCTGTTGGTGGCGGCGCTGCTATATGCGCCCTCGCCGCCCAAGCTGTTCCGCGCGGAATTCGATCCGAAGTCGTACCCGGCCGGGGCCATCGAGACGCTGCGCCGCGACGCTTCGGCGCGCATCTTCACGTACGACCAATGGGGCGACTACCTCATTTACCGTCTCTATCCGCGCACCAAAGTCTTTGTGGACGGCCGCAGCGATTTTTACGGCGACGCTTTCGAAGAAAAGTGTATCGCCGTGCTGAGCGTGAAATACAACTGGGAGAAGACCCTGGACGGTTTCGGCGTCGACACGATTTTGCTGCCCCCGAGCGCGCCGCTGGCCGGCGCGCTGAAGGAATCCAGCCGCTGGCGCGTCGTCTACGACGACGGCGTCGCACTGGTGTTCCGATCCGCGCAAAAAACCGCGGGCGAATCGATTTCCGCCGCAACCCGCGGCGGCACAGGCCGTGATCGCGAGGTCACGAAGACAGAGGCGCGCGATCGAGCGATCGCGAGAACCAAACCAATATAACTTAGGAGCAAACAAAATGACGTATCTACGTAATTTCTGGACGGACGAACAGGGGCAGGACCTCATCGAGTACAGCCTGCTGATGGCGTTCGTGGCGTTGGCTTCAGCGGCTCTTTTTCTGGGCGCCGGCAAGAGCATCTCAGGCATCTGGTCGACGACCAACAGCCAGCTCGTGGCGGCCAACTCTCAGGCGTCGGGCAGCTAGGACACCCGGCGGGGTATGCCGGCCGGTTGGTCGTCGTCCGGCGTGCTCCGCTCAGGTCTGTGGCCCGGAAAATTGGAAGGGCTGCGAACGGTCGCAACGCGCACCGCGAGAACCATGGCGAGGCGCGTTGCGGCCGGAGGTCCGACTCAAAAGGGAGCGCCGCCCGATTTGGCCGAAGGCATCGCCGTCGACTGGCGGGACTGATGGCCAACTGAGGAATCGTTGCCGGCACCCGGCGCCGGTTCTTCGAGTGAGGTGGAAGGGGGAACGGATATGAACAAAAGATTTGTCGGGGTTCTGATCTTCGCGTTTATCGTGGCACTGGGCTTCAGCACGGTGTTTTATCGCTTGCTGGTCCACCAGTCGCAGAGTACCAACGCGGCCCGGACGACGGTGCGGATCGCGCTGGCCACGAAAGATCTGGAGTTGGGCGCGATTCTGAAAGACGAGGACGTCAAGGTTGAGGATTGGCCCGGCGCCGTCCCGGCGGGGGCGACTGCGCGCGCTCAGGACCTGGTCGGACGTGGCGTCACCACGGCGATCTACGCCAGGGAGCCGATCATCGAATCTCGTCTGGCCCCCAAGGGCGCGGGCGGCGGCCTGGCGGCGATGATTCCGCAAGGCATGCGCGCGGTCGCGGTCCGGGTGAATGAGGTAGTGGGGGTAGCGGGATTTGTGGTGGCGGGGATGCACGTGGATGTTCTGATCTCGGGGAACTCCCCGGGCGGCAACGGCAACCTCGGCACGCTCACCAAGACGATGTTGCAGAACATCGAGGTACTTTCGGCGGGCCAGGACTTTAAAAAGGATGCCGAAGGCAAACCCAGCATGGTGCAAGTGGTGAATCTGCTGGTGACCCCCGAGCAGGCGGAGCAGCTCAGCCTGGCTAGCAACCAGACCACGATCCAGCTCATTCTGCGCAATCCGCTGGATCACCAGATGACGCAAACTTCCGGAGCCGCGATGGCGCAACTCTTCACGGGCGGCAAACTCAAAATGCCGCAACCAGAGAACGCGGCGGCCCGCCCGCGTCCGGAGCCCAAGCCGGCGGTGGTGCGCGAGCCGCCGAAAAAGGAGGCGCCCTTCGTCATGGAACTCCTGTCGGGCACCAAGAAAGCCGAAGCCAAATTTGAAAACGGCGGGGAGGGCAAATAAGTGACACGGCTCCAGCAAATCGCAAGCATCCTGTTGGCGGCAGCCTTCGTGTGGCTGGTTTCCGAGCGGCCCGTTGGCGCAGCCGAAATCGGCCCCCCAGCCCAGCAGGAGAACGTTTCCGGACCGGCGAAGCTCACGGTGACGGTGGGCAAGTCGCTGATCATCGACAGCCCGCTGAACATCCAGCGCGTCTCGGTAGCCAATGGCGAACTTGTGGAGGCGGTCGCGGTAAACCCGAAGGAAGTTCTGCTCAACGGCAAAGGTCCCGGGGAGACTTCGCTGATCGTCTGGCAACAGAACGGAAACCGCCTGGTGTATGACCTGACCGTGCGGATGAGCCCTCTGAAGCTGGAGGCGGTGCGCGAGCAGATTGCGCGCGAGTATCCGGACTCCGATATCGACGTCACTTTCGACAACGACACGGCTTTCGTGCGGGGCGGGGTGAAAGACGTGATCGCAGCGGAGCGCGTGGCGGCGATGGTGGCCACGCTGGGCAAGACCGTGAACCTGCTGCGCGTCGACGTGCCGCCAGTGGAGACCCAGATCCTGCTGAAGGTGCTGTTCGCCAATGTGGATCGCGGCGCCAGCACCGACTTGGGCGTGAACCTTGCCAGCACCGCGTTGAACCAGGACGCCTCCATCACTACGGGGCAGTACAGCGGGCTGAAGGTCGACCAGACTGGCACGTTCAGCCTCTCCGATGCGCTGAACATCTTCCTGTTTCGCAAGGATCTCAACCTGGGGGCCACCATTAAGGCCCTGGAAAGCAAACTTCTGCTGGAAACGCTGGCAGAGCCGAATGTGCTGGCGATTGACGGCAAGCCCGCAAGTTTCCTGTCGGGCGGCGAGTTTCCATACCCCATGGTGCAGGGCGGCGCCGGCGTGGGCGCAGTGACTATCGCATTCCGGGAGTATGGGATACGCATCAATTTCCTGCCCGTGATCACGCCGCGCGGCACCATCCGGCTGCAGGTGTCGCCGGAGGTCAGCGCGCTCGATTACGCCAACGCCGTGACCTTCGAGGGATTCACCATCCCGGCATTGTCGACGCGGAAAATCCAGACGGAGGTGGAACTGGAGAGCGGCCAGAGCTTCGTAATTGCCGGACTGCTGGACAACACTATGACGGAAACGCTCAACAGAATCCCCGGTTTGGCCAACATTCCGCTGCTGGGGAAGCTGTTCGAGTCCCGCAGCCGGTCGAAGAACAACACCGAGTTGCTGGTGATCGTGACGCCCGAAGTGGTGCGTCCGATACCCGTGGGACAGCCGGTGCCGGCGCTGAACTATCCGCAGCCGTTTCTGAAAGCCAACAGCCCGGTGCCGATGCAGCAGCCGGGGATCGACAAGACCGGGCCGGTGGCGGAGCAGCCGCCCGGCAAGAGCATTCCCATCGAACAACTGGTTCAGTCGCAGAAGCGTGGACAGGCGGGTCAGGCTCCGAACCAGGAAGTGGTTCCTCCCCAGCAGCCCGCGGTGAAGCCGGTCCAGACGCCTCCGCCCGGCGGCGGGACCGGAGGAAACGACAAATGATGGGTGTGGTGTGCGGCGCAGGAATTGACAATGGGCGTAAGAGCGCGACCAGAGGGTTGCGCGCGGACGAGGGCGTCCGCCCCACTGGAGACTTGGCGTGTACCCGCTGACCATTGGACTGGCGATCGAAAACCGGGATCTGTGGGAGCAGACGCAGGCGGTGCTTTCCGAGTTGCCGTTCCGCGTCATCGTGCAACACCAGGACGTCGGCGATGTGACCAATTTTCTCGACCGTCTCGAGCGCATGCGGCCGGATGTCGTTCTGATCGATATCAGCAACTGGAAGGAGCCCTTGGAAGGGCTTGCCGCTTCCATCCGGGGCGCGGTGGGCGACCCGATCATCATCGCCCTGAGCACCAGCGGCGAGGCGGAGCCGATCCTGGCGGCGTTGCGCGCGGGAATCAACGAATACCTGGTTCCTCCGCTCCACGACGCGCTCAAGAGGGCACTGGAAAAACGTTCCGCCGATCGCAGCCGGCGGCGCGAGTCGGGCGCCAAGGGCGGCGGCAAGAGCTTCGCCTTCTTCTCCGCGAAAGGCGGCTGCGGCGCCAGCACGCTGGTCTGCCACGTGGCCGCGGAGCTCGGCCGGCTCAACCAAAAGGTTCTGCTGATGGACCTGGACATGGACTCCGGCATGGTCAGGTTCATCACCAAAACCAAGTCCGTTTATTCCATCCTGGACGCCGTCAACAATCTGCACCGGCTGGACATTCATTACTGGAAGGCCCTGATCTCCAATGGCATTCCAAACGTGGAGATCATGGCGTCGCCGCTAACGCTGGCCTGCAGAGAGCAGCCCACGGGCGACCAGATCCGGCACGTTTTGGCGTTCGCCCGGCCCAACTACGACTGGAGCCTGGTGGACCTGGGGCGCGGCCTGAGCCGCGTCTCGATGTCCGCGTTGGAAGAGATCGACGAGGCCTGCCTGGTGACCACCCTGGAGGTGCCTGCGCTGCACCAGTCCAAACAGATTATTCAGACGTTGCTGGACGGCGGCTTTGGAAAAAACCGTATCCGGCTGATCCTCAACCGCACACCCAAACGGCTGGATCTTACGCCCGGTGAACTGGAAAAGATGCTGGGCGTTCCGATTTTTTGCATGATACCGAACGAATATCAGCAGTTGTATGAAACATACGCGGAGGGCCGCATGTTGGACCGCGGCTCCGAGCTAGGCAAGCCGATAGCGAGGCTGGCTGCCAAGCTGGCCAGCTTGCAAGAAGAACAGAAGAGCAAGAAGCTCTTCGGATGGTTCGGCTAAGGGGGGAAACACCGTCATGTCCGCCGTACCGGATACAGTAACGAGAACGGGCGATAGCCGCGAGATGGGTTGGGTAAACCGTCTTTTCAACCGCGAAGGTTGCACGCCGGAATACCAGGAGCTGAAGTTCACGCTTCACAGAAAGCTGCTGGACCGGATCAATCTCGAGGCGCTTTCATCGATGGCGGGGGAGCGCGTCCGCACGGAGATCCGCTCGGCGGTCGCCAGGCTGGTGGAAGAAGAGAAGACGCCCCTTTCCCTGGTGGAAAAAGACCGCGTAATCGAGGAGATCCTGGATGAGGTCTTCGGCCTGGGCCCGCTCGAGCCGCTGCTTCAGGATCCCACCATCAGCGATATTCTGGTGACCACGCCGAAGCTGGTCTACGTGGAGCGCGGCGGCAAGCTGTACCGGACGTCGGTGGAATTCAAAGACGACGCTCACCTGCTACGTATCATTGAGAAGATCGTCTCGCGCGTGGGCCGCCGGGTGGACGAATCGTCGCCGCTGGTGGACGCGCGCCTTCCGGACGGCTCGCGCGTGAACGCAGCCATACCGCCGGTGGCCGTGGACGGGCCCCTGCTTTCCATCCGCCGGTTCGGACGCACTGCGATGAAAGGCGAAGACCTGGTGGCCAAGCTGGCTCTAACGGAGGGCATGCTGGAACTGCTGAAATCCTGCGTCAAGGCGCGGCTGAACATCCTGATTTGCGGCGGCACGGGCTCCGGCAAGACCACCCTGCTCAACGCGCTTTCCTCCTACATTCCCGAGGACGAGCGCATCGTGACCATTGAAGACGCGGCCGAGCTGCGCCTGCAACAGACGCACGTAGCGCGCATGGAAACGCGGCCGGCCAACGTGGAGGGCACCGGCGCCATCCACATCCGCCAGCTCGTCATCAACGCCCTTCGCATGCGCCCCGACCGGATCATCGTGGGCGAGGTTCGCGCGGAAGAGGCGCTGGACATGTTGCAGGCCATGAACACGGGCCACGATGGATCGCTGACCACGATTCACGCCAACACGCCCCGCGACGGTCTGGGCCGTCTGGAAGTCATGGTGGGGATGGCCAACGCGAACATGGGGGTGCGCTCGATCCGCCAGCAGGTGGCGTCGGCGGTCAACCTGTTCGTGCAGGTGGCCCGTTTCAGCGACGGGTCGCGGCGCGTTACGCACATCACCGAAGTGGTCGGCATGGAGCAGGACATTATCACGCTGCAGGACATTTTTCTATTCGAGAAGACGGGGATTGTGGAATCCGGAAGGGTGCTCGGCCGGTTTCGGGCCACCGGCATTCGTCCGCGCTTCTGCGAACGCCTCAAAGCGGCGGGCATCGTTTTGCCGCCCCAACTGTTCCAGACGGTGGTGGAGATTAACTGATGCCTGTAGGCGCAATCGTCTCCTTCGTGGTGGTCTTCGCGCTCACCCTGCTAGCGGTGAGCCTGGGGTTGAAGTTTTTCGACGCCCGGCGCAAGGCGCAGATGACCGGGATGCTGCACACGGCCACCGGCGATCCCGTGGTGGCAATCCACAACCTGCTGAAGGAGATCAATTCCGAGAACCCCTCGGGATTCAAGGCCCTGCTGGCCTCGTTGCACTTCTCGCGTCACGCCCAGGAGCAGATCCAGCAGGCGGGTTTGAACTGGTCGTCCACGCGGCTGCTGACCAGCATGGCGATTGCCGGGATACTCGGGCTGGTTCTGGGTACGATGCTTCCGTTTCTGGTGAACGGCCCGATTACGGCGGTGGTGCTGGGCCTGACTTTGTCCACGATGCCGTACCTGTACGTGCGGCACAAGCGCCGAAAGCGGCTGAATACGCTCGAGGAGCAATTCCCGGAGTCGCTCGACTTTCTGTCGCGCTCGATGCGGGCCGGCCATGCCTTCTCCATCAGCCTGGAAATGGTGGGCGAGGAGATGCCCGATCCATTGGGCCAGGAATACCGCGCGCTCTTCAACGAGCAGAACCTGGGGGCGCCGCTGGATGTGGCGCTGCGCAATTTCGGCATGCGGGTGCCGCTGCTCGACGTGCGCTTCTTCACTTCATCGGTGTTGCTGCAAAAGCAGACCGGCGGCAACCTGAGCGAGATTCTCACCCGCCTCGCGTACATCATCCGCGAGCGCTTCCGTTTGAAGGGCCAGGTAAGGGCGGCCAGCGCCCACGGGCGGCTCACGGCCACCATTCTGACCTTGCTGCCGGTCGGCACCATGCTGGGCCTGCTGGTGGTGGCGCCGGGCTATTTGCAGGGTATGGCCGAGGATTCCGACGGCAAGTGGATGATCGGCGGCGCCATCGTAGCCCAGATCCTCGGCAATTTTTTCATCAAGAAGATTATCAACATCAAGGTTTGATATGGAACATCCACTGGGGTTTGCCTTTCTCACGTTTCTAGCGTTGATGATCGTGATGACGTGGGCCGCGTACCGTCTGTTCTACAAGCCCGGCCGCTTCCTCAAACAACTCGGCAACCCCGTGATCGGCGACGCCGGGAGCCACGGCATTGCCATCGACGCCGAGCCGGAAGCCAGCACCCTGGTCACGGTGTTGCACCAGATCGGCGGCTACGTGCCCTCGTCGAAAGCGGAGACCGCCGATTTGCGCACGCAGTTGATCCAGGCGGGTTACCGTTCCGAGAATGCGACGACGGTGCTCTACGGCCTGAAGATCGTGGCCGTCCTGGCGATGCTGGTGCCGTGCATCATGCTGGAATCCGACATGCCGCCCAACCCCATGATGAAGCTGGCCCTGATGTTTTCCGGGGTGGCCGCGGGGTGGATTCTCCCGCGATTCGTTCTGGAAAAGAAGGTGGCCAAGCGGCAGGACATCATCCGCCTCTCGCTGCCCGATGCGCTGGACCTGATGGTGGTCTCGGTGGAAGCTGGTTTGGGTTTGGACCAGGCCATCCAGCACGTGGGGCGCGAGCTTCAGGAGAGCCACCCGCAGCTCGCCGAAGAGCTGTCGCTGATCACCCTCGAAATGCGCGCCGGCACGCGGCGCTCCGACGCCCTGCGCAATCTAGCGGAGCGAACCGGCGAACCGGAAATTCGCAAGCTGGTGGCCATCCTGATTCAAAACGATCGCTTCGGCACCAGCATGGGCGAATCGCTGCGCAGCCACTCCGACTTCCTGCGCGTGCGCCGGCGCCAGGAGGCTGAAGAGCGCGCCGGCAAGGTGGGCGTGAAACTGGTATTCCCGATTTTCTTTTTCATTTTGCCGTCGATGATGATCGTCGCGGCAGGCCCTGGAATGTTACAACTTTTCAAACATCTGTTCCCGATGATGAAACAAATCGGTGGTTGAAGACAAGGAGAAACGATGAACGGCGCATTGATTCAAGGTTTGATATGGCTGGGAGCTTTCGGCGTCTTGTTTAGTTTTTTGAGACGGCGGCGGAACCGGCGCACGCAGCAATAAGGGAATTGCGAGGCGGTCCCCGAGGCGCGGGGCCGCCCCGCCAAGCGACCACGAATGAAAGGAGAACGATATGAACCTCGCGATTCAAGGGGCGATCTGGCTGGGAGCGGGTGTCACGCTCATTATGCTGTTGTCGCGCCGGCGCAGCCGTCGAGTGCTCCGGTAGTGTCCGCGAAAAGCGACTGGCGGGAGATTTCATACAAAGCAGGTCTCCCGTCAGCCCAGTACGCCCTATGACGATTGGGATTCTTGCAGGCAAACAGAATGGGGATGGCGGCTGGCCGTACGTCTGCGGCTCGTCATGGACCGAACCCACGGTCTACGCCGTCCTGGCGATGCTCGTAGCGGGCGAGACGGAGCCAGCCAGGCGCGGCCTGCGGTGGATTCTGGCAACCGAGCGGCCCGACGGAGGCTGGCCTCCGCAAGCGGGCATCGACCAGAGCACATGGGTGACCGCGCTGGTGGCGCTGCTGCCTCCGGAGCAGCTTGGCGCCCGTGCGCACGCTCGCGCCATCGCATGGCTGCTGGAAACCACTGGCAGGGAATCCACCCTGACGTACCGGTTGCGGGAATGGCTACTGGGCAACCCGAGGCCCCCCGAGCAGGAGTTTCTAGGCTGGCCGTGGATACCGGACGCGGCCGCCTGGGTTGGTCCGACTTCTCTGGCGGTTCTGGCGCTGGATAAGGAGTACCGCCGGAGACCCTTGCCGGCGATTCGGGAACGAATCGATTCCGGCCGGCGGTTCTTGCTGGCGCGCATGTGCCGGGAAGGCGGATGGAACTACGGGGCGGCGCGAGCCCTGGGATACGAGTCTCGCCCTTACCCGGAAACTACCGGCATGGCGCTGGCGGCCCTGCGCGGTGTCCGGTCGCCCGGCACGGAGCGCGGCCTGGCGGTGGCCCGGCGCTTTCTCGGGGAGTGCCGCTCGGCGGACGCCCTCAACTGGTTGCGGCTGGGCCTGCTGGCGCATGGGCAACTGCCGGCGGGCTACTGCCATCCGTTGGAGATCGCGGACCGGACGCTTCCGGATACGTCCCTCGGATTGCTCGTCGCCGAGGCCGCAAAAGGGCGGGACTTCTTCTTGGCCTGACCCATGTCACGAACACTCACCAGACGCGAATGGCTGGCAGGGTCGGCGGGTACCGCGCTCCTCACCGGCTGCGGCGAGGATCGGCCCATCGTTCCGTCGATCGTCTCGATTGTGCGCGCGCCGGTTTATGACCAGCGCATCTATGAGACGGTGCGCCGGATGCTGGAGGAGCATGGGCTCGAGGTGCGCGGCCGAAACGTCGTGCTCAAGCCCAATCTCGTCGAGTTCGAGCCGGAAAGCAGCATCAATACGCATCCCCTGCTGGTTCATGCCGCCTTCGAAGCCTTCCGTGCGATGGGCGCCGCCAGTGTGCGCATCGCTGAGGGGCCGGGGCACCGCCGCAACACGCTGGACCTGGCGGACGCGGCCGGGTACTTCAAAACCGTGCCACGCTTCGAAGACATCTTTGTGGATCTCAACCTGGATGACGTCACGCGCGTGCGCCCCGCCCGCCAGCTCTCGCGCCTCGGCACGCTCTACCTCCCCAACACGGCTTTGGGCGCGGACCTGCTGGTCTCGATGCCAAAGATGAAGACCCATCACTGGGTGGCTGCCACGTTGTCCATGAAGAACCTCTTTGGCGTGGTGCCGGGCGGCATCTATGGATGGCCCAAGAACGTGCTCCACTGGGCCGGCATCCACGAATCCATCGCCGACCTGCATGCGGCCTTTCCGCGCCAGTTCGCGATCGTCGACGGCATCGTCGGCATGGAAGGAAATGGTCCCATTCAGGGCACGCCGAAGCCCGTGGGGGTGCTGGTAGCGGGCCGCGATGGGGCTGCCGTGGATGCCACTTGCTGCCGCATCATGCGCATCGAACCTCTCAAGATAGAATACCTGCGGCTGGCGTCCGGCGGAGAATCGCACATCACCGAGGGGAATATCCGCCAGATCGGCGAAAGCCTGCCGGCGGTCGCCACGCCGTTTGAACTGATACCCGAGTTCCGATGGGTTCGGATGGAGAACAGTTAGATGCCAGCGCAACTACCCGATCCGCCTCGAACGGCACCGCCCTTCCGGCCGGGATGGAGGGCCCGGTTCGCCGCCATGAGCCGGAGCCGCGCCATCTATGTGCTGGTCTCGCTTTTGCTGCTGGTCCCCTGCCACTGGCAGCCGAGCGTCGAAGGGGGCGATCTTTCCAGTCATAACTACAGCTCCTGGCTGGCGCGGTTGATCGAGAGCGGGCGGGCGGAAGGGTTGGAGGCGGTCCACCAGACCACCAACCTTCTTTTCGACCTCATTCTAAGCGGGCTGTTCAAGGTGGTGGGCGCGGAAGCGGCGCAGCGGATCTCGGTTTCCCTCGTGGTCCTGGCATTCGTCTGGGGCGCGTTTGCGTTTATCTCGGCGGTGTCGGGCCGCCGCGCCTGGCACCTGATGCCCGCGATCGCCATGCTGGCTTACGGCTGGGTCTTCCATATGGGCTTCTTCAATTTCTATCTGAGTCTCGGGCTGTGCTTCTGGGTCCTGGCTCTGGCGTGGGAATGGAAGCCCTGGCGGTTGGCCGCCGCGGCGCCCATTCTGGCGCTCGCCTATCTCGCCCACGCGCTGCCGGTAGTCTGGACCGCCGGCTTGTTGGCGTACCTGTGGCTGGCCGGCCGTACGGCGCCGCGGACCCGCGCCTGGATGATTGCCGTTTCTCTGCTGGCCATGTTCCTGTTGCGCGCGTTGGTCGGCGGCACGTTGATCGCCGAGTGGCCCCGTCAGCAGATCTTCATGCCCTCGGGGGCCGACCAGGGCTGGGCCTTCGACGGCAAGTACTACGTGGTGCTGGTGGGATTGTTGCTGGTTTGGGGGGCGCTGTTTCTGGAATTGATGCACCAATGGGGAACGCGCCGCCTGGCTTCGAGCACCCCCTTCCAGGTTTGTGTCGTCAGCGCCGCGGGGGTTTTCGTCCTGCCGGTTGCGTTGGTGATCCCGGGCGTTCACCACGCGCTGGTTCTGATCGCCGAGCGCATGGCTCTGGGTGTGGGCGTTTGCGTTTGCGCCCTGCTGGGAGCGGCACGGCCGCGAATGTTGGAGCGTTACGCGCTGGTGGCGCTGGCGCTTATCTTCTTCGGTTTCCTCTACGGAGATGAGCGCGCTATGAACGCGATGGAAGACCGGATGCAAGGCGCCGTGGCGCAATCGGCTCCGGGCCACCGTGTGGTGATTCGAGGTGTGAAAGCAGGCATGCCATGTGGAAGCACGAACTGGAAAGCTTTCGAGGATCGGCGGCCGAACACTTGAGTTGGGAGCGGCGGGAAGATTGGTCCTGGCGCCGGATACTGGCGGAAGGCGGGCTGCTGCTGGCCATGCTGTTGACGTCGTCGTGGGTGGTTCGCGGTTAGTGTACCAAGGGGCCGGGCGCCGCCAGCACCACCATCAGGTTCCACACCACCAGCCCGCCGTACCAGTAGGTGATCCAGCGGATCAAGTGGTGCTTCTTGGTATAAATGCAGATCGCTCCAATGCCCAGCGCCAGCGCTTTCGAGGCTATCACTCCGGCGGCGGGGCCGGCGTGCATCAGCACGTGAATGAAGGGGCTGGCTTCGGCCGCCCCCAGCTTGAACCCCACTAGGGTGGTGAGCACATCCAGCAGTTGCAGGTAGATGAAGACTTGAACGGTAGCCATCCAGTATTCCCAGTAACTATATCGACGGTTCTCTGAAATAATTGTAGCCGCAACGGGGCAAGAAAAAGCGTCTGTTTTGTACCGCTTGTACCAGTGGGATGGTCCCGGCATAGTACAAATTCACGTTTTCATGGAAAACTCCGAGCCAGTTGACGCCCCAGCCTTTGAACGGCGCAACCAAACAACTCCTATAATGCTGAAGTGATGTCTCGGAAAACAATCGTCTTCTGTGCCGTTCTCGGGTGCCTGCCCGCGATCCCAGCCCTGGCCGTCGACCTGAAAAGCTCGGTGGTAGTCGCGTCAGCCAGCCTGACCGGCCCGGAAAAGAAAGCCGCCGGCATGCTGGCCGATGAAATCGAGAAGCGCACCCGCATCCGCCTGCCTGTCACCGATCACTGGTCCGGCTCCGGGGCTGCCATTCTCATTGGCCAGGAGTCCGGGCTGCGCAACATCGGCCGGAAGTTCGCCGATCGTCTGGTGTCAGCGGTCTCCGGGGCTGAGGGATACAGGGTTCAGGTGATAGACGACGTGGTGCTGGTGGCGGGCAACGACGCTCGCGGCACGCTGTTCGGCGTGGGAGCGCTGCTCCGGAACCTGCGCATGGACCGCGACACGCTGGAGGTCCCCGGCGGCCTCAAACTCGCCAGCGCGCCCAAGTATCCGTTGCGCGGCCATCAGCTTGGGTACCGGCCGAAGACCAATTCATACGATGGCTGGAGCGCGCCGGTCTGGGAGCAGTACATGCGCGACCTCGCGGTGTTCGGCACAAACGCGATCGAGCTGATTCCGTCGCGCTCGGACGACGACGCCGACAGCCCGCTGTTTCCGCTGCCCCCCATGCAGATGATGGTCGAGATGTCGCGCATCGCCGATTCTTACGGACTCGGCGTGTGGATCTGGTATCCGGCCATGGACCGCGACTACTCGGATCCGAAGACGGTCGAGTTTGCGCTGAAGGAGTGGGGCGAGGTGTTTCGGCAACTGCCGCGCATCGACGCGGTTTTTGTGCCCGGCGGCGATCCGGGCCACACCCAGCCGAAGTATTTGATGGCGCTGCTCGAGAAAGAAACCGCGGTGCTGCACCGGTATCACCCGCGGGCACAGATGTGGGTCTCGCCGCAGAGCTTCAACCGGGAATGGATGGACGAGTTCCTGGGCATTCTGAAAAACCAGCAGCCGGCCTGGCTGGATGGCGTGGTATTCGGACCGCAGGTGCGCATGAGCCTGCCGGAGCTGCGCGCGGCGGTGCCGAAACGGTATCCCATCCGCCACTACCCGGACATCACGCACAGCCGTAGTTCCCAGTATCCGGTGCCGGACTGGGACGTGGCGTACGCGGTCACCGAAGGGCGCGAGACCATCAATCCGCGCCCGCTGGACGAGGCCGCTATTTTCCACCTGCTACAGCCGTACACCATCGGCTTCCTGACCTATTCGGAAGGCTGCAACGATGACGTGAACAAGATCGTGTGGAGCGGCCTGGGCTGGAATCCCGATGCCAAAGTGATCGACATCCTGCGGGAGTACAGCCGGTATTTCATCGGCGACCGCTACACCGACACCTTCGCGCAGGGGCTGATGGCGTTGGAACGGAACTGGCGCGGGCCGCTGGCGACCAATGCCGGCGTATACGCCACGCTCCAGCAATTTCAGGAGTTGCAGCGGACCGCGGCTCCCGGCGTGCTTGCCAATTGGCGCTTTCAACAGGCGCTCTACCGCGCCTACTACGACGCTTTCACGCGCAGCCGGCTGGTCGATGAAACTGAACTCGAAGACCAAGCCGTGGTTGAGCTTCGCAAGGCGAGGACCACCGGGGCATTGGCGGCGATGAGCCGCGCGGAAGAAATTCTGGATCGCGCGGTGACGGATGGCGTGGCGGCGGACTGGCGCGCGCGCATCTTCGAACTGGCCGAAGCCCTGTTCCAGAGCATCCGGATGCAGTTGAGCGTTCCGCGGTACAAGGCCATCGCAGTGGACCGCGGGGCCAACCTCGATACAGTGGACGCGCCGCTCAACAACCGCGTGTGGCTGAAGCAGAAGTTCGCGGAGTTGCGGCAAACCCCGGATGAAGCCGCGCGGCTGAGGGAGTTGGACCAGATTGTCCACTGGACCGATCCGGGCCCGGGCGGGTTTTACGACGATCTGGGGAACCTGACCCAGCAGCCGCATCTGGTGCGCGGGGCGGCGTACGAGAAGGACCCGGCTTTCTTGGAATCGCCGCTGGTCGGATTTGGGGGCCGCTCGAATTTGCCCATCTCCTGGTGGACGGACGCGGAATCGCTGGGCGACTCTCCGCTCCGGATGCGTTACGAGGATCTCGATCCGAACGCGCAATACAAGATCCGCGTCGTGTATGCCGGCGACAGCCCCGGCGTGAAGATCCGCCTGGTGGCGAATGACACAATCGAGGTGCATCCGTTGATTGCCAAGCCGGCGCCTGCCAGGCCGCTGGAGTTCGATATTCCGAAGCAGGCAACCGGGACAGGCGTTCTGAACTTGAGCTGGTACCGGGAACCGGCGTTGGGGGGAAACGGGCGCGGATGCCAGGTGGCCGAAGTTTGGCTGATCAGGAAATGACCGCTCCTCACCAATGAACCCGCGTTACAAGTGGTACGTCGTTGCGATGCTGTGGTGGATCGCGTTCTTTAATTACGCGGACCGCCAGGCGATCTTCTCGCTGTTTCCCCTGCTTGAGAAGGAACTGCACCTGACGCCGGTGCAACTGGGGCTGCTGGCCTCGTCGTTCGCATGGGTGTACGGGCTGTGCGCGCCGTTCGCGGGGAACATCGTGGACCGCGTCCGGCGCAAGTCGGCGATCCTGGGGGGACTGCAAGCCTGGAGCGTCATCTGCATGGCGACGGCGGTATCGCGCAACTTCGGCAACCTGCTGCTTTTCCGCGCGGCCGGGGGGCTGGGCGAGACGTTCTATTTTCCGGCGTCCGTCTCACTGATCAGCGATTATCACGGTAAGGAGACGCGCTCGCGCGCCCTGGGAATCCATCAGACGAGCGTCTATATCGGGACCATCGCGGGCGCATTCTTTGCGGGTCTGATCGGGCAGCACTACGGATGGCGGTGGTCATTCATCGTTTTCGGCGGGCTGGGCGTGGTTCTGGGATTGGTCCTGAGCAAGTTTCTGATTGAGCCGGAACGCGGCGCTTCCGAATTCACGGCCGGCCAGAGCGCGGAGCGGATTCCTTTGGCGGGATTCTTGCGCATCCTGTGGAACACGCCGACCGCGCTGATCCTGATGGCGACTTTCGTGTGCGCGAATTTTGTGGCCGCAGTGCTGCTCTCCTGGATGCCGGCATTCCTGTACGATAAGTTTCACCTGAGCCTCGCGGCGGCGGGGCTGACGGCGACGATCTTTGTGCAACTGGCGAGCACGGCCGGATCGCCGCTGGGCGGCTGGCTGGCGGACATCCTGCGAAGGCGCACGCCAGGCGGGCGGATGATGGTGCAGGCACTGGGCGTGCTCGGCGGCGCGCCATTCGTGATGCTGTGCGGGCTGACGACATCGGTGACGTGGCTAGTAGTGGCGTTAATCGCCTGGGGGCTGTTCAAGGGCCTGTACGACGCGAATATTTTCGCTTCGATGTTCGACGTGATCCGGCCGGAGGCGCGCGGCACAGCGGCGGGATTCATGAACATGGTGGGGTGGCTGGGAGGCGGTGGGACCGCGCCTATCGTCATCGGCTACATCGCCCAGCGCGCGAGCCTGGGCCTCGGCATCGCCATGGCGGCGGTGGTGTACGTGGCGGCGGGCGCGCTGTTGATCACGGGGATCGCAGGGTTCGTGCGGCGCGATGTGGCGCGGATGCAGGCGCAGCTCGCGGCGCGGGTTGCTTGAATCCGTCTGCTAAATTGGTGATGGGTGAAAGCACCGGTTTCAGGGCCATTTCTGGTTTGGTGTTCCGGAGCCCATCGCGCGCGGGAGAGTAGGGACGCCCGAGCGGAGGATCCATTTCGTGGATAGCCGAAGGAGGATACCGGTCAATCTCGTTTTCAGCCCGAGCTGGTGGTTTCATCATTACGGCGTCTCCTTCGAAGAGCCGTTCTACCTGGATGCGGAAACACGCATTCGAAACGATGTTCTAATGCGGAAGGCTCTGTACGAGCGTTTCGGCCTGGGCCAGCCGGACCCGCAGCCGCGGCCCGTGATCGGGTCCAGACACATCGCGGGGGGCTTTGTGGTCCCGGCGCTGCTGGGCGTCGAGCCGCGTTTCTCCCGCGACCAGGCGGCCTGGCCCGTGCCGCTCGATCTCGACCGCAAATCGGCGCTCTGCCTGCGGGTTCCCGACCTCGGCTCCACCTGGCCAATGGATGTGCTGATCCGCCAGATGGATCGACTGGAGCGGCAATTCGGGTACGTCACGGGCGACCTGAATACGGCGGGGCTGCTGAATACGGCCATCGAACTGCGTGGGCAGCAGTTCTTCCTCGACCTGGTGGAGGACGCGGAACTGGCCGATCGCATCCTGAGCGTGGTGGCGGGTACCCAGGCCGCTGTGGCGGCCTGCGTCAAATCCAGGACCGGCACTTGCGCCATCGCCACCAACCGCTCCGTCCTGGACGCCGATCCGGCTACCTATCTGACAAGCAACTGCAGCGTGCAGATGATCTCGCCGGCGCTGTACGAGACTCGCGTCTTGCGCTTCGAGCAGTACCTCGCGGACCACCTTCGGCCCTACGGGATTCACCACTGCGGCAACAATTTGCAGCGATACACCAAGGCCTACTCGCAAGTCTCGCCGCGCTTTTTCGATGTCGGTTGGGGTTCCGACGTGGCTCGATGCAGCGCGGACCTGCCGGATGCGTTCCTGAATCTTCGATTGAGCCCGGTACGAATGTTGCAGTTGAGCGAACGGGAGATCCATGCCGACGTCGGCGGCCTGCTCCGCGCGGCCGGGAGGCGCGAGCGCGTAGGTGTCTGCTCGATCAACATGGATCGGGATACCCCGGATCGGAACGTCCGCGCCATGTTTCGGGCCGTTGGAGAATATGAAGCGGAGGCTTGGTGATTGGCGGCGGCCGCGTTGCCGCTGGGCCGGTCGAGTGGTAACTTTCCGTCGCGGCGCGCCGCCAATTCCGACTATGATGCGCAGTTTTTTGTTCCTGACCCTCGCCGGGATGCGGTTGCTCTCGGCACAGACCGCGCTGCCAACGGAATGGATCGATCCCGACACCGGGCATCGCGTGATCCGCCTTTCGCGCGAAAACGGCACGGCTTCGCTCTATTTCCACCAGAACGCCTACTCGGCCGACGGCAAGAAGCTGGTGGTCACCAATCCGCACGGAATCGCCACCATCAATCTGGCTACGCGCGAAATCGATCAGGTGGTCGAGGGGCGGGTGAACATTCTCGTGACTGGCCATAAGACCGGCCAGATTTACTACACCAAGGAAGGCGCAATTCTCGCCACGGATCTGGACACCCACGCTACCCATGAGGTTGCCAAGATTCCGGTCCAGGCGGGCCGCGGCGGCGCATTCGCCGTCAACGCGGATGAAACCATGAATGTCTCGGCGGATGGGAAGCTGTTCGCCGGCGACGGGGGCGCCCCGAGCAGCGTTGCCGCGCGGTCGCCCGACAACGAGACTCTGAAGCCGCCTGGCAACGGCCAGTGGATTTACCTTTTCCGGCCGGCCATGGTGAAGGGCAGTTCGTTCCGCGACAAGAAGGACCTGATTGACATCGGCTATTTCAAGTCCGAGCGTATGGTGAACCTGGCGAAGCATGACTACCGCCTCGAGCCCAATGTCACGTTTTCCCCGGACATGAAATGGATCGTCTTTCGTTCCAATATGCTCGGCCCTACGCACGTCTTCGCGGTCGAGATCGCTAAACCGTGAGCGCGCGAAAGAAGAACGACCATGCATAGCCATCGACGAATATTGCCGTTATTTCTGGCCCTCGCCCCCGCGGTGTTGGCCGCCGAACTGCCCACCGAATGGACGGATGCCGACACGGGCCATCGCGTGATCCGGCTTTCCCGCGAAGACGGCACCCAGAGCCTGTACTTCAATCAAGACGCCTACACGGCCGACGGCAAGAAGCTGATCGTCACCACAGCCGGCGGCGGCATCGCAACAATTATTCTCGCCACGCGCGAGGTCACACCGTTGGTCTCCGGTCCCGTGTCGGTCCTGGTGGCGGGTCGCAAGACCGGCGATGTGTATTACATCAAGCGGCTGCCGGGCGGCCAGGCGGGCGGACGCAATTCCAACGGGGCGACGGTATACGCAGCGAATGTCGATACCGGAGCCACGCGCGAGGTCGTCAAACTACCGCCGGGACGAAACGTCTCGTCCCTCAATGCGGATGAGACTCTTCTGCTGGGCAGTTATGTGGACGGCGCCACCCCACCCCCACCGGCGGCCAACCGGCCGCCCGGGGCGAATGCGCGTTTTGGCCAGCCCAACTACCAAGCCGTCGGCGCGGACGGCAAACCGATGACCTTCGCGGACGCCAAGGACCTGCGGCTGCACAACTCGTTGATGGCCGCGCGCGCCGGTGCGCCTCGCGTCCTGTTTACGGTGAATACCAAGACGGGGGAAGTGAAGGATATCCTTCGGGAGCACAAGTGGCTGGGTCATCTGCAAATTTCGCCGGCCGACGCCAACCTCATCATGTTCTGCCACGAGGGCACGTGGCACGAGGTAGACCGCGTCTGGACCATCCGCGCCGACGGCACTGGCCTGACCAAGCTTCACACCCGCACGATGAACATGGAAATTGCCGGCCACGAATTCTTTTCGGCGGATGGCGCCATGATCTGGTACGACCTGCAAACCCCGCGGGGCCAGGATTTCTGGCTGGCCGGCTACCAGGTGGCGACGGGCAAGCGCACCTGGTATCACCTCGAGCGCAACGAATGGTCGGTGCACTTCAACGTATCGCCCGACGGCACGCTGTTTGCGGGAGACGGCGGCGACAGCGAAATGGTGGCGCGCGCGCCCGATGGCAAATGGATCTACCTCTTCCGGCCCGAGCATGTGCCGGACGTGGCTGGCATCAAGACGGCGAATTCCGATAACCTGATCGATACGGGTTTCTTCAAAGCGGAGCGGCTGGTCAACATGAGCAAGCACGACTACCGGCTGGAGCCCAACGTGACGTTTTCACCGGACATGAAATGGGTGGTCTTCCGGTCCAACATGCTGGGTCCGGTGCATGTGTACGCGGTCGAAATCGCCAAGAGCGCTAAATGAAACACTGCCATGAATCTCTGATCGGTTTTCCCGTCGTCGTTACCATCCCCCTGCTATGGGGGGACCAAGACGCTTTCGGGCACGTGAACAACCTGGTGTACCTGCGCTGGTGCGAGACGGCGCGCGTGGAATACCTGATCCGCATCGGCCTCTGGCCTGCGTTGCCGCCGGCGGGCGTCGGGCCGATACTGGCCAGTATTTCGTGCGACTACAAGCGGCCTTTGACTTACCCCGATATGGCCTACACGGGCGCCAGGGTGACACGGATCGGGAACCGCAGCTTCCAGTTGCAGCACCGGGTGGTGAGCAAAGCCCTCGATACGGTAGTCGCCGAGGTGGAGTCCACCATAGTGGTCCTGGATTACGGCAAGAACAAGACGGTTCCCCTCCCCGAGCATTGCCGGAAGGCCATCGAAGATCTGGAATCCAAGCCCGTCGGCCGCAGTTAGTGTTTGATTGTGATCAAGCCGTTGATCGGGGAGCTGATTCCCCCCACGGTCATCGCGGTTACACTCACGTCGCCGTCCTCCACCGAGGTAGGCACCGTCAAGTTGAATTGATACAGGCCCGTCGCCGAGAGCCCCCCCACACGATAGTGCCGGAGGTGTTATTGAACTGGATCACCAGATACGATGTCAAGAGTGCGGCAACGGTCTGGAGTCGGCCGTTCACCGTCGGCGGAATGGTGGGGCCAAAACCGGTGCCGTAGAGGATAATCAATTCTCCCGGTTTAGCCGGCGTGCCGACCGGCGTGGAAGTGGCCGTCCCGATTGGTGTGTTGTCCGCATGAGTCGCCGCGACGTGCCCAGCGGCGTCAAACAGGAAGAACGCAGGCGCCGTGGCCTGCACTGTCGCATTGACCACGCTGCTGGTCAATGTGCCGTTGGATACCTGCACCGTGACTCGCCCGACTGTCGGCAAATCGGTCGGCGTCAGCAAATTGATCTGGACCGGGCTGATGTAGCAGATGTACGCCGGTTCGCCGTTCACCGCGACGCTCACGCCATCCAGTGAAGTCGGTAAGGCCGTGCCGGTAGGACCGAAATCCGCCGTCGTCCAAGTACGCTTGGTAGCCGCCAGATCGGTGCCATAGATGGTTACGAAGGTATTGGGGGCGATGCCGCCGCCGACTTGCGCGGCGTTGACAACGGAGGCCGCGTTAGGATTCGCCGAGATGCTGCCGAGAAGTCCGTGCGTCTGCCCGCCCGGGCCCGCCGTGAAGTACAGCGTATCCTCGAGCTGAGGGGCTGGTGGTGGATTAGCGTCGCCTGGAGCTTGACGCGGGCAACTCCAGCGAAGCGGTGCACTGGCGTACGCAGACCTGGATTGTGGAGAAGTAGATATGGGCGTCGTCCGCAATGCGCGCGCCGTCAGGCAGGCCGGCCACAGGCAGAACCGTTGAAGATTTTCTCCTGGACGAGAGGATGGCTTGGGTCCAGAACCGGTCTCCGCAACGGGGCCCCTCCTCTGGTGTCCCCGGTGAGCAGGGTTTCCGGATGCGCCTGGAGGAATTTCGAGCCGGGTGAGGCGCGCAGAATTCCCTCGCGGAAGCTCAGGGTGAGGTCGTTGCGCGCAGGGACCTCGATGCCCGCAAACAGAGCGTCCTGCCCCGGAGTGGACAGCGCGATGCAGTTGTAGGCGTCCGCTTTGGGGTCATGCCCGTCCGGCATGGCCGTGCCGTCCGCGTTGCGCAATCCCGCGGCGAGCCAGATGTCCCGCCGGTTGCTGAAGACCCGGCGGAAGCCCGCCGTCTTCAGATCGGCCGCCATCAGATCGACCGCATCCGCCTGCCCGCGCTCCGCGCTGTCGAGCCGGATCCTGGACTCGAGCACGTAGCCGCCGGCCGTCGCGCATGACCACGGCAGGAGCGAGCGATAGGCTCCGTCCCCTTGGAAACGAGAGCCGCATCCGACCCGCCAGGGATCCCGATGCCCGCGCCGCGGGCTTCTGGCCGGCCGGATAGCTACCGATTTAGACGGCTTGCGCCCGCTGGCCGTCCCACGAGTGCGTCTTACCGTCGCGGATGGCCAGCACGCCCAGCAGAGTGGGCAGCGTGGAATAAAAGCCTGTGTCGATGTTGACCACCGGGTCCTGGCGGCTCTTGACGCAATCCAGAAAATTGCGGACGTGGGCGTGGTCGGAAGGACCGCCGTCATAGCGGAAACTCTGGCTCACGGGCTGGAACGGCGGCGTGGCCGGGCCGCCGCGCCCGCCTGTGGCATTGGGCCGGTAGCGGAAGCCGGTGCGATTCACTTGCAGCCACCCGATGGTCCCGAGGAAGTGGTTGCCCTGAACATCGAAATCCGGGCTTTGGCGCACGCAGTTCGTGTATGTCATCACGAACCGCGGATACTTCCATGTCACGGACATGGTGTCGGGCAACTGCAAGGGTTGGGGCGGGACGCGAACGTACTGGCCCGACGCGCTGCAGGTCAGCGGCTCCCGCACGCCCATGTACCAGTGCGCCACGTCCGTCAAATGGGTTCCCCAATCGAGCAGGGTGCCGCCCGAATAGTCATAGAAGGCCCGCCAGGACCGCTGGCGCATGGCCGTATAGGGGCGACGCTCGGCGGGCCCCTGGAAGAGATCCCAATCGAGGTCCGCGGGCGGCGCGGTGGGCTCGCCTTCGGGTCGCGTGTAGTTGCCCTGGTAAATGCACTCGACGTGATAGACGTTGCCGATCAGGCCGTCCTGCACCCGTTTGGCGTTCTCCTGGAAGTGGTCCCAGGAGCGCTGCTGGAGGCCGATCTGCACGACCCGTTGGTAGCGGCGGACCGCCTCGCGCATCTTCTGCCCCACTTCGATGCTGTTGGTCAGCGGCTTCTCGCAGTAGGCGTCCTTGCCCGCCTGGCTGGCTTCGATGACCAGGGGCCCATGCCAATGATCCGGCGTGGTGATCAGGACGGCGTCCACGTCCTTGCGGTCGAGCACCCGGCGGTAGTCGGCCACGGCCTCGGGGTGGCTATTGGTCTTCTCGCCCAGCTTGGCTGCCTGCTGCTCGCGGGGGGGCGTGTAGACATCGCACACCGACACCAGTTCCACGTCGGGGAAGTCGGTGAAAACCCCGCCGACATAACTGCCGCGGACGCCGGCGCCGATAATGGCGAACCGGATTCTGTCATTCGCGCCGATGGCGGAGCGCGAGAGGGCCGCGGTAGCAGCGGCACTGACCAGGAAACTGCGCCTGTTATGCATGAGAGTCCGCCTTAACGTTCCCTGCGACCTCAATTCACTTTCGGATGAGGAGCAGTGCTGCCTTCCGTTCGTTTCATCGCCCACTTCACGGCTTCGAGATACATCTTCTGAACGTCGGGATTCTCCCAGGCCTCGTTGGTGTGGCCGAGGCTGGAATAGAAGACGCGGCCCTTGCCGTACATCTTCGACCAGGCAATAGCCTGGTCTTTGTCCGGGCGCGTGGCCACGACGCCGTACTGCGGGTTGGTGTAGTTGAGTTGCGTCTCGTCCAGCCGCATGAGCACGTTGACCTTCTCGCGCGACCAGTTCTTCGGCGAATACATTTCGTCGTGAATGAAGAGGCGCGCCGGGAAGTGTCGCATAGCGGGGAAAGTGGGGTCTTCGACGATCACGGGCGCGTCGAAAGTTCCCCACGGGTGCGCCTGGAACCAGCCGCCGGTCATTTCAGCGAACTCCGGCCAGTCGTAGTTGGCGTCGAGGGCGGCATGCGCCAGCACCAGCCCCTTGCCGTCATCGTGCACGAAGGAGAGCAGGGCCTGCTTCTGCTCGTCGTCCAGCTTCCAGTTGCCGGTGGTGTTCACGAACGCCACGGCGTCGAACCATTCCAGGCTGTGGGCTTCGCTCGATGGCTGCTTCTTGGTGATCCATTCCATGTCGGTCTTGATCTCGGTGTCCCAGACTGCGGATTCCTTGCCCAGCTTCCAGAAAGTGGCCATGGCGTTGGACGTGGAGCCGTGATGATAACCCCTGGTCATGCCGATCACGAGCAGGTGCTTTTTGGGCACGGGCGCCGGACCTCCGCGTCCGCCAGGCACGGGCGTGCCGCCGCGCCCAGCCGGCGTCTGCGCGCCCTGCGCCGGGGGCGGCGTCTGAGCCTGGATCGCGCCGATCCAAAGAACGAGGACCATCGTTGTCCATAGCAAATTCGATACTCTCCGCATTCAGCCTCCTTTTTTGACTGGCAGGTTTATTCTCCCCGGTTTCACTTTCCGTGTCAAAGGGGAAGTGCTTTGCCGAGGTCAACCTCTCCACACCCGGTGAAATCGGATAAACTGGACGCCGGCACTGGAAAATCCGCGAGGAGTCTATGAACCGTCGTGAATTCATGCAAACGAGTGTTGCCGGGCTGGCGCTGGGAGCCGCCCGGCGGTATAGCGCCGAGGCCGCGGATTCGCCTCCCAAACGAGTGGGACTCATCGGTTGCGGCTGGTACGGTAAGTCCGATATCTTCCGGCTGGTCCAGGTGGCGCCGGTCGAGATCGTGTCGCTGTGCGACGTGGACAAGAAAATGATGGCCGACTGCGCGGAGATGGCGGCCGCGCGCCAGGCCTCCAAAAAGAAGCCGCGGATGTTCACCGACTACCGCGAGATGCTCAAGGAGAAAGACCTGGACCTGGTGGAGGTCGCCACGCCGGATCACTGGCATGCCCTGCCCATGATCGAGGCCGCCAGGTCGGGCGCCGATCTATACGTGCAAAAGCCGATCAGCGTGGACGTCGTGGAAGGGCAGGCGATGCTGGCGGCGGCCCGCAAGTATAAGCGTGTGGTCCAGGTGGGCACGCAACGGCGCAGCACTCCGCATCTGATCGAGGCGCGCAACCTCGTCCGGGAGGGGAAGCTCGGCACGATCGGACACGTGGAGATCTATTCCTACGGCGGAGGCCGGGCCATTGCCGCGCAGCCGGCGCCCGTTCCCGACACGCTTGACTGGGAGTTCTGGGTGGGCCCCGCGCCGATGATGCCCTACAGCCCCGATATCCAGCGCGATTGGCGGCAGTTCATGGAGTATGGCAACGGCACCATTGGAGACATGGGAATCCACATGTTCGACATGGTGCGTTGGTTCATGGGCCTGGGCTGGCCGAAGCGCATTTCGTCCTCTGGCGGGTTGCGCGTTCTCAAGGGCGGCAAATCCAACATCGCCGACACGCAGACCGCCATCTTCGAGTACGACAACCTCACCATCGTCTGGCAGCATCGCCGCTTCGGTCCCGCGGTGGATCCGAACTACCCGTGGGGCGCCACGCTGTATGGCGAGCGAGGCACTCTGAAGGCCGGGGTCATGGGCTACGATTTTATTCCGGCGGAGCGGGGAGGGCAGGCGATTCACAAAGACGTCGCCTACGAACTGGACGAGTATCCGGAAGACCGGACCGAGGCCCGGCTGGAGCGTCATGTGGCCCCGGCCATCCGCGGTCACATGAAAGACCTGCTGGCCAACATGGCGTCGCGCGGCAAGCCGGTGGCCGATATCGAGGAAGGCTTCATTTCCACATCGTGCTGCATCCTGGCGAATCTCTCCATGCAAGTGGGCCGGACGCTGGCCTGGGATGCGCAGAAGGGCATGGTCATCGGCGACGAAGAAGCCAATCGGCGGTTGCGCAGGCCGTATCGCGAGCCGTGGGTCCACCCCGAGGTGAGGACCGTATGATGCGCCGCAGAACGTTTCTAGCCGCCGGCGCCGCGGCCCTCGCCTGCCGGGGCGCGGGCGCGGCGACCGCTGCCGGCAAGGTCAAGTTCGGCCTCGACCTGTTCAGTCTTCGCTCGCAGGGCTGGACACCCATCCAGCACCTCGACTTCTGCGCGAAGCGGGGCATCCAGGTGGTCCATTTCAGCGAGGTCCGCTTCCTGGGGAACCTGGAAGAAGAAAACCTCAAACAGGTTCGCGCGCACGCCGAGAAACTGGGTATCGAAGTGGAGATCGGCATGCTCTCGATCTGTCCCACCTCGACCCTCTTCAACAAGTCGCAAGGGACGGCCGAAGAGCAGATCGCGCGCATGGCCGGAGCGGCGCGCACCGTCGGATCGCATATCGTGCGCTGTGTGATGGGAAGCGCCGCGGACCGCACCGGCGCGATTCCGCTGGAGGCCCACATCGAAAACACGGCCAGGGTGCTGCGCAACGTGCGGGCGCGCGTGGTGGACGCCGGCCTGAAAGTGGCCATCGAAAACCACGCCGGCGACCTGCAGGCACGCGAAGTGAAGATGCTCATCGAGGCGGCGGGAACGGACTTCGTCGGCTCGTGTTTGGATTCGGGCAACCCGCTCTGGACGATCGAAGACCCGCACCTCACGCTGGAGACGCTGGCGCCGTATGTGCTCACGAGCCATGTGCGGGACACGGTCGTGTGGAACACGCCGCAGGGCGCGGCGGTGGCCTGGACGCGCATGGGCGAAGGCAACATCGGCATGGAGGACTATATCCGCGAGTATGCGGAGAAGTGTCCCGGCCGTGCGTTGTCGCTCGAAGTCATCGTCACCGGACCGCGGTTCTACAATTACCGCGACCCCAAATTCTGGGACGCATACCGCAAGACCCCGGCCTGGGAATTCGCGCGTTTTCTGGCGCTGGCCGAGAAAGGAACGCCACGCGAGGCGCCGCCGCGGGTTTCCGGAGAGGCCGCCGTCGCCAGGGAACTGGAGGACGTGGAAGCGAGCATCCGCTGGACGAAGGCGTTCCTGGGCCGGGCGGCCGGCTAGCCAAGCCGGAGTTTCTCGACGAAAAGGAGTGCTTATGACGACACGCAGTTTGCCGCATGCTGAAATCATGGCAGCCGCGATCCTGATGGCATCGTTGGCGGGTGCGGGAGCAGTAGCGCAAGAGAGAGGCGCGCAGGCGCCCGCGCAGCCGGGGGCTGCCGCTCGGGGCGGCCGGGGACCGCAGGGCCCGGTGGTGGTTTCGCCGGAAGTCCTGCCCGACCGGCGCATTGTGTTTCGCATCCTCGCGCCGCAGGCGGAGAATGTGAGGCTCCAGGGCAGCGACATGACGGCAGGCCTTCCCGGGGGCGGCCCAGGCCTCCCGCAGATGACGAAGGGGGAGAACGGCGTTTGGGAGGTTACCATCGGCCCCATCGAGCCGGGCGCTTACCGGTACAACTTTTCAGTCAACGGCGTCACCGTGATCGATCCCCGCAACCCGTCCACCAGCGAATCCAATGCCAATACCTGGAGCCTGGAGTTCGTGCCGGGCGCCGAGTTCATGGATACCAATCATGTCCCCCACGGCGCCGTCGCATCGGTTTACTATTACTCGACCGCGCTGAAGAGGACCCGGCGCATGCACCTCTACACGCCTCCAGGGTATGAACTGGGCAAGGACAAGTTTCCGGTGTTTTACCTGCTGCACGGATCCGGCGACTGCGACGACTCGTGGACATCCGTCGGCCGCGCCGGTTTCATCATGGACAACCTGATCGCGGCCAAGAAGATCAAGCCGATGATTGTGGCCATGCCTGCCGGCCACACCACCGCCGGAGGCAGGGGTCCGGCGCCCGCTGGTCCGGCGGCCGGAGGCGCTCCCAATGTGCCGCCGCGCGATGAGTTCACCGAAGATTTCTCGACCGATATCATGCCCTACGTGGAGAAGAACTACCGCGTTCTCGCCGACCGGCCGCACCGCGCCATCGCGGGACTCTCGATGGGCGGAAGTCAAACGCTCAATATCTCCTTCTCGCATCTGGACGAGTTCGCCTATATCGGCGTTTTCAGCTCCGGAGCGACCCTGGGAGGCGGCGGAAGGGGCCGTGGAGCAGCCCCCGGTGCGGCGGCGCCTGCCGCGCCGGCGCCCGGAGCAGTATGGGAACAACAGCATCTGAGCATGCTCGACAACGCCAGCCTGAAAAAGGGAACGAAGCTCATCTGGTTCAGCACGGGAGTCGACGATGGGCTGATCGCCAACTCCAGAAGTTCGGTGGAGCTGCTCAAGAAGCATGGTTTCAACCCGGTCTTCAAGGAGAGCCCCGGCGCACACACCTGGATCAACTGGCGCAACTACCTGAATGAGTTCGCACCGCAGTTGTTCCAGTAAGAGATGGGAGTCGCCGCGGCGGTCCATCCATATGGCGACGCCGTGGAAACCGGCGCGGAAACCTGGAACCGGTGCATGCAGGTCAACGTGGGAGGCATCTATCTTTTCGCGCACTTCGGCGTGCCGGAAATGAGAAAGCGCGGCGGCGGGGCCATCGTCAACCTCTCCTCCGTGCAGGGTCGCGCCTGCCAGCGGCGGGTGGCGGCGTACGTCGCATCGAAGGGCGCGATTCACAGCTTGACCCGCGCCATGGCTCTCGATTTCGCCCCGGACAACATCCGCGTGAACTCCATAAGCCCCGGTTCGGTGGCGACTCCGATCCTGGAGCTCGCGGCACGCACGCTCTCGCCGGACGAGCCCGTGGAAGAGGTTTTCAAACGCTTCGGCGCGGCGCACCCGCTGGGGCGCGTTGGAAGGCCCGAGGAGGTGGCGGAAATGGCGGCGTTTCTGGCCTCGGATAAGACCAGCTTCTGCACCGGCGGCGACTACCTGATCGACGGCGGCCTGCTGACCGGCATCGGCGTGCGGTGAGGATCGCATGGAGAGGGTAAGCGAACCCGTTTGCGTAGCGCCCGCGGGCGACCGTTGCGGCGAAGGCCCGGTCTGGCACGCCGCCGCACAGGCGCTCTACTGGACCGACATCAACCGCTTCCTGATTCACCGCTTCGACCCCTGCCGGAAGTCGGTGAACTCATGGTTCTTCGATGAGCCCGTGACGGCGCTGGCCCTCACGGACCGCGACGACACGCTGGCCGTGGCGCTCGGCTCGCGGCTCATCCTGTGGATGCCGGAGACGGACGAGCGGCGCGATCACGGCTTCCGGCTCCCGGGGTGGCCGGCGGTGCGGTCCAACGACGCCCGCCCCGATCCGCGCGGCTCGTTCTGGCTCGGCTCGATGCGCAATAACGTGAACCCCGACGGCTCTCCGGGCGCTTGCGGCGGCAAGGATGGCGCGCTCTACCGCATCGACCCGGACGGCTCCGTCACCGAGCGCAAGCGCGGCATCGGTATCTCCAACACGCTGGCCTGGAGCCCGGACCGCACGCGGTTCTACTTCGCCGACATGCTCGAAAACGCAATTTGCGTCTACGATTACGACGCAGCCAGCGGCGCGATCGGCGGTGAGCGGCCGTTTTTCGCGGGCTTCTCGCGCGGCTGGCCGGACGGATCCACCGTCGATAGCGAAGGCTATCTGTGGAACTGCCGGTATGGCGGATGCTGCGTCGTGCGCGTGGCGCCGGACGGCGTCATCGACCGCGTCATCGAGATGCCCGCGTTGAATCCCACGAGCTGCACATTCGGCGGCCCGGATCTCGGTACGCTCTACGTCACCAGCGCCGGGCTCGACGCGCCACCCTCGGACCGCCTGGGCGGCGGGCTGTTCGCGATCCAGACGGACGTGCCAGGGCAGCCGGAGAATCGGTTCGCGGTGTTCGGCGGCCAGCGGTGTTACCTGGCCGCCCAGTAGGCGGGGTGGCCGACGTATGTTTCGTTTTCCAGGTTGGCCAGAATCACCCGGCGCAAGGCGATAACATCCACTTCGCCCTGCTGCTGGAAGAGCACCTTACCGCCGGGAGCGATCAACATTGTGAACGGCACGCCCGCGTCCCACTTGGCGTCAAACGCCGCCTGCATCGCGTAGGTATCTTCGGAGGCGAATTGCAGGTTGCGGCTGGAGGCGTGTTGCTCCTGGAGCAATTTCATAACACCGGCCCTTTCGTCGGGATAGTTTGTCGCTACCGTCACCATGTCGAAGTCGCGGTGGCGGAACATGCGGAAGGTGGTTTCCAAGCCGGGGAATTCGGTGAGGCATGGGCCGCACCAGGTTGCCCAGAAATTAACGAGCAGCACTTTGCCGGTGGGGTTCGTGCGGAGCTTCTTGAGATCGTCGGCGGTGGCCGCTTCCAGGGTCACGGGCGCGGCTTCGATTCGCTTCAACTCCTGCAAGTGGCTGTCGATTTTCGACTTCCATTTGGTTGAGCAGCCGAACGCGGGCGTGTGTGCGACCGCCACCGGCTGTCCCGCCAGAAGCGCATCCAGCGCGGCGCGAGCATCCCGAATTTTCACCAGCGATTCGCGCTGCGCATTATCAATCCGCCCCTCGTATCGCAGCCTCCGTTCCTTGTCGAAGATGTACACGTGCGGCGTCGCCTGTACCCCGTAAGCCTGCGCCACGGCCTGCGTCTCGCCATCGTACAGGTACGGGAAGTTGAAGTGCCGGTATTCGGCGCGGATCTTCATCTCTTCAAAGCTGTCGCTCACGTCGGTGTAGCCCAGTTCGCCCAACTGAATGGCGTTGGGGTCGTTGGGCTCAATGCCCACGAAGCCTACGCCCTTGCTCTGGTAGTCATCCACCAGCTTCTTCATTCGGCCTTCGTACAGTTGCGAAGTCGGGCAGTGGTTGCAGATGAACATCACCACCAGGATGGGGTCCTTGTACTCGCTCAGCTTGTGAATTCTGTCATCGATTCCGGGAAGTTCGAAATCCGGCGCCGGCGAACCGATCGCCAGGATCGGATGCGCATTGTTGACGGACGGCGTGAGGCGCGCCTCCTGCCCGAATGCCGCCACGGCAATCGCGAAGAGAGCGAATCGGCATGCAGTCATTAACTTTCTCCTCTTTTCGGATGTTGATATTTAATAGTACGCCGCCGGCGTTCGCGCCGGAGCGGCGCGCAGTTGATTTGGGTTTAAGATGGTATTTTGATTTTCGCCAATGAAACTAGGGTGACACATGGCTCTATTACCGAATGCAGTGCCTATGCGCTGGGCAAGCGGTCCGCTGGAGATCGCCAAGCGCGGCAAGACTGACGGCTTCACCCCCCAAAACAAACAAACGCTGGAGCGTTTTCACGACCCCGCGTCTCTCGACATCCTCAAGGACTCTCCCATCGACTGCCTGCTGTTGAGCTGGGCGGCGGGATTGCCGGAAGACGCGGCTCAGCAGAAATCCGCGGCGGCGCTGGTCGCCGCGGCGCGCCAGCGCAACCTCGCCGTGGCCGGATGGGTGGAAGGCACGGCGGATCACGCGGCGGCGATCGCGGCCGCCCGCGCGGCCGGTCTGGTGGCCGTGGCCATCCAGGATTTCAAGGGCCAGACCGATTTCCCGGTCATTCCGTGGGGTGAGCGCGGCAAGATGCCGTGGGACGCACCCGGACCCCTGCTCGCCGCGACCGGCAACGTCTGGCCGGGCGTGACCGTGCCGGGGTTCGGCGACAGCGCCGGGCCGACCCGCGTACCGTGGCTCGATTCCAACGGCTGGTTTCTGCAAATGGCGCGGGCGCGGGTGCGGAAGCCGCTCTGGCTGATGTTCGACCCGCCCGCCAAGGGCCGCATCATCACCGCCGCCAACTACCAGACGGCCATCTGCGACGCGGAAATCGCCGGCGGGCGCTGGGTGATCTCGCTCGACGAGACGGTGCGCGCCGGCCTGACCGAGGGCAACGCCCCGGCGCGGGAGACGCTGAAGCAGATCGGCGCGGCGATTGCATTCTTCGATAAACACGCGGACTGGCGGACGTTCCGGTCCTTGGGCATACTCGGAGTGGTCTCGGACTTCACGGGCGATAACTTCGACATGAGCGGCGAAATCCTGAACCTGGCGGCGCGGCAAAATCTACAGTTCCGCGCGATCTGGAAATCGCAGGCCATGGCGCAGCCCTTCACGGGGTTGAAGGCCCTGATCTACGCCGACAAGGCGGCGCCCGAAGCTCCCCTGCGCCGGAAGATGATGGCCTTTACCGAACAAGGCGGCCTGCTGATCACCGGGCCGAAATGGGATCCCGAGGGGACGCCCACCGACCCGGGTTTCGACACGCAGTTCACCGTGCGCACTTTCGGGAAAGGCCGCCTGGCGGTGGCTAAGGACGAGTTGACCGACGCCTTCCAGGTGGCGGTGGACGCGCAGTTCCTGATCAGCCACGCCAACGACCTGGTGAAGGTCTACAACGCCAGCAGCTCAGGTTGCACGCTCGTCATGGGTTCGCCCGATGGCAAACGGGCGCTGGTCGAGGTGCTGGCGTTCGCAACCGCACGAGTTTACGGTCCACGGACGGTGTGGGTGCGTGAGAAGTACCGCGGCGCCAGCCTGTGGTCGATTGGGGCGGCGGAGCCGGTGCGGATCGAACCGATGCCGGCGGACGAGTATTTCGGAGTGGAGTGCCGGGTACCGGCGTCGGTTCCGGGCTACTTTGCGCTGGAGTTCGAAGTTTAGGACGAGAGAGGGATCTCATGAAAGTCACCCGAAGAGAATTCATGGCGGGAGCCGGAGCGGCCGGCCTGGGGCTGATCCAGCCCGCGCGGTTGCGTGCCACCGCGCCCACTGCCCCCGTGGCAATTGCCAAGTGCGCCGACTACGGAACCGGGTTCCTGTCCGCCACCGAGAAGCTGTTCGACCAGTTGGGCGGAATGGGGCGGCTGGTGAAGGGCAAGACCGTTACCATCAAGATCAACCTGACGGGCGAGGCCGGCATGCGCCAGGAGCACTTCTCCGCCGGGCGGACCAGTTGGACGCATCCGCGCACCGTCGGGACGATCGTCCACCTGCTGGACAAGGCCGGGGCGCGGCGCATCCGGGTGGTGGAGGGCGCCTGGGTCTGGGCGGCCTCGCTCGAGGAATTCATGTACAAGGCCAACTGGGACGCCAGGCTGGTGTTGGGCGCGGCGCCGCGCGTCGAGCTGGTGAATACCAACCTGCCGTACAGGGGCAGGAAGCCGTACACGCGGTTCCCGGTACCGAACGGCGGCCACCTGTTTCCGGCTTTCGATCTCAACACCGTTTACGCCGAGTCCGACGTGCTGGTTTCGCTGGCGAAGCTCAAGCAGCACGACACGGCGGGCATCACGCTCTCGATGAAGAATTGCTTCGGCTGTAGTCCGACCACGATCTATGGCGACAAGGTCCCCACCGACGAGCCTTCACCGATTCCCTACGGCGGCCGCAACCAGATAGGCCATTCGGGCAGCCGCCAGCCTCCCAAAAGCGCGCCGCCCGAGAAAGATCCGACGAGCCCCCGCCAGGCCGGATACCGCATCCCGCGGTTCGTGGCCGACATAGTGGCCGCGCTCCCGGTGCACCTCGCGATCGTCGACGGCGTCGAAACCATCGCCGGGGCGGAACTCCCGCGGCCTGGCTACACCAAGATGGTCAGCCCCGGTGTGGTGCTGGCGGGAACCAACTGCGTCACGACGGACGCGGTGGGGGCGGCCGTGATGGGGTTCGACCCCATGGCGGAGCGCGGCACGGCGCCGTTCGAGGGGTGCGACAGCACGTTGAAACTGGCCGAAGATCTCGGCGTGGGCACGCGCGACCTGAAGCGGATCGAAGTGATCGGGGTGCCGATTCAGCAAGCGCGGTTCAGCTTCCCCGAGCACCTGGGGCCGCGGCCGGCATTCGGCGGACGCCGGAGCCAGTAAGGGCCGTGGGGTCTCGCCCAGGATGAGGCGCATGGCTACTCGGTCAGCGGCCGGATGAGGCGCAACGCGGGACGGGTGTTGTATTGGCGCTGGTAATCGGCGTGGATATGGTCGCTTGGGTAGTTTTCGCGAGCGGGATAGGGATAGGCGCTCATGCCATGGAAGGGCAGTGGCAGCACGGATTGCGAAAACGCCGTGTTGGCGTCGGCGTCCTTGGCCCAGCCATCCACAAGCAGCAGGAAATCGCGTTTCCAGCCGTCCGGCAGAGCGGGGAGCCCGGCGGCGCCGAAGAGCATGCGTAGCTCGTCGCCGGAGCCCATGACGACCATGCGGTCATCGGGCCTGGCCAGCAGGTTCTCCACCGCGCCGTAGCGAGTGTAGTTGCCGGGCGTGGGGTTCCACATGGACGTGAAACTCACGGTCTGGTAATCGAACATTTCGGGCTGCTTGCGTTCGGGGTGAATGACGGCTTTGGAGAATCCGCGGAAACCCAGATCGGCGGAGAGCATGGGAACGCTGGTGAGGCGCGCGGGCGGCGCGGCGCTGTCCTCCACCAGGTAGATCTCGTCCCAGTAGACGCACAAGTTGGTTACGATGCGCACCTCGCGCGCGGGCGAGAGGAACTTGCCGGTCAGATCCACCGCCATGGTTTTGGGCTTGCCCGACGGAATCCCCATGTCCTCCACTACGGTCTTCCAGTTGCCTGCGGGGTCCTTCACCTGGATGTAAGGGAAGGTGAGGTCGTTGTGCTCCTGCATGGCGGAAAGGAAGGTGCTGCCGTCGGCCCAGTCGACCCAGCCCTGGAGCACCAGCACGGCGTGGTTGGATCTCGCGACGGGGCCGAAATCCAGGTCGAGGTTGTGCATTTCGGCCACGCCCGCATGGTCGCGCCGGAAGGAGTCGGGGTACACGCGGTCCTGTTTGCTCAGCGCCTCCCGCACGTCTGCGCCGCGGGAATCGCGCGCGGCCAGCGGGTGGATTTTGCGGTCCACGCCGAAGAGGCGGAATTCCGGGAACGGCGGCGATTTGAACTTCTCGTTGGTGACGACGCCGATGCCGGCGGGGTGATCGAGCGCGATGAGCTCGATCTGGTCGATATAGGAGACCTCGCGCAGTTCCTCGGTCATGCGGACTTGGTAGCGGCCTTCGCGGGGCTTGAGCATGTCGCCGGAAATCGAGACGTACTCATCGTGGTCCACGGGGAAGTAGTGGCCGTCGCCGGAACTAGCACCCAGGGGCGCCACGCCCAGCACGTCGGTGACGAAGTTGAAGCGCTCGCCGTTCCAGGTGAAGATCATGGGGCAGGAGCCGGCGAGGCGCGGCGCTTCGGTGATGGACACCACGCGGTTGACGGCCTGTCCGGTTTCGTTCTGCACCAGCCCGTTGGCCCAGGTGATGCGCACCGTGTCCACGACGGCGCGGCTGTCCAGGCGGAACACCAGAGGCAGTCCTTCGTAAGTGGCCTTCTCGTAGCTTGTGCCGGCTTTGACTTCCACCTTGGCGTTGAGGGCGAGCTTCTCGTTCTTGACGCCGGTGAGCGCGATCTCGATCCAGTCGCCGTAGTTGGGCGTGACATCGCGCTCGATCACGAGCGTACCATCGGCGGAAATGAGGGCGCGATCGAGGCGGCCATTGCCTTGGAAATCGGCAAGAACGGAGCCGGCGACGACGACGGACTTCAGCGCGGTTTCGGACTGGAGCCGGGCGTTGCGATTTAGCAGAAGGAGACCGGCCCCGAAAGCCAGATCGGTGCGCCCGTCGCGGTTGAAATCGCGCGCCACCAGGTGCGCGGCGCCCGCGGGCAGCGCGTCGAGCGTGACGGCCTGGTAGGCGCCGCCCAGTTTGTCGCGATAGAGCACGCCGGGGCGATCCTGGTAAGAGACCACGAGGTCGAATCCGGGGGTGTCGGGTTCCAGATCGAACAGCGCGGCATCGAGCGCGCGGCCCGCCACGAAGGGGAAGCGCCTGGTTTCGTCGCTGAATCCGGCGGCGCCGTTGTTGCGCAGGAGGCGGGAGTCGTCGCCCAGCAGGACGAGGTCGGGATCGTAGTCGTGGTCGTAGTCGATCCACACGGCCTTGCGGAAGGAACCGGTGGCCAGGGTGGCCTGCTGCTGGAACTTGCCCTTGACGTTCCGGTAGAGCAGCGCAGCTCGGGAAGTGATGACGCAGAGGTCGGGAAGACCGTCGTTGTCGAAATCGCCGGGAGCGATCGAGACTACGTCGCGCAGGCTTTCCAGGCCGGAATCGCGCACGGCCTGGGTGCCGTAGCGGAACACCGCGACGCGTTCGGAGGACCACGCGATCAGGCTCGGCCGCGCGCCGGCATCGAGCCTGAGCGCCACGACGCCGGAGGGACCTTGGCCGAATCCTCCGGCGATCTTCTCATCGCGGTATACGGGCGCGGCGGGCGGCGCCGAAGGCGGACCGTCGATGGGGTCGTAGATTTCGGAGTAGGCCGACCAATCCACATCTTCGGGGACGGCGGCGCCTTCCGTCTGCTTCTTGAGGTCCTGGAAGATCTGGAGCTCGGTGGCTGCGTCCGCCGCGCGGCCGGCCTGGCGATAGATTCCATAGAGCTGGAAATGCGCCGCCGCCAGCCTCGGCTGAAGCTTGCGCGCGGTTTCAAACTCCCGGATGGCGGCGGCCTGATCGCCCCGCAATTTGTAGAGCGTGCCCAAGTGGTAATGGGTGATCGGATCATCCGGCGCCAGCCGCGCCATGCCCTGGAACTGGGTGAAGGCGCGGTCGAATTCGCCCTGCTTCTGCAGCGCGATGCCGAGGTTGAACCAGGAATGGGGGAGCTTGGGTTCGAGTTTCTGCACCTTCTCGATCTGCGCGGTGCCGCTTTCGATCTCGCCCGCGCGCAGCAGCGCGAGGCCGTAGTTCAACAGCTCGCGCGGGGAATCCGGCGCCAGCGCGAGCGCCTGGCGGAACTGGTCCACCGCCTCCTTCTGGGTGGTGGGGTTCTCGTAGAAGGCCTTGCCGAGATTCCGGTAGTGCCACAGGCGGACCGCATCGGGCTGGTTCAGTTGGGCAACCAGGAGCGCTCCGCCGCCGCACGCCGCCAGGAACACCGCCAATCGACTCATGTTTCGATCATACCCTTGTAGGGCAAACGCCCCGGCTGGGGCCAGGATACTATTGCGACCTCAATACCGGCAATAATAGATACATACCACGCGCCACGCGATCTCCGACAATTCGTTTGCTGGCCGGCCTGGCGGTGACGCTTTCGGCGGTAGCGGTATACTCGGCGTACACCATCGATCAGCTTCGCGGGCTGCGCGAGCTGCAGGCCACCACCATCGACCGCAACCGCACGGACTCGCTGCTGCTGCTGCGCATCCAGAACAATCTGAATTCGCTGGCGCTCGCCATGCGCGACATGGTGGACGGCAATGAGCCGTATCCGCTGACGGCCTGGCAGGCGCAGTTCAAGCGCATCCGCACCGATCTGGAAGACGCCCTGGCGAAGGAAGAGCGGTACTCGCCTTCGGACCGCACGTCCGGGCAGCGCAGCTACCTGACGTCTTCGGTGGCGCAGTTCTGGGACGCGCTGGACCGTGTCTTCGCGCTGGGCCGCGAGGGCAAAGAGGGCGAAGGGCGCACCATGATCCAGCTCTCACTGCAGGCCCGGCAGGAGGCCTTGAGCACAGCCGTGGCGCGACTGCTGGTGCAGAACAACGAGACCGAGCAGGAAGCCGCGCGGCGCACGCACGAAATCTACACGCGCGCGGAACGAAACGTGTACATCTTTCTCGTGGCCATGCTGGTGCCGATCGTCTTGACGAGCTTGTACCTGGTGCAGTACAACCGCAGGATGTTCGAGCAGGTGGCCACGCTTTCGGAACGCCGCAGCGAGCTGGCCCAGCAACTGATCTCCATGCAGGAGAGCACCTTCCGCTCGATCTCCCGCGAACTGCACGACGATTTCGGCCAGGTGCTGACGGCCATCGGGACCATGCTGCAGCGAAGCGAGAGGCGCCTGGAGGACCCGGGCGCGCTGCGCGCGGATCTGCGCGAGGTACAGGAGATCGTACAAGCCGCGCTCGAGAAGGTGCGCTCTTTGTCGCGCGCGTTGCATCCCGCGAGCCTGGACGAGATCGGGTTCGAGAGCGCGCTCGGCCAGTACTTGCCTGGTTTTGAAAAGCAGACGGGGATCGCCATACGATATGAGAAAGACGGTCCGAGCCGCGAGCTGGACCGCGAGGTGGCGATTCACCTGTACCGCGTGGTGCAGGAGGCCTTGAGCAATATCGCGCGCCATTCGAAGTCGAAACAGGCCGCCGTCCGGCTGCGGTTTCTGCCGGAATCGTTGGTGCTCGAAGTGGAAGACGAAGGCGTTGGGTTCGGCAAGACGGGGAAGCAGGGCATGGGGCTGGTTTCGATGCGCGAGCGCGCGGATCTGGTGAATGGCCGGGTGGAGTTTCTCGACCGCACGGGCGGCGGGGTGCTGGTCCGCCTGACGGTTCCGACCGCGCGGGAGGAAAGCGATGGCTGAGATCTCCGTACTGCTGGTGGACGATCACGCCCTGGTGCGGCGCGGCTTTCGCCGGATGCTGGAGGACGATCCCGGCATCACGGTGATCGGCGAAGCCAGCGACGGGCCGGAAGCCGTGGCAGCCGCGCTGGAGCTGCGGCCTTCGGTGGTGGTGATGGATTTCGCCCTGCCCAGCATGAACGGCGCGGTGGCGACGCGCCACATTCTGAAATCGATGCCGGACATGCCGGTGCTGATCCTGAGTATGCATTCCGAGCCGTCGTACGTGCGAACCTGCCTGGATGCGGGGGCGCGCGGATATCTGCTCAAGAACGCCATGGATCTGGAGCTGGTGGACGCGGTAAAGCAGGTGGCCGCGGGCAGGCGCGTGCTCGACCGCCGGTTGGGATCGCTTGCGGAAGTGGACGATGTGCGGCCCAACCTGACCACGCGGGAGCTCGAGGTGCTGCAACTGATCGTGCATGGCAAGTCCAATAAGGAGATCGCCGCCGTGCTGGGATTGAGCGTGAATACCGTGGCGGTGCACCGCGCCAACATCATGCAGGCCCTGGGGAAGCACAATACGGCGGAGGTGGTGGTGTACGCCATTCGCAAGGGGCTGGTGAGCATCGCGTGACGCGGCGGGAGTTCACGCTCGGGGCGGTGGCGGCAGCGGCCGCTCGCGCGGCGGCGCCGCTGGGGTTCCGGCTGACCGACATCACCGCGGCAGCGGGCATCGCATTCCAGCACAACAGCGGGGCTTTCGGCGCCAAGTACCTGCCGGAAACCATGGCTCCAGGGTGCGCGTTCTTCGACTACGATGGCGACGGCTGGCTGGACATTCTGCTGGTGAACGGCATGGACTGGCCGGGGCACAAGCGGCAGCGCAGCACCATGAAGCTGTACCGCAACAACCGCAACGGCACATTTACGGACGTCACCGAGCGTGCCGGACTGGCAGTGGAGATGTACGGCATGGGGGTGGCCATCGCCGACTATAACAACGACGGCTTCCCCGATATCCTGGTCACCGCCGTGGGGCAGAACCGCTTGTTTCAGAACGACGGCCGCGGGCGTTTCCTCGACGTCACAGAGAAGGCCGGGCTGGGCGGGCGGCAGGCTTTCAGCACGTCGGCGGCGTGGTTCGATTTCGACCGCGATGGACTGCTGGACCTGGTGGTGTGCAATTACGTCAAGTGGTCGCCCGAGCACGACGTGTTCTGCAGCCTGGACGGAAAGAAGAAATCCTACTGCACGCCGGAAGCTTACCACGGAGAAACGTGCTGGATGTTCCGCAATCGCGGCAACGGCACGTTCGAGGACGTCACGGCGAAAAGCGGCATTTTCGATACCAGCTCGAAATCGCTGGGGGTGGCGCTGGTGGATTACGATCGCGATGGCTGGGCGGATCTGCTGATCGCCAACGACACGCAGCCCAACAAGCTGTACCGCAACCTGCGCAACGGTACCTTCGAGGACGTGGCCGTGCGCGCGGGCGTGGCGTTCAGCGAAGACGGCAAGGCGCGCGCCGGCATGGGGGTGGACGTGGGCGATTTCGATAACTCCGGCGCCAGCGGGATCGTCATCACCAATTTCGACAACGAGATGATGGCGCTCTACAAACTGGCCCGCGACGGCACGTACAAGGACGTGGCATACAAATCCGGCGTGGGGACGGCGTCGATCAACAGCCTGGGCTTCGGATGCGCCTTCGTGGATGTCAACCTGGACGGGTATCTCGATCTGCTGGCGGCCAACGGGCATATCGACGAAACCGTGCGCCACATCCACGGCAACGTGGGCTACGCCCAGGCGCCGCACCTGTTTCTCAACGACGGCAAGGGGGGCTTCCACGACGTCGCGGCGCTGGCCGGAGGGGGTTTCGCGGCGCCCAAAGTGGCGCGCGGGCTGGCCTACGGAGACTTCGATCGCGATGGCGACGTGGACATTCTGCTGACCACCAACCAGGGGCCGGCATACCTCTACCGCAACGACGTGACGCCGGGGTACCGTTCGCTGCGCGTGCGGCTGATCGGGACGAAATCGAACCGCGACGCGATCGGCGCCGTGGTGCGAGTGACGACTCCCGACGGCACGCAGTCGCGCATGGTGAAGACCGGATCGAGCTACCTCTCGCAATCGGAGCCGACCCTGACGTTCGGTCTGGCCAGACGCGACAGGGCGGATCGCGTGGCGATCGAGTGGCCCAGCGGCGGCGTGCAGGGTTTTGAGGGTGTGGCCGTGGGCGCGTACGAATGCGTGGAAGGCGGGCGGCTCTCGGCGAAGAACCCCTAAACACGGTAATACTACCGCAACTCCCCGGTGGAACCGAAGCGCCCGGAAGCCAGGTAATCGCGGACCTTCGCGCGGTTGGGGCCGGCCTTCTCGACCGCTTCAGCGAGGCAGCGGACCGCGTCGCTCAAGGGCGTTTCGGGCGCCAGCCGGAAGATCCACGGAATGTTGGTCGAGGTCAGCTTGCGGTCGGCCGAAAGCGCAATCACGGGAAGGAAGGTCTTCACCGCGATCTGTTCGGCCAGGTGGGCCGACGCGCGGTCGGTGGCTACCAGCCCGATGGTGCTGGGGTCGTAGAAGAGATTTACCAGTTCCGTGGAGGCCTTGCCCCAGGCCGCTTCCGAAGACACGCCGACAATGCGGTAGCCCGGCTCGCGCAGGGCCACCACGGCGGTTTCGGCGGCTGGGCCGAAGACTCCGATGGTCGGCTTGGGGCCGGCGGCGTCGGCGACGGGCGGTCCGTTGTATTCCACCCCGCGCTCGCCCACGGTGGCGTAGGGCTTGTCCATGGTGTACCGCCGGTAGGCGATCCTGCCGTCCTTCACCTTACCCAGGTAGAGCGGCGCGATGTTCTTGGCGTTGGGGTCGAACACCATCTCGCCGGTCACGCCTTTATAGCGCTCCAGACCGTAGAGTGCGTCGCGGATGCCGCCGCGGTTCAGACCCGCGCGGCAGATGGCGTCGAGCAGTATGTTCATGGTGTCGAAGCCGAGCGCGGAGAAGGCGTCCACCTTGTCCTGGAACTTGCTTGCGAAGCGCTTCTGGAAATCCAGCCAGGCGGGGTCGTCGCGGTTGGGGTCGTAGGGATACACCACTTCGAGCCCATCCGCGGCGGGACCGGCGATGCGGAACAGGTCTTCACCCACCACGCGCGAGGCGCCGAAGACCGGCTGCTTCATCCCCATTTGCTGCATCTGTTTGAGAATCGTGCCGGCGGCCGCGGCGTCGGCCCACAGCACGATGGCATCCACGCGCGAATCGTTGATCACGCGTAGGTTGCGGGTGAAGCTGGTGTCCGACGGCGCGAATTTTTGCTCGATCACCACGGGGTGCCCCAAGCGGCGCGATGCGTCCTTGAACTTGAGAATGCCGAAGCGCCCGTAGCGCTCGTTGACGCGCAGCAGCGCCACGCGCTTCAGTCCGAGATCGGTGTAGATGCGGCGCGCGAGGGTGTAGCCTTGCACGCGGTCGTCCTGGATAGTGGTTAGGATCCAGGGGACGATGGTCTCGGGAATGGTGGGGTCGGTGGCGGCGCTGTTCACTATGGGCAATTCGGCCCGCAGGGAGACGCGCAGGGCGATGTGCGTGGAGTCGGCGCTGATGGAGCCCAGCATGGCCCAGACCTTTTCGTCGTAGACCATCTTGACGATCTCGTTGGAGGACGCTCCCCACACCGCGCCGTCGTTGTGGATCTTGAGGCGGAACGGTTTGCCGCCGTAGCCGCCGCGGGCGTTGGCCTCGTCGATGGCCATCTGCGCGCCGCGGAGCATGGCCTGGCCCAGAGCGATGTCCTTGTGCTCGGAGATGGGGCCGAGGAAGCCGATCGGCACTTCGGAGACTTCCGAAGGCTTCACGGTCGCGGCGTCGCGCGCCGCGCCGTTGTATTCGACCAGCTTGGTGTAGAACTCGTAGTAGGGCTTGGTGAAGCGGTTGAACGGCCGGAGGTCGTCGGGCGCGCCCGCGTACGGCTCGAGCGTGCGATTGGCGGGCGGCCCGGGCGGATGGGCGCCGCACGAGCAGGGGCCGGGCTGCCCGAAGGCGGCGGCGCACACCAGCATTGCGAAGGCGATACCGATCGGCGCCCGCATGACTACTTCTCCTTCGCCGGAATGAACATGGCGATGGCTTCGATCTCCACCAGAAGCTCGGGCCGGCACAGGATGGCCTGGATGCCGGTGGAGGCGGGCAGCGGATCGAGCTGCTGTCCCTTGAAGAACGCCGTGCGCTCTTCGTTGAACGCGGCGTAGTCGCGCTCGATATCGCGCAGATAGCAGGTGGTCCGCACGATGTCCTTCCAGGTGGCGCCTTCGGCGGCCAGCAGCCCGGTGATGTTGTAGTAGGTTCGCCGCAACTGCGCGCGGAAATCGCCGATATGGACCGACCGCCCCTCTTCGTCGACGCTGGCTGTGCCGGATATGAGCAGAATGACCAGGCCGTTCAGGTCGATGCGCAAGGCGCGGGAGAATGAGCTGGGATGCTCGTAAGCGTACGCCTCGCTCAGCACTTCCGGGTTGCTGACCGCGCGGCGCTTGACCTGCTGTACGCCTTCCAATTGTTCCAGAGCCTCTGTGATTGTCATTTGGTTTCCCCTTGGATTCGGATTCCGTGGCTCAGGCCCTTGGCCGTGGCCACCCACACGTCGTCGCCCTGAAAATCGACGCCGAACGTGTAGTGATGCGCGGGCGCCGTATCCACGGCCACGCGCGTGACCTTTCCCTGCGAGTCGCGCACCAGCATTTCGGGCGCGCGCGTATCGAGCGCGGGACGGTAAGTCGCCCAGTTCTCGCCGTCGAAATAGGCGAGACCCTTGTCGGTGGAGAACCACGCCCGCGTGCCGTCCGTGGACTTCACCTGGTTCAGGAAGTCGCTGGGGAGGCCGCTATCCTTCTGCAGGAAGTTATGCCAGTTGCGGCCGTCGTAGCGGCTTGCGCCGAAGTAAGTAGCCACCCACAGGATCTTGTTGACGTAGCTGACCGAGGTGGTGATTTCGTGGATCAACCCCTGGTCCTTGAAGAGCACCAGCTCGGTTTCCCCATCCGGGTCGTTGTAATCTTTCCAGTGGTCGGTCTTCACGTCGTACTCGAGCACGCCCCCGCCCCAGACGGCGTAGTAGACCTTGTCTTCGGCCGCGGTCACGGAGTAGGTCCAGATCTCGTACATGGGCGTGTTGCGCTCGTTGTACAGGCTCCACTGGCCGGTGCGCGTATTGAGGCGGCTGCCGCCGGCGGCGGTGGCGACCCACACGAAATCGTCCAGCACGGAAACGCCGTAGACCACGTCGTTGGCGAGTCCGCTGTTGAGCTGCGTGAAGGTGTCGAAGCGGCCGGCCGAGTAGCGGCTCAGACCGCCCATGGTGGCCATCCACACGTCGTGGGTGCGCTTGTCGAGCGTCACGTAAAGCACCGCGCGATGGGCCAGGCCGTCGGCCGGCGTGAAGACTTTCCACTTGCCTCTTTCGTAGACCGCCAGGCCGTTATCGGTGCCCGCCCAGACGCGGTCGCCATCCACGCAGACGCTGTAAACGCGGTCGTCCGGCAGCCCCTGAGCGGTGGTGAAATTCTCCCAGCGGAAGCGGGGCATGTTCTGGGCCAGAAGCCCGGAAGCTAAACAGAGTGCGGCGAGGACCTTGTGTCTCATAGGGTTCTCAGATACTCGATCAGGTCGTTCAACTCGTCCTTGGAGAGGTCGTTAGTGACGCCATGCTGGTCCTTGGGGTTGAAGACCGTCCAGATCTCTTCCAGCGTTCGCGCCGAGCCGTCGTGGAGGTAGGGCGCGGTGTTCCCCACGTTGATGAGCTGCGGCACGTCCACCTTGGGCGACCGGTCGGTTTCCTTAAAGGTGCCTACTTCCGCCAGTTGCTGGTTGGTGTAGTCCTTGCCCGCATGACAAACGAAACACTGCAGCAGCTCCGAAATCTCGGTGCCGTCCTTCCTGGTAGTGCGCTCGAAAATGGCCTTGCCGCGCTCCTGGGCCGGTGTCAGTTCGCCATCGGGCTGGCGAAAGCGGTTGGGGCGGAGGGGAATCGACTTGATGAAGCTCACCAAGTCCTCCAGGTCGGCGCCGGCGAAACCCTGCGAGCGGAAGAAGAACCGCTCGGTGCGCGGGCCGCATTCCGTTTGCAGGTCGGGGTTGGAGCCGTTCCACTTGTAAGGCGCGGTATCGCCCACCTGCTCGAGCGAGCGGTTATCGACGATGTCGACGCCGAAGCCATCCGGTTCGAGGTCCCAGGAGAGGCCGTCGATGGTGGCATCCAGGTGGCAGTTGGCGCAGCCGAACTGGCCCTGGAAGGCGTACCTCGAGGAGTAGAAGAGGCGCTCGCCGCGCCGTTCCGCGGTCAGCGTGGCCGCGCCGCCAAGCGGGATGGTGGCGGCGATCCTGCCCTTCGCGGTATCGAGCACCGACACGGTATCGTCGAGCCGGTTGGCCACGTACAGCTTGCCGCCATCGGGCGAGAGCGCGATGCCCTTGGGATTGCGCCCCACGGGAATGCGCGCCAACACGTAGGCGGCGGAAGCCGAGAGATCGTTGGCGAGCGCGGCCCGGCCGGGCGAGCGGGCCGCCTCGACCAGGCGCGGCAGGTCCAGAATGGCGACCTCGTTGGAGCCGCTGGCCGAAAGGTAGGCCTTGCTCTTGTCCGGTGCGATGGCCACGCCGAAGGGCAGGGAGAAGTAGCGGTCCAACTCGTCGAGCGGAAGCTGCACCGCGTCTCCGATATCCTCGCCGAAGACCGCGAGCGAATCGCCGAAGGCCCAGCCGTGCGCCACGTGGGCCAGCGGGATCAGGTTTTTGGGGCGCAGTTGCGCCGCCAGGCCGAGGCGGCCGTCGCGCGAAATCGCCACGTGAAAAATGCCGGCGGCGTTGTGCAGGCGGGTGCGGGAGACCACCACCTGGTGCTCCGTATCGATTTCGGTGATTTCGGATTCGGGCTGGCTGCGGAAGGGTCCCGGGTTGGGATAGATGTGGGTGACGTAGACGCGCTGGCCGCCGGGCGATGCCGCCACGTAGCTGGCGCCGCGGCCGGCCGGGAGATGCCGCGCGTCCTGGGCGGTGGAGAGGTCGATCGCCGACACGTCGCTGCCGATGCGGTTGGCCACGAACAGAGATCCGTTGCCCGCGGCGATACCGTGCGGCTCAAACCCGGCCGGCAGCGTGCGTAGCACGCCGAGCGAGGCGGCATCGATCTCGGTGACCGTATCGGACCAGGAGTTCGTCACGTAGATACGCTGGCCGCCTGGCGAGAGCGCGATGCCCTGGGGCACGCGCCCCACCTTGACGCGGCCGGCGATGGATTGGGCGGCCGTGTCCACGGCCAGCAACTCGTCGGTGCCCTCACAGACCACGTACAGGCGCTGGCCATCCGGCGACACCGCCAGATCCACCGGGCTGGGATAGCGCGGAACATCCTGCCCCGCCAGCGCCCATCCCAGGGCGAGGAGGGCCAGGGCCAGCAGCGGCCGAACCGGCCTACGGTTCCGTAACGACGAGAATCTGATCCGCCGAAACATTTTCCTTTACCTGTTGCTTGCCGCTGGGCCAGGTCACCGAAACCCTGGCCTTGGTCGCGGCCCCGAGTCCGAAATGCAGCCGCCAGTCGTCCTGGCCCAGGTAGCCCGATCCCGCCACGCGCTGCGATTTCTGCCTCACCCCGCCCGCTTCCACCTGTACCACGGCGCCGATGCCGTCCCGATTGCTCTTAGTTCCGACGAGCCGGACCATGAGCCAGTGCCCGGCCCCCGCGGTGGTGTTGTGCAGCAGGTACCCGGGGCCGCCGAGGTTCACCAGGTAGGCGTCGATCTTGCCATCGTTGTCGTAGTCGGCGAAGCAGGCGCCGCGTCCCACACTCTTGACCTGGAAGAACGGGCCGCCGGTCGTGGAGACATCCTGGAACTTGCCGCCGCCCAGATTCTTGAAGAGCGAGTGTTCCTGCGGGATCATGTGGATCAGGCCGCCGTGGAAGATGAAGATATCTTTCAGACCGTCGTTGTCGAAGTCGTGGACGCCCGTGCCCCAACTGGTGTACTGCGCTTGCTGCTGCGAGATGCCGGCCTGCTGGGTCACGTCTTCGAACGGCAGCTTGCCGGTGTTCTTGAGGAGCCGATTGTACTTGGAATCGGTGACCCACAGATCCATGTGTCCGCTGTTGGCCATGTCGAAGAACACCGGACCCATGGCGGAAGTGTTCTCGCCGTTCTGCCCGAAGGCCGCGCCGGCTTCGGTGGCGATCTCCTCGAAAGTGCCATCGCGCTTGTTGTGGAACAGGAAGTTCTCGGTCTTATCGTTGGCCACGTAGATGTCGGGGAAGCCGTCGCCGTCGAAATCGGCCGCCGTGACGCCCATGGTGCGGCCCTTGAATTTCGAGATGCCGGATTTCTCGCTCACGTCGACGAACGTGCCCTTGCAGGTGTTGTGGAAGAGCAGGTTGGTGTCGCCCTCGTAATCGAGCGGTCCCGGATAGTTGTCGGCGGCGTAGTAGGAGCGATAGGTGGGGTCGAACTTCACGTAGCGGCCGATGAAGAGGTCCACGCAGCCGTCGCGGTCGTAATCGAGCCAAGCCGAACCGAGGGCCCAGCCCTTGACATCCAGACCGGCCTTGGCGGTGACGTCCTCGAAGGTACCGTCGCCCTTGTTGCGGTACAGCGTGACGTGGCCGTAGCTGGTGACCAGCAGGTCGGTGAGGCCGTCGTTATCGTAGTCGGCGGCGATGGCGGCGAAGCTGAAGCCGCCGCCCGTCAACCCGGCCTGCTCGGTGACATCGGTGAACTTGCCGTTGCCATCGTTGCGATAGAGATGGTTGTGAGGGGGAACAGCGGGCGCCTTGCGCAGGGGGTAGGGGTGCATGCCCTTTTCGAGGGGGCGCCCGCTAGTCACGAACAGGTCGGGTTTGCCATCGTTGTTGTAGTCGAACCAGACGCAGCCGGCCCCGGTGCTTTCGAGCAACGAGCCAAGCTTCTCGGCGCCGAAGGAATGGGTGAACTGGATGCCGGATTGCGCGGTCGCGTCCTCGAACCGGATGGGGTCCGCGGCAAAAGCCGCGCAAGCGAACAGGCAGAGGCCCGCCGCCAGGCCCGCTCGCGAAATCGTCTTCATGGCGTGTCTCCCAGCATTTTCAAAGGCACGATAGTCTTCAACAGAATCTCGGGAACCTTGTTTTCCGGCGCGCGCTCGGGGCCGGTATGGCAGCCCACGCAGACGCGTTGCTCGCTGGGCCGCATCCAGAACCAGCCCTGTTCGGCACGGACCGTACGGCCGGAGCCATCCGTCAACTCGATGCGCAACGGCCGATCGGCGGGCACCTGCACGTAGAAGGAGCCGTCGCGCTCGGGGACGGTCTGGCCGAGCAGCACCGGCTCCCCGGTGGCGCCGCGCGTATAGATGCGCACGCGGCGGATGTCCGCGCCTGCAAGCGGCGTGCGCGAGGCGCGCGCGTCCAGGCACAGCAGGTTGCCGGCGGTGCGGGTGGGCACCAGCGCGGAAGGGAATTGCGGCGGAGCTGTGCGCGCCATCACCACCACCGGCTGAACCGCGTTGCCGGAGGGCGGAATCACGAGTGGCTCCGTCTGTTTGGTGGCCGCGTCCCAACCATACAGGCCAAAGCGGCCGTCCTTGCCGCGCAGGGCCAGAATCCAGGCTTCCGGCGCGACTTCGGCCACGGGTCCCGCCGGTTCAAGGGCCGGCTGCGAAAGATCGGTTTGCGCCGCAAGCGCCGAAGTGAAGCGCGCCAGCCGGGCGCCGGAGGTGAAGACCACGTCGCCCGAAGAAAGCTGCCGCGCATCGCCGCGGTCTTTGCCGTGGTCGCAACGGACGGCTTCGACGCCAGTGCCATCGGGGTAGACAGTGAACAGCTCGCGCTGGCCGTCCCGCCCGGTTTCGAATAGGATGCGCCCGTCGCGCAGCACGTCGTCGGTGAGGTAGCGGCCGGGCGCGAAGGTGAGGCGCCCGCCCTCTCCGCCGGCCAGAGCAGCGGCCTCGATTTCGGAACCGGCGGTTGCCAGGCGCGTGTACACCACGCGCTCATCGGGGAGGTAGAGGGGCCGCACACAATCGCCTTGACCCGCCGACACGCGGCGCGGGGTTCCTCCGGCGAGGGGCATTTCCCAGATTTGCCAGAAATCGCCGGCGGTTGGCTTGCCGGCGAACAGGACCCGCTGGCCATCGAAGGAGATGGTGGCGTCGGCCGAGGCGTGAAACGCGGGCGCCAGCGCGCGGCGGGCGCCGCCGGTCGAGATCTTCAGGGCCGCGCCGGCGGGGAAGCGGTCGCGGCCTTCCATCCACGCCGTGGGATCGTATTTCGATGCTTCGGTGAACACGAAGCCGGTCGCGGCCTTCTGGTCCCCGATGACTTCCGCCCCGGGAAGGAAGGCGGCCGCCGCCGCTACGATCGCGCCGGCGGCGCAGCGGCCCGCAATGATCCACATTTGCATGTGTTTCGAGAAATTCGGATGTAATTGTATCTTAATGCGCAGATCGGCCAGGGAACATAGTGTTTTCAGATTACATCGGTGTCCATGATGCGAGCGAGCTCCCCAATGCTGACATCGATCCGCAAGAGTACTCGGACCCGCGAACTTGATGCGAATGGGTCGAATTCCATTTCGACGCGGAGACGCGGAGCAGGACGCGGAGAGGATGAGAAATCGGGAGTCTCCTCTTCTCCGGGGTTCGAACGCGGAGGGAGCGGTGACACGCGGTGTCAGCGAGGGATTCGCGTAATCAGGTACCAGTAGTTGTTGTGCTCGCGCAGGTTGCCGGTCTGGTGCAGCGTGACCCAGGAATCCTCGCCCCATGTATGGGGGCGGACGGCACAGCCCCGGCCGCCAGAGCGAACAGCAAAGGCGCCAACACATTTGAACATCTGGTTTGCATTCGGAAACCTCATTCGACAATCGAGAAATCTTCTGGCCAATCGAAGCCCGCCGGAAAGGCCCGGGCGAACCTAATCGTAGGGCCACTGCGGCCTGGTGAAGAGTCCGCCGTCCACCCAGATCGTCTGCCCGGTGATGAAGCTTGCTTCGTCGCTCACTAGGAATCCCACCGTATGGGCGACATCGGCTGTTGTGCCGATGCGCGGGATCGGGGTCAACTTCGACCAAATGGCGGCGTAGTCGCCCGTCTCCTGCTTGGTCCGCTCGATTTCAACCGCCCCCGGCGCGACGCAGTTCACCGTAACCCCGTATTTTCCAAGTTCGATGGCCGCGGCCTTCGTAAACATCTCGATGCCGCCCTTGCTCGCCGTGTAGCTCACCAGGTTCGGGAATGGCGCCTTGTTGCAGCCCGAGCCGATATTGACGATGCGCCCGCCGCCGCGTTCTTTCATATGCCGGGCCGCCAGCTTCGTGCAAAGGAAACAGCCCTTCAGGTTTGTGTCGATGACGCGGTCCCATTCCTCTTCTTCCAGGTCGAGCAGCGGCTTGAAGGTCTGCACGCCGGCGTTATTGACATGGATGTACAGGCGTTCGAACCGCCGGAATACCTCGCCAAACATCGTAGCGGCGTCTGCGCCAATGCCGACGTCGGCGTGCAGCGCGAAGGCGCGGCGACCGAGCGCTTCGATTTCGGCCACGGTTGCCTCCGCGCCGGCCCGGTCCGAGCGATAGTTCACCGCCACATCGCACCCGGCCCTCGCCAACTCCAATGCAATGCCCTTTCCAATGCCTTTACTTGCTCCAGTGACCAGAGCAGTCTTTCCCGCCAGGTCTGTCTTCATGCTGGACCTTTCCGTTTCCGTTCCTCCGTGCAAGTCGGAGGTTCTATCCGCGCCATCGGGTGCGCCCGGAGCCAGACAGACCGTCTCTGAAGCGCGGCCGGCAACGGGCGGCGGACTCACTCCCTATCTTAGTACTCTGTTTCAGAAGTTCGGTCACGTATTCGGGCCCACCGCTCCCTTATGGTCGCGGCTCTGAAAGTCGCCTCGGTCGGAGTTGCGCCCGTCAGGGAGCGGATGCCCAATTACTTGTGACACTCTGTTTAGAAGAAGCACCCATCCTTGCGCGGAGAGCCAACCGCTGGGGTCGCAGGACGGCGAGGGCTTCATCCCACCTTGGCCGCCGCCCTGGGCGGCGCCATGCTCCAAAGGTGGTCGCCGGAACGTTCGTTGTCCCACTGGGGGGTAGGAGCGAACCAGGCCGCGCCCTGCCCCATGTGCTGCTTGCAGGCTTCCTCGTTGAGTGTGATGCCCAGGCCGGGTTTGTCCGGAACGGTGATGTATCCTTTGTTGATGATGGGTTTCTCGATGCCCTCCACCAGGTCCTGCCACCACGGTTGGTCCAGCGAGTGGTTTTCGAGCGCGAGGAAATTCTCGGTGGCCGCCGCACAGTGAACGCTGGCCATGCAATTGACTGGCAGGCCGGCATAGTGCATCACCATGGGGACGCCGAACTCCATGGCAGCCTCGCCGATCTTGTGCGTCTCCAGGATTCCGCCCGACGTGGAGAGATCGGGCTGAATCTTGCTGACGGCGTGCTTCTCGCACAGATTGATGAAGCCCTCCTTCAAGTAGATGTCTTCGCCGGTGAGGATTGGTGTGGGACTTTCGTCCGTGATGTGCTTCAGCATGTCGGTATACTGCCAGGGAATCACATCCTCCATCCAGGCGAGGTTGAATTTCTCATAGGCCTTTCCCAGCCGGATGATGGAATTCACGCCGAGGTGGCCGAGGTGATCCATGGCGAGCGGGATTTCCATTCCAACCGCTTCACGGACAGCCGCGACATACTCGGACAGCTTCTCGATTCCCTTGTCTGTCACCTCCATCGCCACGAACGGATGCGGGAGAATCCGCTGTTCCCAGGGACTCAATCCCGAAGGGACGGTCACGGTGCCGGGAGTGTCCGCGACCATCTCGATTCCCAGATCCATCTTCAGCCACGTCAGGCCCATCACTTCCTTACGCTCCTTCTCGCGCTGAGCGTAAATCTTGGGATCCTTCGATTCCGTGGTATCGGCGTAGATGCGAATCTTGTCGCGAAATTTGCCGCCCAGCATCTGGTAGATCGGCACCCCGTATACCTTTCCCGCGATGTCCCAGAGAGCCACTTCGACGGCCACCACTCCACCCGCCTGCCGCCCGTGACCGCCGAACTGCTTGATCTTCTGAAACAGGTAGTTGATTCTGAGCGGGTTCGCGCCCACCAGGCGGCTCTTCAGAAAGAGTGCGTAGGTGGCGCTGGCGCCGTCCCGAACCTCGCCGAGTCCATAAACGTCCTGGTTGGTGTAGAGACGGATGATGTGCCGGCCTCCCATGGTGACCACGCGTAGGTCCGTGATCTTCAGGGTCGACGGACTGGAGTTGGTATTCACGTTGCGAACTTGCGCCTCTTGGTCCCCTTTGGCATCCTTCCCCAGGACTGCTCCGCCCAGGATTGCGGCCGAAGACTGGAACAGCCCTCGCCGGCTTATCGTACTGCCACTGCCCTTAGATATCGTCATAGTCTCCTCTCCACGCGATTCCCGCTGCTCCTTTTTCGGACTGCCTCGACTTGTCCCCGGCCTGGTTTCCAGTGGGCCGGGCGTGCCTGGCCCACTCCGGGAACCACCAGTATAACTTCAACCAAACCTGCACCCGCGCACGGAGTTCGACTGCGAACGCCAATTACCGACACTTCCAGTGATATACTGGCCACTTCATGGAGCAGACAATGACATCGAAATCTCCCTTGCTTTCCAGAGTTCTCTGGTGCGCGCTGATCGTAATGCTCAGCGCCCTCTTCATTCACGCGCAGACCGATCTGACTGGCTTTTGGGTCTTCAAGGCTCCGAGAGGCGATGGCACGTTCACCGAGTCCTACTTCGAGCTGAAGCAGAGCGGTGAAACCATAACCGGAAACACGGTCGGCGGCAGGGCTCAGTCGCCGGTCAACGAAGGTGCCTTCCGGGATGGCAAGCTGCGCTTCGCCGTCTCGTTTACGGGACGCGGTGGCCAGAAGGGCGGAACGCCGCAGACCCTGACCACCACTTACGAAGGTACGTTGCAGGGCGACAAGTTCGCCATGACCATGACTGGCGGGCGCGGTGGCAGAGCCGGCAGGGGCCCCACCACCGGCGAATTCCAACGTACCAAGGCCGAGGCTGCCATGCCTCCCGCCAAGCTTCCCCTGCCCGCACTGCACGATGTCCGCGACAACAAGCTGGCCCGCACGCCTCCCATGGGGTGGAACAGTTGGAACAAGTTCGCCGGCGCCATTGACGATAAAGCCGTGCGCGGCATCGCCGATGCCATGGTTTCGAGCGGCATGAAGAAGGCCGGCTATGTGTACGTCAATATCGACGACACGTGGGAACTGGGCCGGGACGCCAATGGCAACATCACCAGCAACACCAAATTTCCCAACATGAAGGCCCTGGCAGACTATGTGCATTCCAAGGGATTGAAGATCGGCATCTACTCCTCACCGGGGCCGAAGACATGCGCGGGCTACGAAGCCAGCTACGGCCACGAGGCGCAGGACGCCAAGACTTTCGCCGCGTGGGGCATCGACTATCTGAAGTACGACTGGTGCAGCGCCGGAACCATCTATACCGATGCGGACTTGCAGGCGGTCTACCAGAAGATGGGCGACGCGCTGCTGAAGGCCGGACGCCCCATTTTGTACAGCTTGTGCCAGTACGGCAACAACAAAGTCTGGGAGTGGGGCGCGAAGGTGGGCGGAAACTGCTGGCGCACCACCGGCGACATCAACGATAGCTGGCAATCGCTGGATCGCATCGGCTTCGGTACGGCCGTCCCGGGCGGCATCCGCAAAGAGGGTGAGCCCGCGCCTCCGGGACTGACCCAGTACGACATTGCGCAGGGTGCCACGGTGGGACATTGGAACGATCCGGATATGCTTGAGGTCGGCAACGGGCACATGACGACGGACGAATACAAGACACATTTCTCGTTGTGGTGCCTGCTGCGCGCGCCGCTGCTGGCCGGCAACGATCTGCGGGATATGAGCGACGACACCAAGTCGATCCTGACGAATACCGATGTGATCGCGATCGACCAGGACCCCGCCGGGTTGCCGCTGAAGCGCGTCAGCCAGGAAGGGAACACCGTGGTCTACATGCGCCCGCTGAAGGGCGGCGACATCGCCGTGGGCATGTTCAACCGCGGCGATCGGGCCGCCGACATCAGCGTGAGTTGGGATTCGCTGGGTGTCGCGGGTAAGAAGCTGCAGGTCCGCGATCTTTGGAAGCACGCAGCCGTGACGGTCTCCGGCGACAAGTACACGGCGAACGTCTCGACCCATGCGGTGGTCATGCTGAGAGTGACGGCCAAGTAGGGCTGGAAGCCCGCTCGGGTCAATCGCGCGGACGGCCACCGTTTTGCCGCCTTCTCAGTGAACCGGGACCAGCCGGATGGCGCTACCGCCCCCCGGCGCCAGCTTCAACTTCAAGACAGTCTGGCCATTCACGCGACGTTTCTCGACAACCGAGTCCTTCGGCTGCGCCACCGCATTGGGTCCGTCCGCGTAAATCTCCGCATCGTAGGCGCCGCTCCCCAGAAAGCTAAGCGGCACATCGAGCTCGCGCGCATCCCAGTCCGTGATGCTGCCCACGAACCACTCGTTCCCGCGGCGCCGCGCGATGGTGATGTACTTCGGCGGCACACCGTTGAGAACGCGGGTCTCGTCCCAGCTCGCCGGGACCGCCCTGAGGAACGCGGTTTCCTTCTGCCCATCGTAGGCGTCGGGGGAATCCGAGACCATCTGCAACTCGCTTTCAAAGACTACATACAGCGCGGTGTGGTGGGCGCGCGTGCCCATCACCATGGGCGCCCTGTTGCGCGGCACGAAATTCTCGCGGGTCGCGTTATCGAACCCGCCGGGCGTGTAGTCCATGGGCCCCGCCAGCATGCGGGTAAAGGCCAGCGTCACGTCGTGCTGGGGAGTAATTCGCGCGCTCCACTTGTTGTACTCCGCGCCCATGACGCCTTCGCGCGTCAGCACGTTGGGGTAGGTGCGTCGCATCCCGTCGGGCTTGAACGCACCGTGGAAGTCGACCATGAGGTGGTGTTCAGCCGCTTTCTTCGCGGCCGTCCGGTACCAGTTCACCATCCATTGGTCCGTGCGGTCCATAAAATCGATCTTCGCACCGGCGATGCCCCATTTTTCGAACTGCGCGAAAGCCAGGTCCATCTGGTCGTTCATGTCCCGGAAATGAGCCCACAGCCAGATGCGTACGTTCTTCGACTTCGCATACTCGACCAGCATCGGAATATCAATGGCCGCGATGGACTTGGTGAGGTCCACGCGCCCGCGCCGGGACTGCCCCGCCTGGCCGGCCGGCGTGGGTAAGTTCGCCGACCAGCCGGCGTCAATCAGCAGGAACTCGAACTTGTTCCGCGCGGAGAAGTCGATGTAGTACTTCATGGTCTCGTTGTTCATGCCGGGGTTGGCGACGCCCTTGGCCTGGCTGCCGTTCCACCAGTTCCAGGAGGTCTTGCCGGGCTTGATCCAGGAAGTGTCTCCGATGGCGCTGGGCGGATTCAAGTTGACCACCATGTTGGATTCCACCAGCCGTCCGGGTTGATCCGCGATCATCAACACCCGCCAGCCCGATCTTACGGGAGTTTGCGCGATCACCGATACCTTCGACGCATCCGCCTTGGGATCGAAGGAGGGGGCGATGTTCGCGTCGGTGTTGATGTCCTCAACGCGGATGGCCAGCCGCGCCGCCATTGTCCGGTCGCCCGAAGCGGTCACGAACAGGTTGGAGTACTCCTCGATGTCCGCTTCCGTCAGACCGACCCAGGCGATTCCCGGCACTTCCACCAGCAACGGGAGGTTGACGAGGTACTCCGGGTGCAGGCCGCTGATCGCCAGTTCGTGATAGTCGTCCTCGTTGCTGGTCTCAAAGCCGCGCGAGATTAGAGAAAAGGTGCGTGCGTCCTTGGAGAAGCGGAATTGTGTGGACTCGTTGAGGATGCGCAAATCCTTCAGGGAAGGCTGCTCGGGCACGACGTAGCGGAAGGCTACGCCCTCGTCGTACGCGCGGGCTTCCACCACCAGGCGCCGGCCGTTCGGGGCCGTCTCCACCGTCTGAACCATGACGGCGTTGTAGTGGTTGCGTATGGGATTGGCCTTGCCTGCGACAGGCGCCCAAGTCTCGTCCTGGCTGGACGCCTGCGACGACTCGATACGGACAGTCGGCCCGAGTGCGGGCGAGCCCTCGAAGGCGAGCCCGAGGTTCGACCACTCCAGCACAGGCTGACCGCGAAAAGCCACGCGATACGCCAGTTGGCCGCCCGCCGCCTGCACGGACTGACGCTGTACGGTCGCAATTGAAATCTCGAGCGTTCCGTTCGGCGATTGGAGCACCACCGGCCCGGTTTGCGCCGAGGCCGTGAGCAAGGCCAACGGAACCAGCGCGAGAATCCTGACAATGTTCAGATTGCAAAGCATATTCCACCTCACATCTGTTGGTCTTGATGATGCCGTGCGCAGCCGCGACTCTCTACGCCGAAGGGCTTCGCGTCCAGACCCCGCTGCCGCGTAGCGCCAGATTCGCCACGTGACCCGCGCGGGCTGCCGCTACTCCGATTTCAACCGAAGCGTTCGGCGTATTGCGGGAGCGAATGCAGTCCAGAAAGTTGCTCAGATGGTCCACTGTGCCTTCACCCTTGGACCGCACGTCGAGAATGGGACTCGAGGGATCGGACCGCTCACTGTACCGCGAGATCTCGCCATAGACCGCAAACCCGCCTCGCCAAAGGCGCATGGCCGCTTTGGTTCCACGAATCATCAAGCCGCCGCCCTCGAGATAGCCCAGCAAGGCGCTGTCGAACTCAACCACAACGTTGCCCGAATAGGTGAGCGCGGCGCTCATCGTGTCGGGTGTCTGCCGCCGCGTCAGAATGGCGCGAAGGCCATTGGCCGTGGCGCGATCGGGCATATCGGAGCCCATGATCCAATGGGCCACGTCCACCCAGTGCACGAAAAGGTCGGTCATGGCGCCCCCGCCGAAGTCCCAATACCAGCGCCAGTTCGCGAATTGGTCGGCGTCGAATGGGCGGGCGGAAGCCGTCCCGAGAAAGCGCTCCCAATCGAGCTTTCCAGTGTCGAAAGAGGGTAGCCTGCCACCACTTGGGATGGTTCTGATACCAGTAAGTCCGAATCAGCGTCACCTGGCCCAGATGGCCGGCGGCAATCTCCTCCCTGGCCTCGGCGAAGTGCGCCCAGCTTCGCTGCTGGGTGCCGGTCTGCACCACCCGCTTCGAGTCGCGCACCGTCGCGATCAGCGGCTCTCCCTCGTCGATGGTGTGAGTGACCGGCTTTTCACAGTAGGCATCTTTGCCCGCCTTGAGCGTATCGAGAAGCAGCGGCACGTGCCAGTGGTCGGGCGTGCCAATCACGACGGCGTCTATATCTTTCCGGTCGAGAATCTCGCGGTGGTCGGCGTAGTCGCGCGCCTCGGCCGCGTATTTGGATCTGGCCTCCAAACGACGCGGTTCGTAGACGTCGCAGACGGCCACGATCTCGTTCGATTCGATCTTGTTGAGCAGGCTCAACAGGAATTGGCAGCGTTCTCCGGTCCCGATTGCGCCGATCCGGATCCGGTCGTTGGCGCCGAGAATCCGGCGGTAAGAAACGGCCGTGACGAGTGCCGCACCCACAAACTGCCGGCGGCCGGCGACGTTGGTCAAATGCATTCCGGCTGGAAGTATACGACAATACAGCACGCCCAAGAGGGTCCGGACGGCCTTTTGGTCCAGATAGCTGGAAGAAACCGGTACCCCAGCCTGCCTCCCAGTGAAGAGACCAGCACCGCCTGCTCCAAACCGAACACCTGTGTTGTGCAACTGATCCGGCTCGCGCGCACGCCGCGATCCTACCACAGCGGAGGGATTGGCATATTCTCCGCTGTAATGGCGGCGGCGCACTGCGCGATGCGCGCCAGCATGGTGTCCATGCCGCGGAACGGCATTTGGGCGACCGTCCCCGAGAGGCTGAGCGCAGCGACGAACAGGCAACCCCGACGAAGGAGAGGGACCGCGACACAGCGGATGCCCAATTCCTCCTCTTCATCGTCAATGGCATGTCCCAGCCGCCGGATGCGCGAGATCTCCCTGGCCAAAGCTTCTCCCGAGATCAACGTTTTGGGTGTATAGCGCGCGAATACCTGCTTGGAAAGGATGTGCTTCGTGCTTTCCGAAGGGCCGAAGGCGAGGATGATTTTGCCCAGTGCGGTCGAGTGCAGGTCGGCCCGCCCGCCCACGTACGTGTCCAGTTGGACCAGGCTGCCGGCCCCCGCCTTCTGGATGAACACCGCCTGGTCGTGGTCCAGCACTGCCAGGTGGGCACTGAGGCCGGTCTCGCTTGCCAGCAACTGCATGTGTGGCAGTGCAAGATCGGAAATAGACAGCATTTTTGCCATCCTCTGCCCCAGGGCGTAGGTCTTCAATCCCAGGCGGAAATCCCGGCTGTTAGCCGCGCGGCGAATATACCCGAGGCGTTCGAGCGTCACCATGAGCACGTGCGCCGAGCTCTTGGGGATCTCCAGCTTACGGCTCACCTCGGAAATATTCAAACCCCGCCGGCTGCTATCCAGACACTCCAGAATCGCCATCGTGCGCCTCACCGCGGAGGCGCTGGGCGTATCCGGGGCGTGGTGGTCCATCTCGGTCCCCATGCTTCCCGTATTCTGGAAGAGTCTTGCACCGAGAGTCAAGTACGGCTTGACGAAGCCTTCCGTTGCCGCTAATCTGAGGCCAGCCATGAATGCCTCACGTTCCGGCCGCCTCCCTGTCCCGGCCGAAATTCGCAGCCCCAAGTTCCTCTCGTACGTCGGAGAATGCCTCTATACCGCAGTCCTCTCCGACGCACTCGACGAATTGGGGACACGCCACCAGGCGATGCGTGAGTACCTGAGGCCCGTGCATGCCGGCTGCCGGCTGGCCGGGTGGGCCCACACCATTTCCTGCGTCGATACGTTGGAAATCTCCGCGACGCCCTCCGATACCGAGATTCAAGCCGTGGACAGCATTCAGCCCGACCACGTGGTTGTAGTTTCGACCGGACACTCGACGTGCAGCGCGCCGTGGGGCGGACTGCTCTCCACCGCCGCCTCGGCGCGCGGTGCACGCGGCGCGGTGGTGGATGGATTGGTGCGCGATGTGCAACAAATCGAGGCGCTGGGCTTTCCGGTATTTGCCGCCGGGCCTAAACCGGTCGGCTCCCTCGGGCGTGGAATCGTAACTGGCTACAACGAAGCCGTCGAATGCGGCGAAGTCATGGTCCATCCGGGTGACCTGATCGTGGCGGACTTCGACGGCGTGGTGGTGGTCCCCGGTGCCATGGTCCAGGAGGCGGTGCGGTTGGCGGCCGATAGAGTACGGCAAGAGGACGGATCGCGCGCGGAACTGGCGGCTGGCACCTATCTCCGCGACCTGTATCGAAAATGCGGCTCGCTCTAGCCGGCCCGGCCGCCGCCCGGCGCCCTACGCCCGGTTGCCAGCGGCCGCCGGAACCCCACGCGGCCGGGAGAGCAGACAAAATGAATCGCTCGCCCAGCTAATCTCATCGGGGGTCCCTCACTGTTCCGGTTCTGGGATTTCGCGAATCCAGATATTGCGAAAGCGTGCCGGCTGGCCATGGTCCTGCAACCGAAGCGGCATCTTGGCGGCGTGCGCTTTGTATGGCGGACGTTTCAGCCAGTCGGTCGGTCCGGTCAGAGAGACGTGATCCCGAACCAGTACGCCATTGTGCAGCAGTGTAACGGTGGCCAGCCGCGTTAGTTCTCCGCTTGACGAAAATCGCGGACCGTGAAACACGATGTCGTAGGTCTGCCATACTCTGGGTGGGAGCGAGGCATTGACCAGGGGCGGGTACTGGCAATAGACCGAGCCTGCCTGGCCGTCCGGATAGGTCCGGTTCTTGAAGGATTCCAATACTTGAATTTCGTACAGGGTCATGAGGTAAACGCCGCTGTTGCCTGGCGTCTGATCGCTCCCGCGCGGCGCATCGGGAGCCGCCCACTCCACATGCAACTGGCAATCCCCGAAAGCCCGCTTGGTATCGATATCCCCGGAGCGAGCTTTGACTTCGAAGTAACCATCGCGGACGCTCCAATCGGCAGGCTTGCCGTCACTGTGCTGCCAGGCGGAAAGATCGGCGCCATCGAATAGCACGGCCGCGTCGGATGGCGGCGTGCCAGGCTGTGCCTGGGTAGAGAAGGTGCCAGGCGCAACCTGTGCCGGCTGCGGTCGGTTGTGGTCGCCAGGAGCCCACTGGATCACGGGGATGGCGACGGCCGCAAACAGCCTGCCGGCGCAGAGACTCGCAACCGCGCATGAGATCATTCGGTAATTCATTTCGCTCGGGATTCTATCATTCCCGAAAGCGGACCAACAGAGCTGGAACGGAAAAACTTCCACGATGCTGGATAAAACACACCCAGGGCGCTAAAAAAAAGGTGTCCGGTTTGCAAGCCGGTGCTAGGCTCTTCACTGGGAGGCCGCCCCGATGAGACGGCCAACGTTCTTGCGGGCAAACATGACGGCGGCGGCGGCTTTGACGGGTGTTCGAGTTCGGGCATTTGCGCCGTTCGCCGCGGCGGCAGCCGCGGATGACAAGCCGGTTCCGCCTTTTCCGAAAGGCTTTCTGTTCGGCGCCGCAACTTCCGCCGTACAAATCGAAGGCGGCGCGAAGGAGGACGGGAAAGGCGAATCGAACTGGGATCGCAAGGACCCCGGCTCGTGGTATGGAGACGTGGCGCGGACCGGTCGCATTCCGGTGGAATAGCATGCCCGAACCGCTCTTGGATTTGTCCGCGATGCTGGATACAATGAAGTTATCGCCCCCCAACTGTCGAGCGAGCGGGTATACCATGGGCGGCAGGGTGCTTGCCCTCGGCTACAGGAAACGTGTTATGAATTCCTTTGGGTTGAAATATGCGTAGGCCGCACATCGGCTGAAAGGAACACCGTGCAATATACCAGACGAGACATGGCAAAGTTCGCGTTGGTCTCCGTACCGCTGGCCAAGGCATTTGCCGCGAAAAGGATCGACTCGAAATTCGGCGGCGTACAGATTGGCGCCATCACCTACAGCTTCAACCGCATCGCCAGCCCCGACCCGGAAGCCATCGTCAGGGCGTTTGTCGAAATCGGGCTCGGCGAGGCGGAGTTGATGTCGAATCATTGCGAGGCCCTCGCGGGCGCGCCTGCGATGCCGAACGTCGGCCGCTCGGGCGGCGGCCGTGCGCAGCCTACTCCCGAGCAACAGGCCGAAAGGCAAGCGGCGACGGAGAAGCTCGCGCAATGGCGCGCCTCGGCAAACGCCCAGACATGGGGGGCCGTCCGGAAGAAATTCAACGACGCCGGCGTCGATGTCGCCCTGCTCTGCTATAACATGCAGGACAGCATGCAGGACAGCATGAAGGACGCGGACATCGAATTTGGCTTCAGCATGGCCAAAGGGCTCGGAGTCAAGGGCATCACCACAAGCACGACCCTCACCATGGCTAAGCGGATCGCCCCGATTGCGGATAAACACAAACTGTTGGTCGGCTACCACGGCCACGACGCCACCAACGACCCCAACCAGACGGCCACCCTCGAGAGCTACGACCAGTTGATGGCCTACGGGAAGTACAACGGCATCAACCTCGATATCGGCCACTTCACGGCGGCTGGATACGATGCGGTGGCCTTCATCAAACAGCACCACGCCAAGATCACCAACCTGCACATCAAGGATCGCAAGAAGGACCACGGTCCCAACGTCGCCGTCTGGGGCACGGGCGACACGCCCATGAAGGAAGTGCTCCAACTGCTCAAGAAGGAAAAGTACCCCATCCCGGCGAACCTGGAGCTGGAGTACCCGATTCCGCAGGGTTCGGACATTATCGCCGAGGCGAAGAAGTGCTTCGCCTACGTCAAGAGCTGTCTGGCGTAGGGTTTGGATACCACACCATCTGTTTTTGAGGAGATCTGAAAATGGCATTATCAAGGCGGCACTTCTTTTATGGCAGCCTGCTGGCCGGCGCTATTCCTGCGGTGGGATTCGGCGGCACGCCATCGTTGAAATCCGCGGGATACAAATCCCCTAACGAAAAACTGAACCTTGCCGCCATCGGCTCCGGCGGCCAGGGCGCGTCCAATCTCTCGGCCGCCGCGCCGACGGAGAACATCGTCGCGCTGTGCGATGTGGACGACCGGCGCGCGGCCGCGACATTCACGCGGTTTCCGAACGCGCCGAAGTTCCGAGACTTCCGGCAAATGCTCGATAAGGAAGGCAAGAACATCGATGCCGTGATCGTCGCCACGCCGGATCACATGCACGCCACCGCCGCTATGTGGTGTATGGAGCGCGGCAAGCACGTCTACGTGCAAAAACCGCTGGTGCGCACGATTTGGGAAGCGCGGCAGTTGCGCGAGGCCGCCGTCAAATACAAGGTGGCGACCCAGATGGGCAACCAGGGCTACTCCAACGAAGGCACGCGGCAGTGCGCCGAGATCGTCTGGAACGGCGACATCGGCAACGTCGCGGAAGTGCACGCCTGGAGCGACCGGCCGATGTGGCCGCAGGGCCTGACCGAAATCCCCAAGGAAGATCCGGTTCCCTCCACTCTGGATTGGGATCTATGGCTCGGCATCGCCGATAAGCGGCCTTTCACGGCCGACGGTAAGACCGAACCCGACCGGAACGGAGGCTTCTTCTATCAGCCGTTCAACTGGCGCGGCTTTTACGATTTTGGCTGCGGCGCCCTGGGCGATATGGCCTGCCACATTTTGGGGGCGCCCAACATGGCCCTGCATCTTTCCAACCGCAAGGTCATCGCCGTGGAGTGCATCCACAAGGAAGGCGTAAGCCCCTTCATGTTCCCCAAGGCTTCGGTCATCCGCTTCGACTTCGCGCCTTACGGCAACATGCCGGCGCTGAAGGTCTTCTGGTACGACGGGCTGAAGGAGACCCCCAAGATCGCGGGCGTGCCCGAAGGCGAGTGGCTCGGCGATCCCCCGAATCTGCCGCGTCCCGGCGGGGCGGGCCGCGGCGGGCGGGGCGCGGGCGCAGGCGCGCCGGGAGCGGCTCCCGGCGGTGCTCCCGGAGGGGCCCGTGGCCCAGGAGCGGGCCCGGCGGGTCCGGCTTCCAACGAATTCCGGTCTCCGGGCCGCGTTTTCAATGGGGACGAGTTCGCGGCTCTCAAGGCGTCCACCGAGCCGCTCCGTTTACCTATGCCGGATGGCAGTATCTTCATTGGCGACAAGGGAATGCTGACTACCGGAACTTACGGTGATGTGACGCGGCTGATCCCCATCGAGAAGATGAAAGACTATCGCATGCCCGCGCCTCTGCTCACGCGCTCACCGGGCCACATGCGCGACTTCATCCGCGCGTGTAAGGGCGGCGACCCGGCGTGCTCCAACTTCGACGTCGCGGCTCCGTTCGTGGAATGGATGCTATTGGGTGTCATTGCACTCCGCCATGAAGGCAAGCTGGAGTACGACCCCGGGCAGATGCGCATCACCAACAACGGTGAAGCCAACAAGCTGCTGAAACCCGCCTTCCGCAAAGGCTGGGAGTTCCACCGGGTGAAGTCCTAGGCAGGATCGGGTCCGTCGCCGGGCCGCGTGGTATCTGAAGCGCCGCTCGTTGCGTTCATGGCCTCGGACCGCCATGCGTTTGATGTCCGCCCGGCTTGACCGCGTAGCCGAGCCTACCGGGTGCCGGACGGAACATTCGTGGGTATCCGGGCGTCGAGCCGCATCACGCCCGAAACCATGTCCGGAGCCTCTCCATAGAAGGCGACGGACGCCGGTTGGCCGCCCATGACGGACCGCGGCGCGTCCGCTGGCTGATACCCCTGGCCCAGCACCTGCTCACCGACTTCGGGAATGTCGATGCCGTCCTGATTCATGAGGTGAAGCGTAGCGATGACGCTCTCGTCATCTGCATCGAGGCCGTGCTTTATTCTGAACGGCTTTATCGCTTTGCGGCAGTCATCCTTTTTTGGCGTAGAGCCGGTTCCGTCTGCAAAAGGCTGGAAACGGCTGAAAAGGCTGGTCGGGGCGAGTGGATTCGAACCACCGACCTCCTGGTCCCGAACCAGGCGCTCTAGCCAGGCTGAGCCACGCCCCGACGTTTCCAGTGTACCATCGAATTCGTGGACGAAAACGACAAGCTGCGCGATTTGCCGGCGGTGCATGAAGTGCTGGAACGCCTCTTCCCCGCCCTGACGCGGTTCCCGCGCGCGCTGGTGGCGGTGGAAATCCGGCGCGCGCTCGATGAACTCCGGGAGGAAATCCTGGGCGGCCGTGCCGGCGGGCCACCGGCTGAAGCACGCGTCGAAAAGGCCCTGGCGGCGCTGGAACGGCCGTCGCTGCGGCGCGTCGTCAATGCCACCGGGGTCGTGCTGCATACCAACCTGGGACGCGCGCCGCTGGGCTCCATCCACGTGCTGCCCGGCTATTCCAACCTGGAATACGATCTGGCGACCGGTCGCCGCGGCCAGCGCGATGTGCATGCCGCGGGCCTGCTGGAGCGGCTGCTGGGCGCGCCGGGAATCGCGGTCAATAACAATGCCGCCGCCATTTTTCTGGCGCTGAACGAAATGGCCGCCGGCGGCGAAGTGGTGGTTTCGCGCGGCGAGCTGATCGAAATCGGCGACGGTTTCCGCATCCCCGATATCATGGCGCGGTCGGGCGCGTCCGTCCGCGAAGTCGGGACTACCAACCGGACTGTGATTGCCGACTACCGCGCCGCCATCAATGATCGCACCAAGCTGCTGCTGCGCGTCCATCCCAGCAACTTTCGCATCTCGGGCTTCACCGCGCGGCCCGAGCTGCGCGAGTTGGTGGCCTTGGGGCGCGAGCGCGGCGTGCCCGTGTATGAGGACCTCGGCAGCGGCTGCGTGGTGGACCTGCTGGCGTTCGGTATCGAAGAACCGCTGGTCTCCGATAGCCTGAAGGCCGGCGCCGATTTGATCTCCTTCAGCGGCGACAAGCTGCTCGGCGGTCCCCAGGCGGGGATTCTTGCCGGGAAACCGGAGATCGTCGCCCGCCTGCGGCGCAACCCGCTGTTCCGCGCCCTGCGGCTCGACAAAATCATCTACCAGGCTCTCGGGAACACGCTGCGCAGCCTGTTGCTCGAGCGGTGGGACGACCTGCCGGCGCTTTCCCTGATCCGCCAGACGGCCGCCCAGATTCGCGCGCGCGCCGAGGCGCTGGTAACCCGCGTCCCGGGTATCCACGCCGAAGTCGTGCCCGGAAGCTCCGTGGCCGGAGGCGGCGCCACGCCGGAGCAATCCATTCCCACCTGGCTGATCGCCATCGAATGCCCGAACCTGGCGGATGCCGAGCGCCGCCTGCGCGCGGGCGATCCGCCGGTGGTGGCCCGCATCGAAAACGAAAGGCTCATCCTCGACTTGAGGACGGTGTTTCCGGAAGAGGAGGAAGAACTGGCGGCGGCGCTGCGGAGGCTGTGAGGCTAAGGCTAGGCCCGTTCCTGGTAAGTGCCTTCGGCGGTGTTGACGCGGATCTTCTCGCCTTCGGTGATGAACGACGGCACCTGCACCACCAGCCCCGTCTCCAGCTTGGCCGGCTTGGTGACGTTGGAGACGGTCGCGCCCTTCATGCCCGGCTCGGTTTCCAGCACCGTCATATCGACGGTCGCCGGCAGCTCCACGCTCATCGGCTTGCCTTCGTGGAATTCCACTTTGACCATCAACTGCGGGATGAGGTATTGGGTGGCGTCGCCCAGCAGGTCCTTCATCAGGTGCATCTGCTCGAAGTTCTCCGTGTTCATGAAATAGTAGTATTCGCCGTCGTCGTACAGGTACTGCATTTCGTGCTCTTCGAGCAGCGCCTTCTCCACCTTGTCCTCGGAAGAGAAGCGGTGCTCGGTCATGGATCCGCTGCGCAGGCTGCGCATTCTGACCTGCACGAACCCTCGCAAATTGCCGGGCGTACGGTGATTCACGCTGAAGATCGAGTACAGCTCGTTGTTGAACTTGACGACCATCCCAGGGCGCAGTTGTGTTGCGGAAATCATGAAACTCCTTGGTAGTTATGGCTTAGAAACTTCAGTATAGCAAGCCGTCAGAACGGCAGAATCTCTTCGCGCACCGGGTCGAAATCGATGCGCCGCTTCTGCACGTACGAGAGATTGCCCAGGTGCGAAGCTTGCGCCGAGCGGTGGCCGATGAGCACGTCGCCGTTGGGCAGTTGGCGCGAGCGGACGCACTCGAGGAAGTTCTGAACGTGATCCAGATCCAGGTCGCTCGACGCCTGCACCACGGTGGCTTGCGCGTTGCGCCCGAGCGGATGGAATTCGTAGCGCGAGCGATCGATCCACAGGCGCCCCTGGGTGCCGCACAACTCCACGGCCGCCCCCGTGACGCCGGGAGCCAGCGTGGCTTCGAACGTGGCCGTGAACTGCGACGGGTATTCCAGCAGCACGTTGATGGTGTCGGGTGCGGTGCGGCCGTCCTTGTAGTGATAGACGCCGCCCGCCGCCGCCGCCGAAATCGGATTGTCCTGGCCCATGAACATGTGAACCACGTCGATCCAGTGGGTGAACAGGTCGGTCACCTGCCCGCCGCCGAAATCCAGGTACGCGCGCCAATTCCAGTACTGTTGCGGGTCCCAGTCGCGCCACTTCAGGGGGCCCAGGAAGTGCGCCCAATCGAGGTTTGCGGGCTGCGTCTGGAGCGACGCCGGCGCTTTGCGCAAGTGATAGGAATTCCCGTGCCACCAAGTGCGCGCCAGCGTGATTTTGCCCAGCTTGCCCGTGTCCATGTAGAGTTGTTTGGCCTCCAGGTAGTGCTTGCCGGAACGCTGCTGCATGCCCACCTGGCAAATGCGGTTGTTGAGGCGCGCCGCCTTGACGATGATGGGGCCTTCTTCGATCTTCAGCGTCAGCGGTTTTTCCACGTACACGTCTTTGCCCGCGTTGAGCGCGTCCGTGGCCGTGGCCGCGTGCCAGTGGTCGGGAACGGCAATCAGCGCCACATCCACGTCCTTCAGCGCGAGCAGCGCGCGGTGGTCGGTGAAGCTCCTGGCGTTGGCCGCGTCTTGTTTGGCGCGGTCCGTCTGCGCGCCGTAGATGTCGCACAGGGCCACCACATCGGTGTTACCCGCCTTAATGAACTTCCCCATGTCGCTCCGGCCGCGTTCGCCGCAGCCGATCAGGCCGAGTTGCACCCGGTCGTTAGCTCCGAAAACTCGGGAATAGGAAAGCGCCGTGGCGGCGGTGACGCCACGGAGGAAGGCCCTGCGGGGCACGTCGGGATTGGACATAGCTAGATTATATTGCGTTTCGGTACGCCAGCAGGTGGTCGGCGGCTGCGGCTCGCTGACGATTCAGGGGCGCGCGTCGAATGGCAGACGGCTTACGGGACTCCCCGAGCGGTCATGAGCGCCTCGACCACTTCATCCGGCTCTGGCTGAAAAGGCTCACCGGGATACCGGAACTTCCAGGCATACTCGCTGAGCGGCACCGCCTGATCGATGACACCGCGCGATGATGGATCGATGGCCAGACACTGCTCGCCGATCTACTCCAAGTTATGGGTCTTCCGGAAACTGCAGCCGTTGAACGCGAGAAATCCCTTGGGCGCCTTTTCCGCGGCCTGTTGGCAATGGAATACGGCCTCATCAAACAACGGCGGGGCAGCGGCTGCCATGACTCGTCCCCATCCAGTTTGCCACAACTGCCGAAGAGCGGACCTCGAGTGATGGCATTCTGTGGCTACCGGCGCAAGGTGAGTCAACCCCGGCGCTGCTGTCGAATATCGGCTACTTCGACGAGCGAGTGTGCTTGTGGGATCCAGAAAGCATGACGCTGAAAGCAGCCTGAGACCCCGGGTCACGCGTTGGGGCTTTTCTTCCGCTCGAGGTCGTCGGCCAGGATCACGGCTTCGGCCAGGTCGCGCATGGACCGCCGCAGCCGGCGGCTCTCATTGCGCAGCCTCAGGTAGGCCTCTTCTTCGGTGAGGTTGTGCTTGTGCTGCAGGATGCCCTTGGCCCGCTCCATGAGCTTGCGCGCTTCGAGCGTGCGCTTTATCTCGAGGGCTTCCGACATCAGCCGGGCGTTCTCGATGGCGATGGCAGCCTGGCCCGCTACCACCTTGACGAAGCCGATCTCGTCTTCGGTGAACTGGCGGACTTCGCGAGTGTAAAGGTTGATGGTGCCGATCGCCTTTTCGCGCGTCATCAACGGCACTGACAGCAGCGAAGCCAAGCCCGTCCTGCGCGCTAATTCGGGGTAGCGGTACTGCTTCTCCTCCAACACGTCGCGAATCGCGATGACCCGCCCTTCGCGCACCACGCGTCCGATCAGCGAGTCCTCGATCTTCAGCGGCTTCTTGTGCAGATAGTCCGGCGACGAGCACCGCGCCGCCGAAATCACCAGCTCGCGGCGGTCCTCGTCCACCAGCATGATGGAGCACACCGGCGAATCCAGCGTCTCCGCCACCATCTCCGCGATGGCCTGCAAAATACGGTCGAGATAATCCTCTTCCGAAATTGTCCGCGCCAGTCCGGCCAGCGCCTCCATGCGCCGGGCCGCGCTCTCGGTTCGCTCCTCCAGTTTGGACTTGGCGATGGCGCCGCCCAGTTGCTCGCCGATGAAGCCGATTAACGCGGTCTCTTCGGGCGTGTGCGGGTGCTTGGCCTTGTGATGCACGTTGATGACCCCGATCAGCTCTCCGTTGCTGATCAGCGGCACCGATAGAAAGGCCTGGTAGGTGTCTTCCGGCAACGCCTGGAAGGTCTTGAACCGCGCGTCCGCCGCGGCGTTGGCCGCGAGCGCCACCACGGACTTATGCTGGGCCACCCAACCCGTGATGCCTTCGCCTATCTTCATCCGGATCTTGCCGATCTCCGGCGCATGCGGCAGTTGCGAAGCGCGCAGCACGATCTCGTGGCTGGCGTGGTCCACCAGGTAAACCAGGCAGGCGTCGCAGCCCGTCACGTCGACCGCCATCGCGATCAACTCCTGCAGCATCCGCTCGAGGCCCAGATTGGAGCTGACGATGTTGCTGATCTGGTGCAGTAGCTCGACCTGGCTTCTGGCTTCCGGTGGCGCCACAATCTTTCCTCTTTGGGGTTGCCCCTATTTAGTGTATGGGCCGCGTTTCGGGCGAGTCCAATCTAAAATTTCTATGGGCAGGATAGCTGGCTGAAGGCGGCGCCGGCAGATACTCTCTAGCCAAGTCCTCGAACTCCTTCGGCCGGATGAGGTGGAAGCGGAGCTCCAACTCGGAAAGGCGGTTCAGTTCCCGAATCATGGCTTTCGACGGCACGTCCGCCGTGACTACGTGAAGCTGGCCCGCATCCACCCGGTAGGGCATCACCTTCCACCGCAGCGCCACTGCCGCCGGCAGCGCCCGCGTCGCCAGACGGTTCACCTCCGCACTGCTGGGAAGCCCCCACGGGATTCCCATCTGAGAGCTCAAGGCTTGGTAGAGATTTTCTTCGGAAATCTGCTGTAATTGCAGAAGATATTCACCAAGCCGGAGGCTTTCTGGAACCTTGCGCAAAGCCGCTTCGAGTTGACCGGTCGATACACAGTTCATGCCCATCAGGACCTCACCCAGCCGGGGCCTTCCCTGCTCCGGGGTGCGGTGTGCGGGGTAAGCGTGCTCGGTCTTGTGCCAGGCCAGGGTGCGGTGTTCCATGCGCGCACCCATGAACTGCCCCACGGCGGCGACCGTGGCGGCGCAGTTCAACACGTTGCCCCAGAAGATCCTCAGCGGCGATGCCGCGGCGAATCGCCATCCGTAGATACGCGCGCTGCAATGCGCCCGCACCGCGGCTTGCAGCAGCGAGATCCCAAACGTAATCGCATAAACGCGGGTCACCCACAATGGGACGTAGCTGCCCAGGTGCCATGATTGGCCGGGCTGGGCGGTCAACAAGTAACTCGATACGCCATACAGCAGAAACAGGTTGCCGGCCGGCGAGAGCAGATTGCCCACCAGGCCTTTACGGTCCCGCCAGAACCAGTAGACCTGCCGCCATGGACGCCATCCGTGGCGCTGCCAGCCCTGGAGTACAATGCCCACCACCCACCGGCTGCGCTGGCGAACGGCCGAGCGGAAGTTTCGCGGAAAGTACTCGCGCGTCGCCACCCGGGCGGCGGCATCCAGCCGGATCGGGACAAACACCTGGCGATAACCGAGAACATGCAGCCGGTAGCCGTTATCGTAGTCTTCGGTCAGGGCTTCGGGGTCGAAGATGCGTCCCTGATGGACCTCGCCCAGCCGTTCCAGCGCGGCGCGCGCAAAGCCGGTTCCGACGCCATTGGAGGGCAGAAACCCGCGGAGCCGCTGCCGCGCCGGGATGTCTTTCAACTGGTATTCCGCGAACTCGTCGCAGTAGAGCCCGTGCGTGAATTCGTCCAGCCCCGTGGGCAGGGGCAGCACCGGAATTTGCACCATGTCGTAGCTTCGCGAGAACCAATTGATCAAACGCAGCGATTCCCCGTGGATCAGGTCCTCGGCATCGTGCGTAACCACCACCTCGAAACGGATTCCGTGGCGGGCTTCGTAGTCCATCATCCGGCGGTAGATCCAATTCAGACAGTCGCCCTTGGAAGTGGGGCCGTCGTGGGGGACCGGGGCCGAGTGGACGCGCGGGTGGCGGCGCTCCGTCTCGGCTACCGCGCGCTCCGTGAGTTCGTCATTGGGATAGACGCCGACGAATATGTCGTAGTTTTCGTAACGAATGACCGAGAGATTGTGCTCCAGCATCCGTCCGATGACGCGGTATTCGCGCCACAGAGGCACAAGAATGGCCATCCGGCGCTGAGGAGTTTGATCCAACTCCGATTCCGCCGGCCACCGAAACTGTTTTCGCCCCGTTAGGAAGAAGACCAGGTCGATAAACAGGTCATCGAGTCCACTCAGCAGCATCCACGCCGCGAGGGGAACCAGACACGCCGCCACCCAGTGGTCGAGCCACACGATTTGGATTTCCCGATTCTAAGTCAAAGTAGTGCCGGAGGAGCGACGAATATCTCAAAAAAAACGCTTACGCCACCAGGGTCACCTTGGTATAGACCACCTCGAAGCCGGCGCGCTCGTAATTACGCTGCGATACGCCGCCGGGCAGCGTGGAAGCCGTGGCCATATCGCAGCCCTGCGCGACCGCTTCGTTCAGCCGCGCGGCAATGAGCTCGCGATGCAGGCCATGGCAGCGGAACTGGGCGACGGTACTGTCGGCAAACAGGGTCGCCAGGCCATCGCGTATCGCCAAAGCGGCTCCTCCGGCGCTGGCGCCGGTCTCCGCGACCCCCAGATAGCACATCGCTCCGGGCATGGCGAAGATGGCGCGGCCCACGTCCATCTCCTCGGTGGTGAGCTCGATCTGATCGAAGAAGCCCCGGCCCACGGTGTAGGACCACAGATCGTCTTCGCCGGCCACCGCGCGCCGCACGCGCGGCGTGAGCACGATTTCCGACCGGGCCAGCCGCCTGACCAGAACGTTGTTGAACTCCGTGGGCCGGTAGCCGCGATGGCCCAGCGCCTGGAGCAGGCCGGGGTCGGCCAGGGGGCAGAGGTCGATAGTGGCCTTGGCGCCGCGGCTGCGAAAGAACGTCTCCAGAGCGCCGATCTCCGCCTCGCTCACGGTGCCGTTCAGACCGATTCCCACGGCGTGGGTCAGGGGCGAATCCGCGCCCGTGAAAATGGCGCAGCCGCCGGCCACTTCGAGCACACTGGCGCCGCGAGGGCTGCACCCCCGGGCGTTGGCCGCCTCGGCGGCTTCAATCCGCTGTGCCAGCAGCGCATCGGCGAAAACCATGATGTCATCATATATGCAATCGACCCTAAACGGTTTATTTTCACCAGCCGTTTGGACAGGATTGGAAGACACGAGGGGGGATGGCCCGTACTGAAGTCTCCCTGTTAACAGCGGTTCTGTGCGGTTGTCAACACTGTCGCCGTAACCCTAACACGCTTCATATAGATACACTACTGTCCGGCTATAAGTC
>PMYB01000103.1 GCA_003170915.1 Bryobacterales bacterium | reverse complement strand
TTGGCGGCGTCGATCACCAGCGTTCCGGGCGGTGCGTGCACCTGCCGGCCGTCAATCTCGAGCTTTACCAGGTCAGCCATTAAACGGTCACCATGTGGCTCGCACTCTCGTACGGGCAGGGCCGGCCGCTGAGGTGCTCCTCGAACTCGCTCCGGAACTTCTCCACAATCGAGATCGTCGGCATGGCGGCCGCGTCGCCCAGCGGGCAGAACGTGCGCCCCAGCATGTTCCTGGCGATGTCTCCGACGAGGTCGATGTCGCCGCGCGTCCCGCCGCTCTCGTGGAACCGCACCAGAATCTTACGCAGCCAGGTGGTCCCCTCGCGGCACGGAATGCACCAGCCGCAGCTTTCGTGCGCGTAAAATCGCATAATCCGCATGGCGGCCTTCACCATGCAGGTGTCTTCGTCCATGACGATCACGCCGCCCGAACCGAGCATGGTCTTCCTCGCCGCCATGGCGTCGTAGTCCATGGTGAGGCCTTCGCACTCTTCGGCCGTCAGCACCGGGCAGCTCGATCCGCCCGGAATGAACGCTTTCAACTTCCTGCCGTTGCGAATGCCGCCGCCCACTTCCTCGATCATCTGCTTCACCGGGAAGCCCATCCGCAATTCGTACACGCCGGGCTTGTTGACGTGGCCGGTGAGGCAGATCATCTTGGTTCCGCCGGCCCTCGGCACGCCCAGCGCCGCGAACGCCGCGCCGCCGTCGCGCAAAATCGCCGGCGCCGCGCAGAACGTCTCCACGTTGTTCAACACGGTGGGACACTGAAAGGCGCCCACCACCGCCGGAAATGGCGGCCGGATGCGCGGAATCCCGCGCTTGCCCTCGAGCGATTCGAGCAGCGCCGATTCCTCGCCGCACTCGTAGGCCCCCGCGCCGGTGTGCGTGTAGAGATCGAAATCGAACCCCGTGCCCCGTATGTTCTTCCCCAGCCAGCCGTTGGCGTACGCCTCGGCGATCGCCTGGTCCATGATCTCGATCAGGTAGCGGTATTCGCCGCGGACGTAGATGTACCCTGCATGCGCTCCCACCGCCAGGCCCGCGATCAGCACGCCTTCGATCAACTGGTGCGGATCGTTTTCGATCAGCACGCGGTCCTTGCACGTGCCCGGCTCGCTCTCGTCGGCGTTCACCACGATGTATTTCGGCTTGGGCGAAGTGCGCGGCACAAAGCTCCACTTCATTCCCGCCGGGAAGCCCGCCCCGCCGCGCCCGCGCAGGTTCGAAATCTTGACTTCCTCGATGATCTCCTCCGGCTTCATCCCCGCGGCCTTCAGAAACCCCTGGTAGCCTTCGGTGGCGAGATACGTGTCGAGCGAAGCCGAGTTCGGCAGACCGAAGCGGCGCGTTAGCACCCTGGTCTCGAGCGGGCTGGGTTCGTTGTACAGCATTGCTTACGGCTTCTTCCTCAGGCTGTCCAAAAGCTGGTCCAGTTTCTCGGGCGTCACGAAGTGGTGAAAATCGTAGTTCACCTGGATGGCCGGCGCCCACGAGCAGGCCCCTATGCATTCCACTTCTTCGATGGAAATCTGGCCGTCCCCGGTCGCTTCCTTGTGCCCGACCCCCAGCTTCTTGCAGGCGTGTTCCCACAGCTTGTCGCCGTCGTGGAGCAGGCAACTGATATTGGTGCAGATCTGCACGTGGTACTTCCCCAGCGGCTTGCGGTGCAGCATGGAGTAATACGAAAGCACCTCGTTCACCTGGAGCGCGGTCACGCCCACGCGCTCGGCCACCTCCTCGATCAACTCCTCGGAGATGTGGCCCACTTCATCCTGCGCGTAGAGCAGCATCGGAACCATGGCCGCGCGCTGCCGTCCCTCGGGATAGCTCTTCAGAAGCTTCGCAAATCTGGCTTCGAGTTGTGGAGAAAAGGTCATCAGCGGTCTGTGTCACCCAGTACAAAATCCATGCTGCCGATGGAGGCAATCACGTTCGCGAGCAGAGAGCCTTCCACCATTTTAGGCACGCCTTGCAGGTTCCCAAAACTGGGCGTCCGCATGTGCACGCGATAGGGCTTGGCCGTCCCGTCGCTCACCACGTAGAAGCCCAGCTCCCCGCGCGGCGATTCAATCGCCTGGTAGACTTCTCCCTCCGGCACCCGGAAGCCCTCGGTCACGATCTTGAAGTGATAGATCAGGGCCTCCATCTGGGTCTTCATCTTCTCACGATCGGGCAGCACCACGTGCTGGTCCTCGGCCTTCCACGGCCCCGACGGCATGCCGTCCATGGCCTGCCGGACGATGCGCACGCTCTGCCGCATCTCTTCCATGCGCACCTGGTAGCGAGCGTAGACGTCGCTCTCCGTGCGCGTGGGCACTTCGAAATCGAACTTCTCGTAACTCGAGTAGGGCTCGTCCTTGCGCGCGTCGATTTTCAAGCCCGCGGCCCGCAGCATGGGCCCCGTGACGCCCAGATCCAGCATGTCTTCGAGCGCCATGACGCCCACCCCTTGGGTCCGCCCGATCCAGATACCGTTCGAGGTCAGCAGATCTTCATACTCGTCGATGCGGCTCGGGAAAACGTCGATGAATTTCTTCACCCGCTCGTGCCAGCCGCGCGGCGGCTCGAGCGCCAGCCCGCCAATGCGGAAATAGCTGGTCATCATGCGCTGCCCCGAGAACATCTCGAAGATGCGCAGAATATCTTCGCGCTCGCGGAAACAGTAGAGGAACACGCTCATCGCGCCGATATCCAGCGCGTGCGTTCCCAGCCACACCAGGTGGCTGTTCAGCCGCGTGAGCTCCGTGAGCATCACGCGCATCCACTGCGCCTGTGGCGGGATTTCCAGGCCCAGCAGTTTTTCTACCGCCAGGCAGTACCCCAGGTTCATCGAAAGCGGCGCCAGGTAGTCCACGCGGTCTGTCAGCGGGACCGCCTGTTGGTAGAGCTTGACCTCGAATTCTTTCTCGATGCCGGTGTGCAGGTAGCCGATATCCAACTGGCAGTGGACGATGGTTTCGCCGTCCAGATCCAACACCAGCCGCAGCACGCCGTGCGTCGAGGGGTGCTGCGGCCCCATGTTCAGGACCATGCGGCGCGGGCCGGATTGCGGCTGCGCTCCTTCCGCCGCGGCGGCCGTCGGCTGCGGCGTTTCCGGCGCGCTCATGGCCTTAAACCCTCGTCCCGGTGACAGGATAGTCTTTACGCAACGGGTGGCCTTCCCAGTCGTCCGGCAACAGGATGCGCCGCAAATCGGGATGATTCACGAACTGGATCCCAAAAAGGTCGAATACCTCGCGCTCGTACCAGTCCGCCGAGCGCCATACCGAAGTCACCGATTCGATCACCGGGTCTTCGCCCCGCAACCGGCACTTCAGCCGCAGCCGCTGGTGAGGCTCGATCGCGTGCAGGTGGTACACCACTTCGAACCGCGGTTCCGCCGGATAGCGGTCCACCGCCGTCACCGTGCTCAGACGAACGAACTTCCGATCGTACTTGAGAAATCCGCAGACGCTCACGAGCTTGGCCGGAGGCGTTTCGAGCGTCAGTTCCTTCCGGTCGTACTTGCCGGCGCTCACCGCGTCGGCGTCAAACGCCTCCACGGCCGCGGCCACGGGATGCTCTCGCAAATTGTCGGGTAGCATTTCGAATCGTTACAACTTCCGTCGGGAGCGGTCCGGCTCCGCCCAATCCAGCGCACCCTTCTTCCACATGTAGAAAAATCCGGAAAGGATCAAGATCGCAAACACCAGCATCTCGACGAACGCGAACATCTTCAGCTCGCGATAAACCACCACCCAGGGATACAGGAAAATTGCTTCGATATCGAATAGAATGAACAGCATCGCCACCAGGTAGAATTTTACGCTGAAGCGCTGCCGCGCATCGCCCGTCGGCGTGATACCGGATTCGTATGGTATGTCCTTGACCCTGTTGCGAACACGCTTCCCCAGCAGGAACGACGCAGTCAGCAGCCCCGCCGCCAGACCCATCGCCACCAGAGCCTGCACCAGGACCGGGAAATACAAATCTGTGTAGGACTCAGGCATGAAACTTGACTATAATTGGTCTAAAAGAGGGGTGTCAACCGAGCATGCCCATCGACATCGTAGTGAATGGCCAGCCCCAATCGGCCCCGGAAGGTCAGACCCTCCTTGGCTTGCTGCGCCAGTTGCGGTTGGACCCCGCGCGCGTCGCCGTGGAACTGGACCGTTGCATTATCAAGCAGCCCCTCTGGGCCGAAACGGTTCTCCGCCCCGGCGCACAACTCGAGATCGTACAGTTCGTCGGCGGCGGATAGGGGCCGGGCATGCCCGGCCCGCTGCCAACCACCAGTTCCGCTTACACGAAGCTCCGGATGGCGCTCACTTCGCTATCATGCACGTCGAAAACCGTGTAAAGCTTCGTGATTTGCAGCAGGTCCTTCACCCGCTTGGTGAGGTTGAGCAGCTTCAACTGGCCGCCCCCGTTGGTCACCGTGGTGAAGGCCGACACCAGCTCGCCGATTCCCGAGCTGTCGATGTAAGATACCTCTCCCAGGTTGAGCAGGATCTTCTTCTGGCCCTTGCTCACCATTTCGCGCAAGGTGTCGCGCAATGCGCTGGACCCCTCACCCAGGGTGATCCGCCCCGCCACATCCACCACGCTTACGTCGCCGATTTGCCGAGTATTCAACTTTACGCTCACTGAGTATTCCTCCAGGCTGAAAGCTATCGATTCTACTTAAACACCATGTACTTGACCAAAGTTACCTCGGTTCCCGCGGGCTCCAGGTGCCGGATTTGAAACTCGTCCATGAACGAGCGGACGAGAAAAATACCGCGTCCCGATGTACACATCAGGTTCTCCGGCGACAGCGGGTCGGGAAGATGGGAAAAATCGAACCCGTCGCCTTCGTCCGCGATTCGCACCGTGAATCGCTCCCTGTTGTTCGCCACCGAGAACCGCACCTTCTTATTCGAGTTGTACCGGTTGCCGTGTACCACCGCGTTCACCATCGATTCCCGCACGGCCATCCCGATCTTCATCACGTCGTCTGCGTCGAAACCCGCCCGTTGAGCCACGCCCACCGCCAGCTCCTCGGCGCTATCCACGCTCCCCAATGTCGAATCCAGAAACCGTTCTACAGTTTCCGGTGTCTGGCGCGAATCTTCCCGCATACGCAGAACGGCCAGAATGCGTGGCCAAAGCGAATCGTCAGAATAAATTACCGGCGTTGCAAAAGTCAAGAAGCATCCCGCCCGCCTTCCCGTCGTTGGGCATCGCCCTTTTGATTGTAATCCCTTACACCGCGGCTCGGAGCAACCCCACACTGTCACCATTGCCCCGGAATTGCATCTTCAGGTGTGGAAACCAGTATGGAAGTCCGCATTCTGCATCTCGGTGACGTCAGGTTCGAAGCCAACGCACGAGGTCATCGCGTGGTGTGCGACCAGCCGCCTGATAACGGCGGATCGGACAGCGGGATGACGCCGCCGGAGTATCTGCTCGTCTCGCTGGGGACATGCGCGGGGTTCTACGCCGCGCAGTATCTTAAGACCAGATCTCTGCCGGCCCGCGGTCTGGAAGTCAAGGTGACCGCGGAGAAAGGCGCGCAACCGGCGCGGCTGGCGCGCTTTCGGATTGAGGTGACCGTGCCTGCCTTGGATCCTCGCCATGAAGAAGGCATCTTGCGGGCGGTAAAGGCGTGCCTGATCCACCACACCCTCCTGAATGCGCCCGAGATCGATACCGTGGTCAATGCCGCCGCGGAACTCCACTCCGGCTGAGGGCTGCCGCACCGGCTGCGCCCCGCAGCACGTTACAATCGTGGCGTGGACCAGCAAGGCGAGACCGAACTCGCGCGCGCTCTCGTCGCCGGCGAGCCCGAAGCCTTCGAGAGATTCGTCGGCCATTTCCGATCCAAGGTGTTCCACTACAGTTGGCTCATGTGCGGCCGGCCGGAGGACGCCGAAGAGGTCGCGCAGGAAACGCTGCTCAAGGTCTTCGAGAATCTCGGCCAGCTTCGCGAGCCGGAGCGGGTGCGGTCCTGGGTTTTCCGCATCGCCAAGAACGCCTGCCTCATGCAGCGCCGCAAAAGCGTTTTTGCGCCGGCCCACGAGCTTTCGCTCGACGAACTCGCGCCCGCTGATGAAGTGGCCGATGGAACGCGCCCGCCGGACCTCGACCTTCTGCGCTCCGAGTTGCGTAATGTCCTCGATCGCGTCATCGCGGAACTTCCGCCCGCTTATCGCGCCGTGGTGTTGCTGCGGGACATCGAAGAACTCTCCACCGAAGAGACCGCCCAGATCCTGGATCTCACCACCGATGTCGTAAAAACCCGGCTGCACCGCGGCAGGCTTGCCATGCGGCAGACGCTCGACTGCTATCTCCACAACCATTGCCTGGAAGACCAGCCCAGCCCCAATCCGGCCGCTTTGAGCCAGGAAGAGCGCGCGGAGCTGTATTCCATGTGGCAAGACAAGGCCTCCGCCAAATAGCTTTCAGCAATCAGCTAAAACACGAGCGCCACCGCGCGCCGGTTTGGCTGAAAGCTTCGGGTTACGAGGGCAACTGTCTCAACAGGCTGGGGAACAACGCCTGGATAAACCGGACTCCCGTGGCGATGGCGGCTTCGATGTTGTTGTCGCGGACCGGCACCACGATCTTCACCAGGGAAGTATCGCTGCGACGGTAGCGAATGGAATCCACCACCAGCCAGAACTTCGCCCAGTACTCACTGGCGATGATGCGGTGGTGGGTCTGGTACCAGTACAACACCACGCTCTTGTCGTCTCCGTGCTCCACCACATACCGGTTCGTCACAATGGGCGCGTTCCAGCCGGGAACGTCGATGGTCTGCCTCCCGGTTTCCACGGGCTCCCAGCCCGCACCAGGCAGGCAGTTCTTCGGAGAGTGCGGCGCCTGGCCATACCGCTGCGTCTTGAAGTATGCAATAAACAGGAAGGCGTAGTCGGTTCGGGAGGGGTTGACGTATACCCGGTTCAGCGTGTCGTCGGCTCTCAAGACGTCCTGGACTTCCTTCTCGATGGGCGCATCCCGCGCCACTGTCCATCCGCCGAACGCGGGCGGAAAAAGCGTCAGCGGCGAGACCAGAGGCGCCCGTTCGGAGCGCGAGGCGATGGCGTAAAACGCGGTAGCCTCAAGCAGCAGCACCGCCGTCAAGACCCGCGCGTATCGGTTGTCCAGGAAATTCATGGTTTTCTCCGGGCCTCCAGGTAATGGGAGCCGCGCGCGATCAATCGGTGGAAGAGAATCAGGATTCCCAGCGCCACCATGAAGATCACCCAGCCTTCAGCTTCGTGGAAAAACCCTTCGGCCGCTTCCGGCTTCACCTGCGTCAGTATCCCGGTTATGGTGACGCGGCTGCTGTTCGCCACAATGGCAATCGGGACGGTGGAAAGAAACAGCACCACGCGAATCCATGTCTTCTTCTCAAAAAAATATCCATAGACCAGCGATAGAAACGTCAGCGAAAGCAGCGACCGGATACCGCTGCACGCTTCCACCACCGAGAGCCGCTGGTTGGGCAGTTCGAGTATGTTGCCTTCGCGCAGGACGGGAACCGAAATCAAGGTGAGCGCGCCATCCGCCAGGCGGCTGGCCAGAAGCTGCAGTGGGAACGTGATCTGGTTATAGATCACGGCGTCAATCGGCACCATGAAAAACAACAGGAATAGCGGGAACGCCAGCTTCTTGAGCATTAAGTCGCCGCCCAGCAGCCAGACCGCGCCAATCAGCACAATCACGAAAGACGTGCGCGCCAGGAACAACTCCACGCCCAGAGTGCCAATGATCAGTTGGACCCCGCCAATAAGAACCACGGCCAACCCCCACCAGTTCGGTCGAGGCTGGATTGCCAGCAATTCGTTCCGCTTCCGCCAGACGATATACCCGGCGATGACGGGGACGAAGAACCCGTGGCCCATGTCCGGGTCCGACGCCCATTGCCTGACCAGGGACCCCAAGACCGGCGCGTAGCACGCCATCGTCAGCAGGCTGAACCAGGCAATCTCACCCCACGGCAATTGAGGCTTCCGCATGGCTTCCGGAGCCGCGGTCATAAGAGTGTCACTCGAATATGATAGCAGCGCCGGGTGTGGCCGTGTCATTTCAGTTCCGGGTCGCGATTTTCCATCGTGGCGCGGACGATCTCAACCAGTTCCGCCACCGCCGTATCCGGCAGTTGGTCGTGCGTCGGGCTTTCGCATATGGCGGCGACATCCAGCACTCGCGCGAGCCGCCGCCAATCCCGCGGCAAGGCGCCGCCGGCATGCGCCGTTCGAGTCTTCACGTTCATCGCCGAAACGAAATCCGCTGGCGGGCGTTTAATATATATATGCGCTCACTGCACCTGTCTGTCCTGTTTCTGACATGCGCCTCTTTTCTGGCTGCGCAATCCCGTCCCGCTCTCATCGGCCGCGGCATTGACGAAAGCCGCAGACACTCTCTTGCCGGCAATACCCGCCCCGAAGCCACAGCGCAGAACGACCAGGGCGCGGTGGACGGCGATTTTGCCATGGAGCACATGATCCTGCAGCTTGCCCGCTCCGCCGCCGATGAACAGGCCGTCAAGGAACACATCGACAGCCTGCACGATCCCGCTTCGCCGAACTACCATCGCTGGATGTCCGCGAGTGAATTCGGCGCGGCCTGGGGAGCGGCTGGGGCCGACCGTGCGGCCGTCGCCCAATGGCTGGAATCCCACGGCTTTACCGTGAATTCGATTGCTCCCGGCGGCATGACGATCGACTTTTCCGGGACCGCCGCGCAGGTGCGAGAAGCCTTCCACACCGAGATTCATTATCTGAACGTAAATGGTGTCCGGCACGTCGCCAACATGAGGGATCCCGAGATTCCCGAGGCGCTGGCTCCCGCTGTGGCCGGTATCGTTTCTCTGCACGATTTTTCCCCGCGTCCGCTGAAACGCGCTCATGCCGATTACACGTTCACTTCGGGTAGGAGCACGTATCAGGCGGTGACGCCAGGCGACCTTGCGACGATTTACAATCTGAACCCGTTGTTTACGGCGGGCATTACGGGCAAGGGCCAGACGATTGCCGTTATCGAGGATACCGATCTCTACAAGTCCTCCGACTGGAACACATTCCGCTCGACTTTTGGTCTGACGAATTACACTTCCGGCAGCCTGACAACGGTTCACCCCGCGCCCGCTTCGGGCACGAATAACTGTGGCGCGCCGGGCGTCGTCGCCGGCGATGATGGCGAAGCCATTCTGGATGCGGAATGGGCCAGCGCCGCGGCTCCGGATGCGGCCATCGAAGTCGCGGCCTGTGCCAACACTCGCACCACTTTCGGCGGCCTGATTGCCCTGCAAAACCTCGTGAACAGCAAGACGCCTCCCTCCATCGTGAGCATCAGCTATGGCGAATGCGAGGCGGAAAACGGCGCGGCTTCCAACGCGGCCTTCAGCGCCATCTATCAGCAGGCGGTAGCGGAGGGCGTCTCTGTCTTCGTAGCGGCCGGGGATGAGGGCGCGGCAAGCTGTGACGCGGGTGCGCAGGGCGCCACCCACGGCATCGGCGTGAGCGCCTGGGCTTCGACTCCATATAACGTAGCCGTGGGCGGCACCGATTTTGGCGATACCGCGGCGGGTACGAACAACGCCTACTGGAGCGCTTCGAACTCCGCGACATTCGCTTCCGCTCTGGCCTACATCCCCGAGATTCCCTGGAACGATTCCTGCGCCAGTGGGCTGCTTGCCGCGCATTTTGGCTATAGCACGGTCTACGGCTCGGCCGGCTTCTGCGGCAGCTCGACGGCGAAAAACGACGGCCTCCTCGAGGTAGTCGCGGGGAGCGGCGGACCGAGTGGCTGCGCAACCGGCACTCCGGCATCCACTGGCGTGGTCGGCGGCACTTGCCACGGTTACGCGAAGCCCTCCTGGCAGGGTGGTGTCCCGGGTATTCCCGGCGACGGCGTGCGCGACATCCCCGATGTGTCTCTCTTCGCCGCCAACGGTATTTGGGGGCACTATTACGTCGATTGCTGGTCGGATATACGCGCCGGCGGCGCTTCCTGCGCGGGTGCTCCCAGCACATGGGATGGCGGCGGCGGTACGTCTTACTCCGCACCGATTTTCGCCGGCATTCAGGCGCTGGTGAATCAGAAGAACGGCGACGCGCAGGGCAATCCCAATTACGTGTATTACGCCCTCGCAGCGCTCGGCAGTGCGTATTTCTGCGCCTCGGGGACGCCCGGCGCGGCCTGCATCTTCCACAACGTGACGCAGGGCGATATCGACGTGAATTGCGGCGGCGCAACGGCCTGCTTTGGCGCGACCCAGAGTACGCCGGCTGGTGGCGGCAGAGGTCCACGCGGAGGCTCCAGCTCGAATGTAAGCGACAACGGCGCGCTTTCGACCTCGGCCACTTCTCTCTCGCCGGCTTACACCGCAGGCGTGGGTTGGAATTTCGCGACGGGCCTGGGTTCGGTGGACGCGTACCGTCTGGTCACCAACTGGAACTTGGGAAAATAGGGTCGGTCTTTGGCGCCGAGACTTTTCAGCGCAGCCTTGGCCGGTTCATTCCCGGCGGCGGCTGCCTTGCGGTACCAGACGATGGCCTGGTAGCGGTCCTCGGTCATCCCGAGTCCACCCGCGTTAGCCGTGGCCCTCTTTCGTTTCTCGCGCCGCGCTGAAGGCGACCTGCTGCCCATCGGCGCTTATACTCTTCGCACCTGGGGTGAGAACCAGGCCATCCGCTACATCGGCGATCTTGAGGCATGCTGCCAGATGCTAGCGACAATCCTGCATTGAGGGCTGATGCGCTACTGAGCGGTGCTACTGTCCGCTGCCCGCAGCGCTCGGAATGGCGTTGGGATAGTAACCGTTGCGCGCGCGGATCTTGACGTTGGGCAGAGTGGGGATTTCCACCTTGATGTGGCGGAACACCTTGGCCCTCGCCTCCGGGTCCACATCCGGAATGTAGCGCACCACGTACTGCGTGGTGACTTCGCCGCCGATCCCTCCCACGGCCTTGATGATGGCCCCGGAGATCTCCGCCGCATACCCGCCGGTGCCCACCGTCAGCGCGTAGTTGCCGTCGTCGGAAGGGTTCGACAGATAGCCCGAAACATCTTTGTAGAGCGAACTCAGCGGATACTCGACATGGCCACCGGTCTCCGCCGTGATGCGCTCGAGGATATCCTGGGAGTCGTTGGCGAACCCGAACGCCTGGGTGCTCATGGCATAGATGGTGACCAGGTTGCGCTGGGCCACCTCGAGGACCTCGTCGATGCTCCTCTTGCTGGCGTTGTCGTGGCCGTCGCCCACCACGATGATCACCCGGCGCGGCTCGTACGGCTCGCCTTGCACCAGCTCGTGCTTGGTGCACGCCATGTAGATGGCGTCGAAAAAGGAGGAGCCGCCGCCGGGCTTCAGCTTCTTGATCTGGTCGGCGATCTTGTCCGAATCCCACGTGGTGTTCACCACCATCTCGGCGTCGTTGCCGTAGGTGATGAGGTAGCCCGTGTACCTCTTGTCGCCCGGCAGCAGGTTCCAGACCAACTCCAGAATGGCGTCCTGATAGGTTTTCCAGTGCACCCGGGTGTTGTTGCTCATGTCGATGAGAAACCCCACCACGACGGGCTGCTTTTGGTCGTGACTGAAGAAGCGGATGCGCTGCGGCCTGCCTTCGTCGAGAATGCGGAAATCCTTGGCTTCCAGGTTCGAGACAAAGCGGCCTTTGTCGTCCGTCACCGTGATGGGCACGATGACCTCGTTCACCGACACCTGGATTCGGGCGGCCGGAGGCTCCGCCTGCTGCTGCGCCGCGAGAACCGGGACGAGAAACCCCCACAACGGCAAAGCGGCGAAAAGGCGAGCAATAGACATCACGGCGCTAGACCCATTCTACCGCGGGCGGACTAGTCTTTCACCGCCACCAGGTCCACCGCGAAGCCGGCCTCCATGGATGGCAGTCCCTCGAACAGCACCAGGCTGCCGGCCGGAGGACGCGCGTCGTCGAAGAACTTCGAGCGCACCCGGCGCACCTGCTCCGCGATTCCCGCCGACAGCGGATAGTAATGCGCGAATGCCACGTCGCGAGCCGAGACGCCGCCCTGCTCGAGCGACTTCCGCAGACGTTCGAAAGCCAACCGCGCATCCTCTTCCTGGTATCCGAACGAAACCTGCGAGCCGGTCAGCACCACGTGGGGCGCGCTCACCAATGCGATCTGCGATTCGCCGGGCTCCCGCGGCAGGCCCTCGGGATTCATCAGAAGCAGCCGCCCACCGGCGTCGCGGCGGAGGCGCGCCACGGCCTCGCACGCCGCCAGCGCGCGGTCCGGCGCGCGTTGCGTCTCCACGTAGTTCAGCGCGGCGCGCGGATACTCGGCGTCCACCAGCTTGCGCGTGGCCGCCAGGTTGTCCAGCGAGCTCAGAAAACAGGTGACGCGAAGCACGTCGGCGGGTTCCGAACCCGCGGCCTGGACAGCCTGGCGCAGGACCGCCAGGGACCTCGCCGCCAGCGGCGCCACCGCATCGAGCGGGTTCTCCGAAGTGGCCGTCTGCGCGGAGAAAAAAGCCAGCCCGTGGGGATTGACCTCCTTCTTTCCAGCGGCAATGGCTTCCAAAACCACCTGCGCGCCTTCCAGCGGCAGCCCGCCACATCGGACAAGGCTAAGGGCTGGAAGCGGCTCTCGGCGGTCCGCGAAACCCTCGCTCACCAGGTCGCGCACGCGGCGCACGTCGCCCGAGCCGCCCACAAAGGCGCGAATCTTGAGAACCGTGTTTCCGCCGGCCTCCCGGGCGAGCGCCTTCAGAGCATCGCGTACCTGCTGCGAAAGCAGGCCCTTCGAGGACAGCGGCGTGACGTGGAAGGTAAGCCGCCGGGTGTCGCCCACTACCGCGCTGGGAAGCTCCCTGGGAACCTGGAGCGTCTGGGTGATTTCGTCCTTTTTCTTCTTCTGGGCCGGCCATGCAACCAGGGCCACCCCGCATGCGAGCGCTATCAGCGCAAACCCTTTCATGGCCTTGAATCGGATTGTAGCACCTTCCGATCTTCCGGTAGCCAGTCCAATATGGTATGGTATGGGTGGATGGATTTTGCCCCATCTTTGGTTCACGAATCCGAAGTCCCGCTCTACCGCCAGCTCTACCAGCAGTTTGCGGTGAAGATCCGGTCGGGAGAGCTGCCCCGTGGTGAGCGCCTACCAGCCACTCGCGAATTGGCTGGCCTGCTTGGACTGAATCGTACCACCGTCTCGGCGGCGTACGAAATGCTCGAAGCCGAAGGGCTGATCGCCGGCCAGGTGGGCCGCGGCAGTTTCGTGACGGGGCACTCGGTGGCAGGGTGCCCTCTGGGCCCCGGCGGGGTCGATTGGAATTCTCTGCTCGAGCGCAGCGATATGCCGCCCCCGAGACATTCGGGCGGGGCGCCCTCTGGGCTCGGCGGCGAAGTCATCAGCTTCGAGATGTCGCGGCCTTCGAGCGCGCTGTTTCCGCTGGATGAATTCCGCGCCAGTTGCGCGGCGGTGCTGGCGCGGCAGGACTTGGCCGGCATCCTGCAACTGGGCTCGCCCGCGGGTTTCGAGCCCCTGCGCCGCTACCTCATGGAAGAGGCGCGCCGCCAGCACTTGGCGGGTCCCGGCGACGATCTGATCGTCACCAATGGCTGTCAGCAGGCGCTCGACCTCATCGGCCGCGTGATGCTGCGGCCCGGCGACACGGTAGCGGTCGAGGACCCCGTCTACCCGGGCCTGAAGAACCTGCTGGCCGGAATTGGCGCTCAGCTTGTGGGCATTCCGGTGGGCGCGGAAGGGCTGGATATCGCGCAACTGGAGCGCGTGTTGGAGCGCGAGCGGCCGCGCTTCCTGGTGGTGACCTCGAATTTCCAGAACCCCACGGGCGCAACCCTGCCGCTGGCGGCCCGGCGCGAGATGCTCGAGGCGGCGCGCGCGGCGCGCGTGCCGGTGGTCGAGAACGACGCCTATGGCGATCTGCGCTACGAAGGCGAGCCGCTGCCGGCCATCAAGCAACTGGATGAAAACGGCGGCACCGTCTTGCTTCGCAGCTTTTCCAAGGTGAGTTTCCCGGGCCTGCGGGTGGGCTGGGTGGTCGGGCCGAAGCCCTTCATCGACCGCCTGCGCCAGGCCAAGGAGGCAGCCGACCTGCATACCGACCAGCTTTCCCAGGCGGTGCTGCTCGAGTTCGCGGAATCCGGACGCCTGGAGGCCCATCGCGCGCGCGTCCTCCAAGCCGGCGCCGAACGGCTGGCGGCGACCCTGGAGGCCTGCCGCCGGTATCTGCCGGCCAACGCGCGCTGGACGCGGCCCCAAGGCGGAATGAACGTGTGGGTGCGGCTGCCCGAGCCCCTGGATGCGGGCGAGCTTCTGCCGCGGGCGCAGAAGGAAGGTGTGGCTTATCTGCCCGGCCGGTACTTTGCGGTATCCCGGCTCGAGCCGGGGGCATTAAGGCTGAGTTTTGCGGGCCTCACTCCGGACCAGATCCGAAGCGGCCTGGCAGTTTTGGGACGAATTGTATCGGGCGAGATCGAAAGCGCTTCCGGGAGCTTCGAGCCCGCCAGCGCGATGGTGTAAGGAGAAAACCATGTTTGAATTTTCGAGCGAAGAGTTTCGATTGAAGGTCGGCCTGGCGGAAATGCTCAAGGGCGGCGTCATCATGGACGTCACCAACGCCGAGCAGGCCAAGATTGCCGAAGACGCCGGGGCTTGCGCGGTGATGGCGCTGGAGCGCGTGCCGGCGGATATCCGCAAGGAAGGCGGCGTGGCGCGCATGGCCAACATCGGCAAGATCGAAGAGATCATGCGCACGGTCCACATTCCCGTCATGGCCAAGGCGCGCATCGGCCACTTCATGGAAGCGCGCATTCTCGAGGCGCTGGGGGTGGACTACATCGACGAGAGCGAAGTGCTCACTCCCGCCGACGAAGAGCACCACATCGCCAAAAGCGATTTCAAAGTCCCCTTCGTGTGCGGCGCCCGCAACCTGGGTGAAGCCCTGCGGCGCATCGCCGAGGGCGCGGCCATGATCCGCACCAAGGGCGAGGCCGGGTCGGGCAACATCGTCGAGGCCGTGCGCCACATCCGCACCATCGTGAAGCAGATGAAACAGCTCACGGTGCTCGGAAAGGAAGAGCTGGTGCACCAGGCGAAAGAGCTTCAGGCGCCGCTCGAGCTGGTGGAATGGGTGGCGCGGCACGGAACGCTGCCGACGCCCAACTTCTCGGCGGGCGGCATTGCCACGCCGGCCGATGCGGCGCTGGTGATGCAGCTTGGCGCCGAGGCGGTGTTCGTGGGTTCGGGAATCTTCAAGTCGTCCGACCCGGCGGCGCGCGCCCAAGCCATCGTGCACGCGGCCAAGAACTTCGACAATCCCGAGAAACTGCTGGAGGCGAGTCGGTTGCTGGGCGAAGCCATGCCGGGGCTGGATATCGCCAAACTGCCGGAGTCGGAACTGTTGCAGACCCGAGGCTGGTGATGAAGAGGGTGGGCGTGCTCTCGCTTCAGGGAGATTTTGCGGCGCACGGGGCGGCCCTCGCGCGCGCCGGCGCCGAGCCCGTGTATATCCGCGAGCGGGAGCAGTTCCGCGCCATCGACGGGCTGGTGATTCCCGGCGGCGAAAGCACCACCATGCTCAAGCTGCTTCACCAAGACGGGCTGATGGACGCGCTGGCGGAATTCGGCCGCCACAAGCCGGTTTTCGGCACCTGCGCCGGGGCTATCCTGATGGCCACCGAGGTGTGGAACCCCGCGCAGGAGAGCCTGGCGCTGATGGACATCGCCGTGGAACGCAACGCCTATGGCCGGCAGATCGACAGCCGCGTGACCGTGCTCGACCCCGAGCCGGAGTTTCAGAGGCGCACCGCGCCGGGTGAGCTCGAGGCGGTCTTCATTCGCGCCCCGGTCATCCGCCGCGTCAACGGCGGCGGGAAGGTGCTGGCGCGCTATCGGGGCGATCCGGTGCTGGTGGAGCAGGGCCGCCACCTGGTGGCCACGTTCCATCCCGAGTTGACCGCGGATTCGCGCGTGCACGCGCTCTTTCTGGAGAAGTTATGAGCGATCCCGTCAAGCGTGTGCTGTTTGTGTGCGTAGGCAACGCCTGCCGCAGCCAGATGGCCGAGGCTTTCGCGCGCGCCTACGGCCAGGACGCCCTGGTAGCCGCCAGCGCGGGGCTCACTCCGGCCATGGCCGTCGCATCCGATACCGTTCGCGCCATGGCGGAAAAGGAAATCGGCCTGGGCGGCCAGTTTCCCAAGAGCATCCTCCACCTGGGCCACTCGCAGTTCGACCTGGTGGTCAACATGACCGGCTTCGCGCTGCCCGACGGCATCGGCGCGACCGTCGTGGAGTGGAGGGTGCCCGACCCCGTCGCGATGAAGTATGAGGAGCACTGCGAGGTGCGCGACGAAATCGAGCGGTTGGTAATGAACCTGATTCTCAAGCTGCGCCGGGAGCAGCACGTCCCCCGATTCCGCGGTCAGGGTTCGGGCCGGCTGAAGATCTGAAGCTCGCCTCCCGTCTACTTCACGGAGCACAGCGTTCGCGAGACTTCACCCGAGGGAAAGTCCGAGGTGAAGCAGCACAAGGCGGGCGACCGTGAGTAATCCGGTTTAGAACCGCGTCGCCTCCGTGAAGTTGAACTCCCGCACCTTCATGGCGGGCGCCACCATGTCGTAGGTCTCTTCTCCCGAGGCGCGCAGCGGCGTCGAGAGCGCCTCCACGTTCGAGAGCATTTCGATCAAACCCTGGTTGAAGCGGAAATTGCGCACGCCCGCGGTCACGCGCCCGCCTTCGATGAGGAATGTGCCGTCACGCGTCATGCCGGTGAAGATCTTCTCGTAGGGGTCCACCTCGCGGATGTACCAAAGGCGGGTGACCAGAATGCCGCGATCGGTGGATGCCGCCATCTCCTCCAGCGACGTTTCGCCGCCCGCAATAACGATATTGGCGGGCGCTTCGCCGAATTCGTTGGGCAGCGGGAAGCCGTGGCCCGTGGGGGCGGCCCCCGCCAGCGCCGCCGCCTGCCGGCTATAGGCCACCTCGCGCACCACGCCGCGCTCCACCAGCGTGAGCCGCTTTCGCGGGACGCCCTCGCCATCGAACGGCGCGCCCGACTGCAAGGGGTGGCCGGCGTCGTCATGAATCGTGATGTTCTCGCCGAAGATCCGCTTGCCGATACGGTCGTTCAGAAAACTGCGGCCGTCGCGGATGGCCGTGGCGCTGAAGTCGGAGAACATCTGGCCAACCAGATCGAGCACGGCGGCGGGCTCCAGGGTCACGGTATAGCGGCCCGGCGGCAGCTCGCGCGGGGCCGTCGATTCCGTGGCCTTGCGCGCGGCGGTCAGGGCCAATTCCAACGGGTTGAGGGTGGCAAGATCACAGGCGCTCGCCTTGGCCCACCCGGAACTATCCGCCGCCATGGCGGTGATCGAGAAGCGCGCCATGGTCTCGGTGTGCCGCGCCAAAACGCCGCGCGAATTCAGAAGCGTGAAGACCGACTCGCCGGTGGAATAGATGCCCGCGGCTGTCTGGCCGGCCGCCTCGACGGCGCGGATGGCCTCCGCCACCGCCCGCGCGCGCTCCTCCGGCGTGGCGCGCGCCGTAGCTTCGAACCACCGCTCGACGCCCTGGTAATCGGCGCGTTCCGCGAGCGGCGGCAGATCCGGATCGGGCTCCGTCAGCTTCGCGATGGCGATGGCCTCCGCCACCACTTCGCGGATGGCATCGCGGCTCAGGCGGTTGGTGGAAGCGCGCGCGGTGCGCCCATCGATTACCGGCCGCACTGAAAGATGCGTGGTGCGCTCCGCCACGTTCTGATGAATGGCGTTGTTGGCGAATCGCGTCAGGGCTTCGTCGGAGCCGGCGACGATGGCTTCGATTTCGGCGACGCCGAGCGCCCGCGCGGCGTCCAAGACCTGCCCGAAGATGGTCTCCGCGGCTTCCGCATTATCCCGCATAGGCGCTCCCGATCCGGATGTTGCGAAACCGCGCGGGGCTGGCGCCATGGCCCGTGCCCATCACCTGCTCGGGCTGCCCCTTGCCGCAGTTGGGCACGCCCCACAGCGTCCAGTGTTGCGGCCCGGCAATGGCCGCGCAGGCATTCCAGAATTCGGTCGAAATGCCGCAGTAGCTTACGGCTCGGAAATCGTCAACGTGGTGTGTGCGACGCACGCCTGGAACACGGGCCGGGCCTGGGCACGTTTGCGTTCGACGACGAAGGCGTGCCGGCGCAAGGCACCGACATTATCCGCGGCGGGCGCAGCCGGCCAAGGGGGTTCTTGAGCATGCGGACGCGCTTGCCGTGGCGCATCTCCCAGCCGATTTCGCACCCAAACTGAAAGTTGTAGCGCTTGTCGTCGATGGACCAGCTCCGGTTGGTTTCCATATAAATGGCGTGGTCCACATCGAACACTTCTTCGAGCGACTGCTCGCCCGGGAGCAGGCTGACATTAGTCATGCGGATGAGCGGCAGCCGCTCCCAGCCATCGGCGCGCATACAGCCGTTCGAGCGCGTCTCGCCGACGGCCGCGGCGGTTTCCCTCGAGGTCATATAGCCCACGAAACGGGTCGAGCGTGAGAAAGCTCATGCCGGCGTAGTTGGCTTCGCTGCCCAACACGCGATCCAGCTCGATGGGGTGGCCGATAGATTCGTGGATCTGCAAACCAAGCTGCGAGCTATCGAGAATCAAGTCCGACTCGCCTTCGGGACACTGGTCGGCGGCGTGCAGCGCCACCGCCTCTTCGGCCACGCGCGGCGCGTTTTCGAGCAGGCGCAACTCTTCCACCAACTCGTAGCCCTTCAACTGGTACTGGCCGCCGAACGAATTGGGATAGGAGCGCCGCTGGATCTCGCCATCCTTGTAGCTGAGGGCCGCAAAACCGGCGCCCGCCAGGCAGCGGGTCTGGTCGATGAGACTCCCCAGGGTGGATGCGAAGACCTGCCGCCGCCGCTCGAAGTGCATCGAGGCTTCCGCCAGGCTGACCCCCGGAACGCGGCGCAATTCCGCATCCACCGCCAGCAGAATCCCCAGGTTGCGGTCCACTGGAATGGAGAACGGATCGATCTGGAACGGCGAGACCCAGGTGGCCTCGTACTTCCGCTCCGGAGCGAGTGTCACTTCCCGTTTCCGCGCAGCTGTGCCCGATCGCGCGATCTGGAGCGCCAGGGCGGCGGCGGATTCGATGCCGCTCTTGCTGAGATCGTCGGTGGCGGCGAACCCCCAACAGCCGAATGCCAGCACGCGAATCCCGATTCCCATGGATTCGGAGCTCGAGACATGGCCGGCCTTGCCGTTCTTGGTGGTGACTTCCCGCTCGCGGATCTCGAGGGCGCGCGCGTCGGCGTAGGTGACGCCGCGCCGCGCCACCGCGTCGAGCGCGCTCAGTGCCAGGTCTTTCATCGCGGAAACCGCGCCGAGTAGGCCTCCGGATACTTCAATCCGGAGCCGGTGTTGTAGAGCACGATCCGGTCGGTGCTCTTCAAGAAACCGGAAGCCAGCAGTTTTTCAAGCGCGGCCACGCACGCCGCGCCTTCGGGCGCAGCGTAAATGCCCTCATCGGCGGCCAGCCGCACGCCGGCCTCCATCAGCGCGTCGTCGCTCACCGCGATGGCCGTGCCGCCGCTCTGGCGCACCGCCTCAAGCACCAGGAAATCGCCCAGAGGCTTGGGCACCCGCAGCCCCGCGGCCACCGTTTGGGCGTTCTCGTAAAACCGGCTGCGCGGCTCGTTTTCTTCAAAAGCGCGCACCACCGGCTGGCAGCCTTCGGCCTGCACGGCGATCATCTTGGGCCGCCGCCCGCCGATCCAGCCGAGCTTCTCCATTTCCTCGAACGCCTTCCACATCCCGATGAGGCCCACGCCGCCGCCCGTGGGATAGAAAATCGCGTCCGGCAATTCCCAATCCAGTTGCTCGGCGACCTCGTACCCCATGGTTTTCTTGCCTTCGATGCGGTAGGGTTCCTTGAGGGTGCTGACGTCGAACCAGCCTTCGCCGGGTGCGCGCTCCGCCACCATGCGGCCGCAATCGCTGATGAGGCCATCCACCAGCGTCACGCGCGCGCCGTAGGCCATGCACTCCAGGTAATTGGCTTGCGGGACATCGCGCGGCATGAAGATGTGGGCCTCGATGCCCGCCGCGGCCGCGTAGGCTGCCATGGCGCTGGCCGCATTGCCGGCGGAAGGGATGGCGACTTTCCGGATGCCCAACTCCACGCACATGGAGACGGCGCAGGATAGCCCGCGCGCCTTGAACGAGGCGGTGGGATTCAGCCCTTCGTCCTTCACCCACAGCTCATCGGCGCCGATGCGCGCTCCCAGCCGCTCGGTGCGGATCAGAGGCGTCCAGCCCTCGCCCAGCGTGACGATGGATTCATTGGCCGGCGGCAGGAGCGGCGCATAGCGCCACATGCTCGACGGGCCGTTGGCCACCTCCCGCCTTCTCCAGCGATGGCGGATTTTTTCGAGGTCATACCGCACGAGCAGCGGACCCCCGCAGGTGCAAAGGTTGGCAACCACACCTGCTTCCAGCCTGTTGTGGCACAGGCTGCACTCCAAATGCGTCGCTTTAGGCATCCAGTAGAAAGTCTAACAAGAAGGCGCCGGTCGAGGCCAAACAGGACGGCGCCGCATTTGGTACAATTGGAAGGTAGTTGAAGCTAATCCGCAACCCCCTCTTCCAACATCGGTAGTCGGCTCGCTGATTCCTCTTCTCACAAACGTTACAAACACAAATGAAAAGTTTCTCTGAACTCTCTCTCTCCGCTCTCTTGAAGAGCAACCTCAAAAAACACGGCTTTACCGAACCCACCCCCGTGCAGGCCCTGGCTATCGAGCCGGCGCTGGCCGGGCGCGACCTGGTTGCCACGGCGCAAACCGGAACCGGGAAAACACTCGCGTTCGTTCTGCCACTGATCCAATTGCTGGGCAAGGAACCGCACCGGGCCGGTATCCGCGCCATGATTCTGAGTCCCACGCGCGAGCTCGCCATCCAGATCGCCGAAACCTTCGCCACGATGGCGATGGGCAGCGGCATCCGCGCCGCCGTGGTAGTCGGCGGGCTGGGCGAAGGGCCGCAATTGCAAACGATTCGCAAGGGCGCGCAAGTGCTCATTGCGACACCGGGAAGGCTGTACGACTTCCTCACCCGCGAACTGGTCAATCTCGCAGGCGTGCGAATCCTCGTCCTGGACGAGGCGGACCGCATGCTGGATATGGGCTTCCTGCCGACCATCAAGCGAATCATGGCGGCCACGCCCGCGGATCGCCAGACTCTGCTTTTCTCGGCTACCATCGAAACCTCGGTCAAACACCTGGTCGAGACGCAAGTCCGCAATGCGCTGCGCATCGAGGTGGGTTCCACCACCAAGCCGATCGAGCAAGTGGACCTGCACGTTTATGAAGTCGAGCAGGATCGCAAGCTGGCGCTGCTCGAGACCATGCTGCGGGAAGAGACTGGCTCGTTCCTGGTGTTCGCCCGCACCAAGCACGGCGCGGACCGCCTGGCGAAGCGACTGGCCCAAGGCGGCGCGAAGGCCACCGCGATTCACGGCGACCGCACCCAGAACCAGCGCAACCAGGCGCTGAAGGGCTTCCAGGACGGGTACTACCGCGTCCTGGTGGCGACCGACGTGGCCGCGCGCGGCATTCACGTGGACGGCATCTCCCACGTAGTGAACTACGACCTGCCGCAAGTTCCCGAGGATTTCATCCACCGCGTTGGCCGGACCGGCCGCGCCGGCGCCCGGGGAACCGCTTCGACCTTCGGCACGCGGTCGGAGCGCGGCGAAATTGCCCGCATCGAAAGGGTACTGACCATCCGCATGACGCGGCGCAAGATCGCGTGATAGACGACCGCCCGGATTCAACCTGCTCAGAGCGCCTTACGCCGCCGGCCGGGGTTTGTAGCGCTCTACGCGAATCCTCTTCTCGCGGCTGCGCGTGCGGGCGATGTCGTAGGAATTCTGCATTCTCATGAGGGTGTCCATATCGACGCCGAACGCCTTCTCGAAGCGCAGGGCCATTTCGGCCGAGAGATCGGCCCTGGTGTTTAAGAGACTCGAAAGGGTCGGGCGGGATACGCGAAGAATCTTCGCCGCATCCGTCACGGAAAGGTTGTGAGCCTCGATAATCTCGGTCCGCAGAAAGCGGCCAGGATGAACAGGGTTTAGCATCCGCATGGCTTTTTCCTCAGTGATAGTCTTCATAGTTGACGTCAAATATATCGCCGTCCTCGATCTGGAACGTCAGGCGCCAGTTGCGAGTGACGTGCAGGCTCCAGACCCCTTTACGATCTCCGGCAAGCCGGTGCGCTTTCCACAAGGGAAAGGCCCGCAGTTGTTCCGAGTTTTCGATGTCCTTGCAGGAAGGTCAGCATTGCTCGAAGCTTGTCCACGGCATCCGGAGGCAAGCCTTTGGCGCTGTCCTCCAGGTAGAGCCTTTTCAGGCCCTTGTGGACGAAGTTCGTTATTCTCACTGGTAATACTGTAGCCCGTCGCCTTACACCTGTCAACTGAATCCCGATACTGCCACCGCGAAAGACCGGTATCTTAATGCGCTTCCGACAGAAGAGGCGAAGCGAACCGCAAGCATCAAAATCATAGAGAATGGGAACGATATGACCTCATCACAAGCGCAGTTGAGCGTTATAAGCACCCAGAATTCGAGGGGCCGAAGGTCTCGCCGGAGTCTTTTGAGTGAACCGCCAACAGCGTTCTCATAACGCCGATCAGCTTCCGAAATAACAAACCCATTTCGGCGTCCGACGATTCTAACGGGATCGCCGTTGCGCAAAACGGCGGGAGTTGCGGTTAGGCTGGTCAATTGGGAGCTCGGTAACGTGCTATACCAGCCCTGAGGTTACGCTGGCCCCACACGGCGTTCGAGAAAGTTTGGCCGGATTACTGCCACCAAGTCGGCCAGCATGGCGGAAGCACGCTATAGAGTCCGCAAGCTGCCGCGCCGGCTCAGCCTCGGCGGTTGAATTGTGAGGAATAATCCCGTACAATACTGCTCAGGAGTGTTTTCAGCCATGCCCCAGCAAGCAAGCCGCACGGCGCGTATCGAAGCTCGCATTGCGCCCGATACGCTTCGGGTCGTCAGGCGGGCCGCGGAACTCCAGGGCCGCAGTATCAGCGATTTTGTGGTCGCCGCCGCTCAGGAGGTCGCACACAGGACAATCGACGAAGCCCAGGTCATTCACTTGTCCATCGAAGACCAGCAGCGCTTTGTTGAGTTGCTTCTGAACCCGCCGGTTCTTGCGCCTGCCCTGAAGCGCGCCAAGAAGGCTCACGCCCGTTTGATCGTATCCTCGCGATGACCGGTTCATTCATCATTGAGCCACTTGGGCCAAGCCATGATCGTATAGAGTTTACGTGTGGGGTGGATGCGCTCGATCGCTATTTTCGGGAGCAGGCCGGCCAGGATGTGCGCCGCCGCGCCATGGCGTGTTTTGTGGCCCGCGAGATCGCGACAAACCGAATTGCCGGGTTCTACACATTGGCTGCGGCCGGGGTCCTCCTCGCGCAGATGCCAGCCCGGCTCGCCAAACGTCTGCCACGCTATCCCGCTGTACCGGTTGCGCGCCTGGGGCGCCTTGCCGTCGCNNCGCCTATCATGGCCGTAAACTCGGAGGCGCCCTGTTATGGGATGCAATAGAGCGTGCGAGCCGGTCCGAGGTTGCCGTTTATGCGCTTGTCGTCGATGCCAAGGACGAACAGGCAGAGAGCTTTTATCTGCACCATGGCTTTGTTGCGTTTGGCGACACGCCGAGAACTCTCATCCTGCCCCTGCCAAAGAGGACGTGAACTCGCATCTGGAATCAGTCCCCGCAAGCCGGCCTGGCGCCACGCCGCAACTCCTTGGCGCGCTCGGACATGTGCCCCACTGGAGAAGGGCGATTGCGGGGAGACCCGGATGGTGGAGACCGGCACTCACGCGGAAGAACTCGCAAGGCGCGTCGTCGGGGCGCTTAAGAACGGCCATCCTGCGATTCAAGAAGGCTCCAAAACCGGAAACTCGACGGCTGCGCTGAGAACCTCGGGTTCCTGTCGATGAATCTCCTCCCCATCGGCGCAAACGCCAAGAGAGCCTCCCTGCCGACTCCGTGGGATCTGTTCGACGAATCCGACGCGCCGATCGGCAGAGGTTCTGATGCCTTAGCCAACCGCCCCAGGCGTCTCCAGCACCAACCCCGACGGCAATTCTTCTCCGAAGATGCGGCCCAGGGCGCTGTCGTCTTCTTCACCTTCCAGAACGGCGGTCAGCCGGGCGGCGTGGGGCAAGGTCTGTAGCTTGCGTTTGACTGCCTCGCGCGTGGCTGAAGGGAGATCGCGCATCGGATCGTCGGTGCGGCGGGCCATGGCGGCCAAGGCGTCGCCGGCAGTGGGAATGTTGAGCAGCGTCTCCACCCAGCGAGTGACGGCGGCGGGCGGGATGACCAGGTTGGTGGGGCCGTAGAAAAGCTTGCGAGCCGCCAGGCGGGAGAGGCACCAGAGTTCGCTCTCTTTGAAATCGCCCAGTTTGACCCGCTTGAGGAGCGTCTCGGCCAGTTCGGTCTTCGCGCCAACGGGCAACAGTTCCAGGCTCGAAACCGTGCGCCACATTTCCCGCAGCAGGGCCGCATTGATGCGCGGCGGTCTCTTGTTGCCGCGCGGCAGCAGGAAGCCGGAGAGGCGCTGGTAGACATCGGTCTGCTGGTTGCGGTTGAGACCGCCGGCCAGGCGTCCCCAGAAGATCCACCACTCGACCTCGCATTGCACCTGGTTGCCGTGGGTGAGGCCGGCGGAGTAGATGCGGCGCGTCTGCTCAATGCGGAAATCGTCGCCGGGATAGCCGAAGCCGGGGCGCAGGCAGAAGCCGCACAGGTTGAGCCAGCGGATCTCGTAGGCCGGACTCTTCTTGCGGCCGTCGGCTGCCGCCAGAAACGCATCGGCCATTTGGCGGATGGCGGAGAGTGGCCAACTGTTCTTTCCCAGGCCCATCGTCTGTTCGAGCCTGGCGGGGACTTCCTCCGGTGCGATGGGCGATTTCGTGGTGGGCGAGAATACGGCGGCGATCAGCTCCAGCGACGATTTCAGAGCCGGCTCGCTGACCACGGCCGCGGCTTTGCGTTCGACGGGCTCGACGGCGGCTTGTTTGCGCAACTCGAACTGGAGCCGCCAGCGGTTGTCGCCGATTTTCGATTCGCACCAGGTTTCGAGCGTGCCGATTTCCGTCAGGCGCGCGCCCAACTTCACCGGGATGAAGCGCTCCTCGGCCTTTTTGCCGAAGCGGATGACGGCGTGGAGCGGGGCGTGCGTGTGCAGGTCGGTATCGCCGGTGCGGAATTCAAGCACGTCGCCGAGTTTATCGTCGGCGCGCGTGAGAGAACTGTAGAGGCGAAACGCGACCGGGCGGTTGGCGACAAGCTGCAACGCATCGTTATCAATCTCGATGGAGGCGCCTTCTTCGGTTCCGCGCGGCACCAGGCACACGGCGGGGAACTTGCCATCGCGAGGCTCGCCGAGGGCGATGTAGTAGGTGCGCGGCAAGCCACCGCGCACCAGCACACCGCTGCCGGTCGAGCGCACGTAAGAGTAGTAGGCCGCGCCGCGCGCCACGGCCAGATCCAGCTCGGTGTTCTCCAGAATCTCGGGCCGGCGGCCGTACCACTGGCCCACTACGTCGGCGGCGCGCGCTTGCAGAATCTCGGGAATGAAGAAACCGCCGTTGAAGAGAATGGCGTCGGGGACCTGGCCGGTGGGCTCCAGAAAGGCGTTGAGGTGGCGTGTGATGGCCGGGTCGGAGACGTACGGCAGGCCGAGCTCGCGGAAGAGGCTGCGCTTTTCCTCCTTGGGCGGCTCGCCGCGCCGGGTGAAGGGGAGGAAGCCTTCGAGGGCCAGTTCCAGGGCTTCCTCGCGCAGGATTTCGGTCTTGAGCGATCTACCGATCAGCGCCGAGCCGGAGCCGAGCACGGTGATTTCCACGCTCTGCAAACTGGCGTCGCCAAGCAGCTTTTCCTTGGCGGCGGTGCACTGGCGGCGCAAGCCGCTGCGCTGGCGAATGGAGAGCGGCTTGCCCAGTTTCGTCTCCACCAGCCAGGCCAGCGTGAGGTCGAGATTGTCGCCGCCCAGCAGCAGGTGCTTGCCCACGGCGGTGCGCGTGAACTCGACCAGGTCGCCCTTGCGCGAAACGCGGATGAGGCTGAAATCGCTGGTGCCTCCGCCCACGTCGCAGATCAGCACCGTCTGCCCGTCGAAGAGCTTCTTGCGCGACTGCGCCAGGTTGTTGGCGATCCACGAATAGAACGCCGCGGCCGGCTCTTCGAGCAGCGTGAGGCGCTCGAGACCCGCCTCGCGCGCGGCCATCACGGTGAGCTCCCGAGCCTCTTCGTCGAAGGACGCGGGGACGGTGAGTACGATGTCCTGCGCGGCCAGCGGCACGCCTTTGGCGCGGTCCCACTCCTCGCGGAATTTGGCGATGAAGCGCGCGGAAACCTCGACGGGCGAGAGCACGCGTCCCGTCTCCTGCGAATCCCACGGGAGGATTTTGGCGGTGCGATCGACATCGGGGTTGGAGAGCCAGGATTTCGCCGAATGCACCAGGCGCGTGGGGACGATGGCACCCTGCTCGCGCGCGTACACGCCGACTGGCTGCCCGTCTTCCAAGAACAAAAACGAAGGCAGCGTGCGGCGCGGCTCGATGCGGCCCGCGGCCACCAGTTGCGGCGTCTCGAAGATGTGGACTGGCGGAAAGTCGCGGTCCTCCGCCTCGACCTCGTCGATATAGGCCAAAGCGGAGTTGGTGGTGCCGAGGTCGATGCCGATCTTCATGGTTGTGCGACGCTCTATTCGATCTCGATTTCCGCGGGCGCGATGATGCTGGTGTCCTCTTTGGCGGCCAGGGAGGGAAGATCCACCTTCGCCGCGCGCCACCCTTTGTGACGCAAAGTGCCGCCGGAGGGCGGCGTGGCCGGGACGTTGCCGATGAACCGGACGACGTGCGGGTCGCCCGAGGGCGCCTTGACGGGGGTGCCTTCGACGCCGTCAATCACCGGTTGGAGTGTGACATAGCGCGCGATAGAGTCGCGGCATTGATCGTGAAGCTCCCGGACCGCCGCGCCCACCTGGTCGTCGGAGTACGACGCGATATCCTCCATCAGGAAATCCACCAAGCGGGAATCCCGCTGAAGGATGGTCAAAATCTGCAGCGCGCCGTCGGCCGGCGTCCTCGACGGGGCGGCCGGTTTTGCCGGCGCTGCCTGCTCGCGGCGCGCCAGCTTCAGAACGCCGAGCGCCTCCGCGGAAAGCGCGCCGTGAAAGAGGATGTTGAAAAAGCAGCGAAACGCCAGAAGAATGCGATTCAAATCGATGGCTCCAGAATTTCAGGATAGCGGAAACAGCGCGCTTACCGGGAGTGAACCACGGTGGCCTGCCGCAGCCGTTCCAACTGCCGCCGCGCAATCTCGGCCCACTGCCCCGAGTTATCGAGCTTCAGATACGCCTTCCAGTGGTGCACGGCCTTCAGCGGGTCGCCGGTGCGCTCGCACAGCAGGGCCAGGTTAAAATGGGCGTCGGCGTAGTTGGGGCTGAGTTCCAGGGCCCGGCGGTAGTATTCGAAAGCCTCTTTGATGCGGCCTTGCTCGTCGTAAAGGTTGCCGAGGTTGAACTGGGCCAGAGGGTAGGCGGGGTCGGCCACGATGGCTTCCATGTAGTACCTCTCGGCCGGGGCGAATTGGTGCTGGCGGTAATGGATGGTGCCGAGATTGACCAGCGCGCCGGCGGCGGCAGGATTCAATTCGAGCACCTTGCGGTAGGCTTCGATGGCCTGCTCGATGGGAGCGCCGGTCTCTTCCAGGTCGAGTCCCTTCTGGAACCAGGATTCCGCCTCGCGCGTGCGGTTGACGGCACGCTTGCGGTCGGGAAAGGTCTTGACGCCGCCCAGCCCGGCGGCGTCGAAATCGAAAAGGATCTGCCCGCTGATGGCCTCCATTTTCTGGCCCGCGAGGTGGACCGCGATCTTCTTCCCGTCGGAGACGATGCGAAGCTCCGACAGCGGCTGCTTGACCCAGTCGAGCTTTTCGCGCAGCGACGCCAGCGCGCGGCCGATCTCGCGTGGCCGGATGTGGTTCTCGCTCAGCTTGATGAGGGTCTGGAGCGCGATGAGGTCGGAGAAGGAGTAGCTCCTGGCGGCGGCGATCAGCCCCTGGCGCTCCCAGCTTCGCAGTTGGCGCGCGGAGATCCCGAACTGGCGGCGCACGTCCGCCCGCGAGTATTCCTCCTTCGGGGCCACGCGAACATTTTAACAGGGCGAGCGCCCCGGCCCTTAACGCGCCAGCGCCACCGCCAGCAGCAGCCCACGCTCGGTCCCCAGCCACGAATCCTTCGCGTCGAAGGTTTCGTTGAGCGAATGGGCGCCCGATCCCGAGCCGCCTCCGCCGATGGTTAGCGCGGGAATGCCCATATTCATTGGAACATTCGAGTCCGAAGATCCTTCCCGAAGCGTTCCCCCGGCGCCGAACAACTTAGTCACCGCAACCGCTGTCAGGACGATTTCGGAATCGGCCGGCGTGTTTCCCGCCGGGCGCACTCCCACCAGCTCGTTTGACACCGTAACCGGTCCGCGGCCGTTCCAGCGGCGATTCTCTTCTTCCACGGCTTCCTGGACGGCAGCTTTGTATTTCGTGTTCAACGTCTCCAGCGCATCCTTACCGGCGGAGCGCATATCGACCTCCATCCAGCATTCGAAAGGGATGGCATTGACGGAAGTGCCGCCGCCAACACGGCCCACGTTGAACGTCGTCTTGGGATTGTCCGGCACTTGGAAGTTATCGATCTTGGCGATGGCACGGCCCATCGCCTGGATCGGATTGGCCATGCCGAAAGCACCGAAGCTATGCCCGCCCGGCCCCTTGAAGGTGGCCCGATACCGATAGCTGCCCACGCCGGCGTTCTCTATGCTGAGACCAGTCCCGTCCACGGAAATGAATTTGTCGATCTGGCCCTTTAGACTGTCGTTGAAAAGATTCTTGGTGCCGCGCAGATCTCCCAGCCCTTCTTCTCCGGTGTCGGCGGCGAAGGTAATGGTCCCCGGCGTAGTTACCTTGCCGTCATCCAGGGCCTTGATGACGCCCAGCATGGTGACCAGGCCGCGGCAATCGTCTCCGATGCCAGGCCCTTTCAAAACGTCGCCCTGGCGCGTTACCTTCACATTCGTCCCTTCCGGAAAAACGGTATCGAGGTGGGCCTGAAACAGCAGGTTGGGATGCGCGGCCGCGCCCGGACGCACGCCGATCACGTTCCCGGCCTTGTCGATGCGGACATCCCGGAGGCCCAATTGTTGGAACAGCCTTTCCAGTTCCTTGGCTCGCGTCTCTTCGTGGAACGGCGGCGCGGGAATTTCGCAGATTCGAATCTGCTCCTCGATGAAATGGGCCTCATTGCGCTTGACGGCGTTCAGGGCTTCCTTCACGGCCGGGTCCTCGATCAGGCGGGCGGCGTCCTGCGCGGCGCCGGCCGCCGCCAGGCTCAGTGCCAGTGCGATGGTTGGAATCGAACGGGTATGCATACGGGTAGAGCTTAGGAACCGTCTAGAAATAACCTT
>PMYB01000208.1 GCA_003170915.1 Bryobacterales bacterium | reverse complement strand
ACGCCCTGGATATCCTTGTTCTCGTACATCTTCCGGAAGTCGCTGTACGCTTTCGTATTGGGATTTCCGATGTACTTGAGACCTTCCTCCACGCGCGGCTTATAGACGTCACAGAGGCCCACGATATCCACGTCGTCGAATTTCTTGAAATCGGTGATGTGCTGTTTGCCAATCAACCCGAACCCGATGAACCCGACGCCGATACGATCGTTGGCGCCGAGGACCCGTTTGTATTGCGCGGCCGTCAAGGCGGCCGCACCCAGGAACCCTCGCCGGGTGGCCTGGGCAGTCTCCAGCTTATTGAACATTTGCTGCTCCTTTTTTAGAGCTACGTTAATATTTATATCAGATCGCGCGGGATGCGGCGGATGGGCCGCATCCCGCAAGGGTGCTCGGAACCGTCAGAAGTTTAACTTGAGCGCGAGCTGGATCTGGCGCATGGAGTTCGAAGTCGAGGTGATTTTGCCGAAGCTCGCGGCTGGCGTCGGGTTCGAGCCGTTTCCCCAGCCTAAACTGCCACCTTCGGTCAACAGCACATGGTTGGGAGCGTTGAACATTTCCGTGCGGAATTCAAGGGTCTTTTTCTCGGCGAGCCGGAAATACTTCACGATCGAAATATCTTCGTTCCCCAGCCACGGTCCCCTGAGGTTGTTGCGCCCACAGGTGCCAAACGTGGCGGCGACGGGGTCGGAGAATGCCGCCGGGTTATACCAGCCGTTCTGGCTGTTACCGGGCAGAACCGGGTTCACGCCGGCATTGCAACTGAGCCGCGTGGCGTTCGAAACGAAATTGGTGCCCCCGGAATCCCATGAGGACGTATCCACCGGGCTGCCGCTTTGCAAAGTGGTGATGGTGCTGAGCTGCCAGCCGCCTACTACCTCGTTTACGACTCCTCCATGGTTGAGAAGCTTCTGGCCCTTGCCGAACGGCAGAATGTAGAGAATGGAAGCGATGAAACGTTGCGGAATGTTGAAATCCGAGGGGCCGTATTCGCATGTAGTCGGGCACAGCGCATTCTGGGGCGAGAAGTCGGCCCCCACTGTGCCGCGGATGTTGCTGGTGTCGTCCAGGCCCTTGGACCAGGTGTAGCCCAGCAAGGCGTTCAGGTTGCTGCCCAAACGCGTGGTCCACTGGGTTCGGAGACTACTGTAATTCCCATTGGCGGCAGCCATCACATACTGGATTCCCGAGGCGCCCCATTCCGGATAAGGCAAGCGTTGAACCGCCGGTAAGGTTGCGCTGAGAATCCCCTGATTTTCATCCAGCAGGAAGGCCAGGTGGCGGCTTACCGAGCCGGTGTAACCCGCCTCGAAGGTCGAGAATTTGCCGACCGTGCGCTGGACGTTCAGCACGAATTGCTGGGTGGAGCTGTCCGGCAGGTGTTGGGCCGCACCCCAGGTGAGGCTGACGGGTACGGTCACCGGAAGGCTCGCCGTATTGAGGAAATTCGTGTAAGTAAACGTCGGCGGCGTATAGGTGGTACTCGCCAGGGTGGTGGCTCGGCCACCCATTCCGCGGGCGAGGTCGAAGATGGAGTTCTTGCTCTCCATCGAGTAGAAGATGCCGTAGCCGGCGCGGATCGACCACTTATCCGAGGGGCTGTAGGCGATCCCGATACGTGGCGCGAAGTCGCCGTAATTGGTGTTGATCAACCGGCTGCCCATCCGCCCGTCCCTGACGGTTTGTAGGGGAGGGGACCCGGCGATTCCTCCATTGGCGGACCAATAGGGTGCGTAACGGAAGTTGATGCCGTCGTAAAAATTCCCGCTGCCCGTGCGGACGTAAACCGGATGCAGAGCCAGATTCTGCACATTGGCCTGGTTGGGAAGCGGCTGTTGGAGCTGGATATTCGGCTCGAGGCCGGATGCATCCAGCAGTGGCTGCGCCACCTCCCACCGGAGACCTAAGGTAACAGTAAGGTGCGGGGCCAGCCGCCAGGTGTCGTCGATATAGGCCGCCCATTCGCTGTTGCGGAAATCGGTCGAAGCCAGCGCGACGGCGATAATGGCCTCATACGAATCGCCCAGCAGCATATCGGCGCCCGAGAAGCCGCCGGTTCCCCCGCCCGACGCTGTGACCATGTTGGTGTACCGGCCATCGAAATAGAACTGGCCGCGGGGGAATTCATTGCCGGTCTGCGGAAACTCGTTGTACCGGTATTCCCCGCCAAAGCGCAGCGAGTGCTTCCCGATGACCCAGGAGAAGTTGTCCACCCACTCGAAATACTTGTCGTTGATCTGGAAGGGGCTGCTGGTGGGGTTGCCGTAACTGGTCAGATTGCCATTGAGAAAGTTGATATTGGGTATGCCAAAGGAATTCGGATCGGTGGGCACCACCGGCATGCCCAGCTCCACGTTCACGTTCTCCTTGCCCGCCAACTGCTGGGTGATATTGTTGAACAGCGAGTTGTAGCCGAACCGCACCTCGTTCACCTTGGTGGGGGAAATGGTCCGGATGTTGGAGAGCACCCACTGGCTGGCCCGGGTATACAGAGTTTCGCCGTCGTCGGTGATCTGGCCGGTGTTCTCGAGGGTGGATTCGTCGTTCCAACTGTAGCGGCCGAACCACTGCGATTTCGCGCTCTCGTTGAAATCGATGCGCTCGGTGAGCGTGTCCTTGTCGAGCGGAATGGTCAAGCCGTATTGATAATTATGGTAAGGCAGCCCGGCCGTCGTCTGGGGCAGATTCGGCAATGGATTCCACTTGCTGAGCAGAAGCAAGGAGTCCGGGCTGATACGGCTGGTGGGAATAATATTGCCGGGGAATGGAGTCTGGGTCGCGACGACGCTGGCAAGCTGTTGGGCGGCAACCGTGGAGCTCCCGAGGTTGCGCGAGTTCGGGTCATAAAGTACGTACCCGGAAGAGAGGATGGAGGAAAAGTCTCCATTGCGCATCGCCTGCGGCATTGTTGTGATGATCGACGGACTAGTCTGCCGGGAGTTGTATTCCTCGAAATTCGACATGAAGAACAGCCGGTTCTTTCCGTTGAACAGTTTCGGAATCCGAACCGGCCCCCCCAGCTCATAGCCGTATTGATTCTGTTTGTAGGGCGCTTTCACGGGAGGGGGATTGGTGGCGCTGCGGGTGGCCGAGGAGAAGTCGTAAGGCACGGCGTCGAGCTTGTCGTTGCGCAGGAACTCCCAAAGGGCTCCGTGGAATTCATTGGTGCCGGGCTTGGTGGCGGCGTTGACCTGTCCGAGTTCCCGGCCGAACTCCGCGGGATAGATGCCCGACTGGACCTTGAACTCCTGAAGGGCGTCGACCGACGGCTGAAGGATGTAGGTATTGAAGTCAATGTCGGTGTTGGTGATGCCGTCCAGGGTGAAGTTCTCCCAGGTCGAGCGCCCGCCCGTCACGGCGATGGTGAGGGAGCCGCGCGAGCCGCCCAGGCGGCCACTGGCCTGCGCGGCGGCAACAAATCCAGTAGTCACGTTAGGACTCAGCCCGACCAGGCTGAGGTAACTGCGGCCGTTCAACGGCAGATCCATGATCCGCTGTTCCTCGATCACGGTCCCGACCGAGGCGTTTTCGGTGGCCAGCAAGGCCGCGTTGGCAGCCACCTCGATGGTCTGCTGCGCTTGTCCCACGGCCAGCGCGAAATCGATGCGCCCCACCTGCTGCACCTGGAGTTCGATACCCGTCTTCACCACGGTGCCGAAGCCCGCCGCCACGACCTTCACGTCGTACACTCCCGGCGTCAGATCCGGGAAGCTATAAAGTCCCGCGGCGTTCGTTTCCGTCGACCGCGCCACGTTGGTCGCGGTATTGGTGACCGTAACGGCTGCGCTTGGAATTAGCGCGCCGCTCGGGTCCGTGACGACACCGGTGATTTGCCCACCGGTTTGGGCGTACGCTATGGCAAACGCCAAGCCCAACAATCCGACTAATAGTGGTAGCCTTCGCATGTAGATCCCTTCAGCAAGCAGAGTTCCAACCGAAGCGACATTATCACAAAGCGACTTGCAACGCAAGGGGGCCAAAACACTTACCCCCAGTACTCCTCCCCCGGCGCCAGGTTCTTCTTCAAGAAGTCCGGATTGATCTCCAGCCCGAGCCCGGGACCCGTCGGCACTCTGAGCAGCCCCTTGCGCACCTCGGGCGGGCTGCCCGCGGCCATTCCCTCGATGTACCGGCCGGGCCGCCCGAGCTGGCTTTCCGAGCGGTAGAAGTTCTGGATGGACGCGCCGAAATGCGCGTTGGCATACGTCAGCACCAGCGACCCGACGTTGTGCAGCGCCACCGGAGTGCGGAACTGAGCCGCGTAGTCCGCGATCTTTCGCGTCCCCGTGATCCCGCCCGCGAACGACAGATCGGGATGGATGATGTCCACCGCCTGGCTGTCCAGGAACGGCTTGAATCCGCGGACCATTTCGAGCTTCTCCCCGGTTAGCAGCGGCACGCGCGTCGAGCGGCGCAGCGCCATCCACGCTTCGGAGAAAGGCGGATTGAGCGCGTCTTCGATGAACAGAGGACTCATCGGCTCCACGGCCTTGGCAACCGCTATCGCGCTGGGCGTGTCGAGCTCGTTGTGGCAATGGACGGCGATGTCGATGTCGTCACCCACAGCTTCGCGGCAGTTGGCATAGCCGCGCGCCACGTTGCGGAGTTGCTGGGTGGTGAGCGTGGGCGCGAATCGGGCCGCGGGCACGCCCAGCAGCGGGTCGATGCCGTTCTTGAAAGCGGTAAAGCCCTCCGGCATTTCTTTGATGCGCTGCGCCCAATCCCGGCAGGAAGCTTTGTCGAGCATGTTGAAACCGAGGCCGTGGGAGTACATGGGGATCGACTCGCGGAACGGGCCGCCCAGCAGCGTGTCGATGGGGGCTCCGACAATCTTCCCGGCCAAGTCCCACAGCGCGATGTCGATGCCGCTGATGGTGGGAATGTGTGCCATGTAAGTGTGCATCAGAGACGTCATGTTCTGGAAATGCACTTCGATGGCCAGCGGATCCTTGCCGATCAGCAGGTCTCGCATGGTGGCGATCCGGGCACGCGCCATCGGTCCGGTGGCGCCGGCCTCGCCGTAGCCCATCAGTCCGCTATCGGTATCGATGCGGATCAGGCAGTTGCCGGCGATGTTCTGGATGGCCATGGCCCGGATCGCGGTGATCTTGACGCGATTCACACTCGGCGCGGCCATCGCCCGGTAACGGCTAAACACGCCGGCCGACGGCAGCGCGACGGCAAGGCGAATCAAGTCCCGGCGGGACAGCGATCTCATACGGGAAAACCTCCTAAGCGAGTTTATCCGTCCAGTTCGATCTCCTGGTGCTGCATGCCCGCGCACGGGTATACCGCTACCTTGGGATCGCCCGGATGCAATTGCTTGAGCTTGGCGATCACGTCTGCCCATTGATCGCAGAAGAACGTACCGGTCCGGTAGTTGTTCTTCATGTTGCGGGTGAGATACTGCGAGTACACGATCAGGTTGGTCTGCTTGGCGTTGCCGCCGCCCCTGCCGAAGGCGCCGCTCACGCGCCGGTCCGTCAGGTCGAATTGCGTCGCGCCACTGCGTCCCGCCAGCCTGTTGTTGAGGTAGTGGATCGGATCGATGCCCAGCGGATGCTGGACGATCAGAACCCCCGTCCCGCCGTCGCGAACCGAATAATTGATCCACAGTGCGCCGTGGAACGCCTGCGCGTTCTGCGGATAGGCGTTGGCCACCACGATGTCGGCGTCCTTGAACGTCGGCGTGCAATAGGTTTTTGCCGCCACGCGAACCCCCGCGTGGTGCGCCTCCACGATGTCGCCCGCCCAGATGTGGGTGGGCCGCAAGCGGTCGTTGTACAGGATCTGAACGGTGTAGTCGACCTTCGCCATGCGGGCCGCTTCGATCATGTCCAGCCGCATGTCGTTCTTGAAGATTTTCACGGGACCCGTGGTCCCGACTTTCGTCAGGATTTGCGTGTGATTGTATTCCACCGTCGGAAGCGCGGCCAGACCGGGGAGGACCGCCTTTGCGCCGCCGCCGTAGCCCGCGTCCTGATGGACCTTGATGCCGCTGATGCAGATCTTCAGGTCCGCCCCGAGGAAGGTCTGGTTCAGCAGAATCTTGTTGTCACGGGTGGTCGTGCCAACTTCCTTCACGTTGTCGAACGCGTCGTGGTTCAGCCACGCGTAGTTTCTTGCGATCTTTGGACCGAGTTTCCTGCCGACCTCCTCCTGCGTCATCGGGCGGTGCGTGCCGAAGGAACCGATGAACAGGATGTTCTGGTCGTCGACCCCGGCTTTGGCCAGCTCCGCAACCAGCCACGGCGTTACGGCGTAAGCGGGAGTGGTGCGGGTCAGGTCGTCGAAGCTGATGGCGACCCTCTTTTTCCCCCCGGCCAGTTCACCGAGCGATTTTGCGCCGATGGGCTGACTGCATTGATCGGCAATCTGCTGCGGCGTGAGAACCGGCAGATTGTGCCCGGCCATCTCCATCACATGGAGATCCCAGGTTGCCGGGAAATCCAGCCGCTCTTCCATCCACGGCGCGCCCCTCGGCCCCGCGAATTCGTGGGTCGGGATGGTAACGGATTTCGCCTTGCCTTTGATCTGCGGCACGGTGTTGACTTGAAAAGGCCCGGCCGCCATGGCGGTGCCGATCAACGGAATGGATCCGAGTTTGCCGGCCTGTTCCAGAAAATCCCTGCGGGTTGATCGATAATCTGCCACAACTAGCTCCTTTCTCTACTCGCGAGGTTGGTATGTCTCCGCAAAGTGGTGACGGTGAACCTGCCATCAGTCCGCCCTTCCTTGGGCCGTTACCCATGATGGCTACCCTGTCGTGCAGGGCCTGGGCCAGAGCCGGCGAGACATTCTTGTCCTGGCCGTGTATGCTCACCTGGTAAACGTCGGCCGTGCCGATCCGGTTAACGGGACACATGAGCTTGCGTTCATAGTACCATTCCAGATCCGCCAGGTCGATCATGCGGAACTTCCCCAGCGTGAAGAGCAGGCCGATGGATATATGGTCCTCGAGATCCTGGTGGGGCAGGCTCGCCCCGCGCTCGTCCGCCGGCGCTCGAAACTCCCCTACCCTCGCGCCGCCGGCTCGAACCAGGGCGAACCGGGCACCTGGGCTTTACGCGCGCCATCGTCATTCATCTCCACGCCGATGCCCGCGCGCTCCGGCAAGGTGATGAAGCCCTTCTGGATGATCTCGCCTTCCTTGACCCAGTTCCGCCATAGCTCCGGGGAATCGATCCAGTGCCATTCCTGCACCAGGAAGTTGGGAATCGCCGCGCATACGTGCGCCGTGGCCATCATGCCGATGGGCGAAGTCACTGCGTGCGGCGCCACCGGGATGTAGTAGGTGTGCGCCATATCGGCGATCTTGCGGGCTTCGAGCAGGCCGCCGCACTTCTGGAAGTCCGGCATCACGATGTCCACGGCGTGCTTCTCGAAGATCTCGCGGAACCCATGCCGCAGGAAAATGTTCTCGCCGCAGCAGATCGGCGTGCTGGTGGAGGCGCGAATATCGCGCATGGCGTCGATGTTCTCCGGCGGCACCGGCTCCTCCAGCCACAGCAGCTTGAATGGTTCCAGCTCCTTGGCGACGCGCTTGCCCGAGGTGGCGTCGTAGCGTCCGTGCATGTCCACCGCCAGATCGATGTTCTTGGGATACGACTCCCGCGTGAACGCCACCTTCGCCACCATGTGCTCGATCTCGCCGTTGGAGGCCGTCCAGTTCACGCGATCGAACCGCGCCGGATCGCGGGCGTCGTCGATGTCGATCTTGGCGGCCGTGAAGCCCAGATCCTGGATTTCCTTGATCCGCGCCTTGGACCCTTCGTCTCCCGGAGTCATCTCCCGCGCCCCGGAATCGCAGTAGATGCGCACCCGGTCGCGCACCTTGCCGCCCAGCAACTGGTAGACCGGCAAGCCCAGGGCCTTGCCCGCGATGTCCCACAGCGCGATTTCGACGCCCGTCAGCGCCGTAATGTACTGGCCACCCTGCGCGCCCGCGAAGATCCCGCTCGTGCGGATGCGCTCGAAGGCCGCCTCGATGTTCAGCGGGTCCTGGCCCACCAGCATGCGCGCAAAGGACCGGATCAGCGGGACGTTGCCCTCGGCCGCATCCGTGGTCTCGCCCTGGCCGACGATGCCCTGGTCCGTGTACACGCGCACATGCACCTGGTATCCGTGTACGCGCACCTCCGCCGTGCGGACTTCCGTGATCTTCAGCTTGGGCCGCCGGTACGGCGAGCTGGCTTGCTCCACCGCCGCGGAGATCGAAGGTAATCCCAACATGCCCGTCAGCGGCAGCACTGAGTTCCTCACTAAGGATCTGCGAGTCAATTCGTTCATGTCCATGCCTCCAATGTACAATGCCGCGCCGCTTGCGGCTCGCCGGACGCCATTTAGCCTCCGCTCCACGCCCTGGCGAGTTCGCCGCGCGAGCCATCGTTTATTCAATGTCATACTGTCCGGCTATAACTCGAACAGATTCAACTGGCTAACCGGCCATGCGGACCTCACAGCGCCGTAGCCAGTTCATGGATTTGCGATCTTGATGGTCCCGATTTCGTACGGCTGCACACTCAGCACTTTGAGATCGTTGGAGCCAAGTTCCTCCTCGAGCATGTTGACGACCCGGAAGGCGCGGGTCTGTCCGAGAAAATAAACCGGCGTGTGAGGAGCCTGGCCGCGCTCGTCGAATACGCGCAACACGATCGCGTTGTCGCGATCCGCTTTCTTCAATGCGCTGACCACCAGGTTGTCCGACTCGACGGTGCAAAACGACTGCTCCGGCGGCAGTGTCTTACGGGACAGCTCGTTCTCCGCGGCGACCGGAATCAGTTCCGTGTTGAACGCCATGCCGGCGCGCCAGGACCTGGTAGCAGCCCAATCGCCCTTTCCGGAGGTTAAAGAGTAGCGGAATACGTACGTTCCCGCCGGGGGCATCTGCACCAAGACGACATGACCATCGCGCACGATGTTGGCGGGGTAGAAGCGAGTGCCCCGCAGCATACCGGCGCGAATGGATCCCCCGGAGATGGTCATGAACTCGAAAACTACAGACTTCGAGTGAAGGTGTTATGTTCTTAGGTGATTGGGATTCGGGGTTTGCCCCCGTTGTTGGCGTAGAGCCTAGAGCCCTGATTTCTTTGGTCGGGGCGGGGCGATTTGAACGCCCGACCCCCTGCGCCCAAGGCAGGTGCGCTACCAGGCTGCGCTACGCCCCGACATTTGAAGCTTCCTTGATTTTAAACCACTTCCACAATTTCCGATACTGTCCGGCCTGCCCAAATCGAGCCAAAACCCTTCCGACCGTGGCAAAACCGTGACAAAACCCGATCAGTTAGGCTTCTCCGTGTCAAAACCCGGCCGGTCTTCGTTCGCCTTCCGGTTCAGTTTCTGCAGCGCCTCCCGTTTCATCTGCAGTTTCATCTGTGAGTACTTCTTGAACACCTTAGCATCCCCTTGCCGGAGCAATTGCGTCACCCACTCATCCGCCACGCCACCCGCGCTTAAGCGGGTCGCGTAGGTAGACCGCAAATCGTAGATCCTAAAGTATGGCACCTTTGCCCTTCGCAAGGTTGCATGCCAGACCGTCTTGAGCGTCTTCTGATGCCCGGTCGGGTTTTCGTCGCTCGGGAACAGCCACGTCCCCGGTCCGGAGATTCGAATCTGCTCACGAAACGCCTCAAGGGCGAGATCTGTCAGCGGCACCTCGGCGATCCCGTTCGGGGTCTTCGAATCGGGAATCCAAACGACTGCGTTCTCCAGGTCCACCTGCTCCTTCTTCATGGGCATCAGTTCCTTGTACACCCGAAGTCCGGATTCAGTGATGATCCGGATGATGTTGCGCAAGTACTCGGGCGCCTGAAACTCGATCCGCTGTTGCTCCGACCACGCCACATAGTGCGGCCGAAACAACCCCTTCACCTTTACGGGAAACTCCACACCTGAACAGGGGTTCGCAGGAAGCAACTTCTTCCGGACTGCAACGTTCAGCATACGACGAAGGACCCGCAGTTCCTGATGAACGGTTGCCGGCTTAAGCAGGTCTTTTTGGATGACCCCTGAAGCAGTCTTGAACTGAACTCGCGTCTGAAGGCGCCGTCGAAGATAATGCTCAACATCGTCCGCACTGAAATCGCCGATCGCACGCTGACCAAAAGTCTCCTTGAGGTGCAACGCCGCACGCTCGTTCGCTTCGTGGGTCTTTTCTGCGCGGATTGGCGGCTTGGAGTAGTTCTCCAGGAAAAAGTCCGCCCAATCCGAGAATTGTAGTTGTTCTCCTTTCCTGACGACATCGAGGATATTGTCGTCCCGGGCTTGGAGTCGTTCCCGCAGTTTCCGCTGCGCCTGCTGCCAGTCTTCTGTGAATGTTGATTCCCGGATACGCTTTCCGCTCCGGTCTCGATAGACCATCCATAGGACCTTGCCATCTTTGCGCGGGTATATGGAGCCATCGTGTTTACTCGGTCTTGCCAATTCCCACCTCCTGTTTGAATGTTGCGCGGAAGGGCTGGAGATCCGATTTGAGAAATCGGATGTTGCGGCCCATCACGCGGAGATGGGGAATCTGCTTTCGCTCTACCCAAAGATACACCGTTTGGATGCTGACACCCAAGTACACGGCGGCTTCGCGAACCGAGAGCGGAAGTTCCTCGGGTAGGAGCGCGAATCCTACGGCGCTTCCGCCGGTGGGATGGTTTCGGGGGAGGTGCTTTGGACTCATGCCTATTTGTAAGGCATCTCTGCGTTTCCGCCAAAAGTGTCGCGGAACGTCGGACCGCCAATCGCGAGCGGCCAGCTGAACTGGACCAATCTCGCGGGTGCTTACCGCTACTGCGGCAACCCGCTAGAGCAAACTGATTGGGATTCTGAGGATTTCGGCTGCTTCGGTGATTGTAGTTCTCGCAAATTCAGATCTGCCTGATACAGTGGGAGTTGCGCACTTTCCGTCAATTCCCGCCGACCGCCGTGTTATCGGCATTGCTCGCCTCCACGCTGTCTGTTTTTCGAACTCGGGCGGCGTTGCAGCTTGAGATCATCGCCCTCCGCCACCAACTTGGCGTACTGCAACGCTCGGTGAAGAGACCAAAGCTCAATCGGTTCGACCGGTT
>PMYB01000061.1 GCA_003170915.1 Bryobacterales bacterium | reverse complement strand
GGCGCGCGGCTCCTACGCCGAATTCGCGCTGGTTCCGGCCGCGCAGCTTGTCAAGATCCCCGACGGCCTCGATTTCCAAACCGCCGCGGCCGTCATGCTCCAGGGTATGACCGCTCACTACCTCACACACTCCACCTATGCGCTCAAGAGNNGGCGGCGCCGGCGGCCTGACGGTCCAGATGGCCAAAATGCTCGGCGCGCGCGTATTTGGCACCGTTTCCACCGAAGAAAAGGCCCGGATTGCGCGCGAGGCCGGCGCGGACGAGGCGATCCTTTACACCCAGCAGGATTTCGAAGCCGAAGTGAAGCGCCTCACGGGAGGCCGAGGGGTCGACGTGGTGTACGATTCGGTTGGCAAGACTACGTTCGAGAAAAGTCTGAATTGTCTGCGCCCCCGCGGCTTGTTGGCGCTCTTCGGACAATCCAGCGGCTCCGTTCCGCCGTTCGACCCCTCCATTCTCAACGTCAAAGGGTCGCTCTTCCTCACGCGCCCGAGCCTGGGGCACTATGTGGTCACGCGCGATGAGCTGCTTTGGCGCGCGGGCGACGTGCTGAGCTGGGTCGCCTCCGGCAAGTTCAAACCGCGCATCGACCGCACCTACCCGCTCGAGGAAGCCGCCAAGGCCCATCGCGACCTGGAAAGCCGCAAGACCGCCGGCAAACTGGTGCTGCTTGTCCAGTAGCCCCTTCGACCAGCGCAGGCAGGCCGTGGCCTCCGGCCTCGCGGAACGCAAGCTGGACGGCCTGTTGGTGGCGTTCAGCCCCAATCTTCGATACCTCACCGGCTTCACCGGCAGCAACGGAAGCCTGCTGGTGCTGGGCGGCAAATCCATCCTCTTCACCGACCCGCGCTACCGGATTCAGGCCACCCAAGAAGTCACGTGCCGGGTGAAGACCGCCACGGGCCCGTTGCTGGCGGAGGTCGCCGCCACCATCGCCAGGCTGGGGCTGAAACGTATCGGGTACGAGCCCGCCCGCACGACGTGCGATTCCTACGAATCGCTGAAATCGCGGCTCCCGATGCGGGCCTCGCTCGAACCGGTGAAGGGGTGGATCGAGGAGTTGCGGATGGTGAAGTCGCCGGCCGAGATCGCGCTCATTCGCCGGTCGGTGGAGACCAATTCCCGCGCCTTCGAGCAAGCCGTGGCGCGCGTCCGCCCAGGCATGACGGAGCAGGACCTGGCGGCCGAACTGGAATACCGCATGCGCCGCTTGGGCGCCGAAAAACCAGCCTTCGAAACCATCGTGGCCGCGGGCGTCCGCTCCGCGCTGCCGCACGCACAACCCACCGCCGCGCGCCTCAAACCGCGCGACCTCGTGTTAGTGGACATGGGCGCCATTGTCAACGGTTATTGCAGTGATATGACGCGCATGTTGTTTCTTGGCGTTCCCGCCGCCAAAGTAAAACGCGTCTACCGCGTGGTGCTCCAAGCGCAGCTTGCGGCCATCGCGACCGTGCGCGCCGGCGCTTCCACCGCGGCCGTGGACCGCGCCGCGCGCAAGGTACTGAAAGCCCACGGCCTGGAGCGCGCCTTTGTGCACTCCACCGGCCACGGCCTGGGCCTGGAGATCCACGAACCTCCGCGTCTCGGCAAGCGCGACAAGGGCCGGTTACAGGCCGGCATGGCGATCACCATCGAGCCCGGCGTCTACCTGGAGGGATTCGGCGGCATCCGCATCGAAGACACGGTGGTGGTAACCGAGAACGGATGCGAGATCCTGACGCCGACCAGCAAAGAACTGCGGGGGATATAGCTGATCTGCTGCGTTCTACAGACCGGAATTACTTTACAATCAAGACCGACGATCCTGTAGGGATCGAGGAGTACTGACACCGACGCTTTCAGGATCGGCGCAAGAACGGAGAGTGGTTTGAACTCACCTCTCAGGACCTCGCGGCCTTCAGAAGAAGAAAGTTCACAGGCCGATCTTCGTCCAGAGAACGGCGCAGGGCTTCAAAGGTCTCCTGCTGTTCCGTCTCATCGCCGTGCATCCACTCGTCCAATAGTCTCGCTAACGCAGACGGGTCCGGTTTCGAGCTACACGGGGATGCCTGGTGCCGAGGCATTTGGAATGGCTGGTCGCCTGAATCGCGGGAACAATAAGCTTATACTCCGGTCATTTCCTTCAACGCAGGGCTGACCGCCAGTTTCGCGCCCGTCAACTTTTGCACGTCGGCGCATGTCACTCCAGGAGCAACCTCTTCGAGTACGAGTCCCTCCGGCGAGATTCGGATCACCGCCAATTCAGTCACGATCGTATCGACCACGTGCACCCCCGTGAGGGGCAACGTGCACTGCTCCAGAATCTTCGGTGCGCCGTTCCTGGCGGTGTGTTCCATCGCGACGATAACGCGTCGCGCGCTTGCCACCAGGTCCATGGCTCCTCCCATCCCCTTGACGACCTTTCCGGGCACCATCCAGTTGGCGAGATTGCCCTGCCGATCCACCTCCATGGCTCCCAAAACACTCAGGTCGATGTGCCGGCCGCGAATCATCGCGAAGGATTCGGCGCTCGAAAAGTAGGATGTCCCAGGCAGCTCGGTGACCGTTTCTTTGCCGGCGTTGATCAGGTCGGCATCCACTTGGTCCTCGAACGGATATGGGCCGACTCCAAGCATACCGTTTTCCGACTGCAGCACCACTTCGATTCCAGGCGGCACGTAGTTTGAAACCAGAGTCGGAATGCCGATGCCCAGGTTGACATAGAACCCATCCCGCAGCTCCCGGGCTACGCGCCGGGCGATGCGCTCGCGCGGATCCATCGCTTTCGAGAGACCGGCTACAGTCATGCCTGCCTCGCGCGCACGGTTCTGCGCTCGATCCGCTTCTCGTATTGCGAGCCGACCACCAGGCGCTGCACGTAAATCCCCGGCGTCATCACTTGGTCCGGGTTAATCGCTCCCGGCTCGACCAGTTCTTCAATTTCCGCGATGGTGATCCTTGCCGCTGTTGCCATCATCGGATTGAAATTCTGCGCGGTCTTGCGATACACCAGGTTGCCCATCCGATCTCCCTTCCAGGCTTTGACCAAGGCGAAGTCGGCCGTCAGTGCCCGCTCCAGCAGGTAACTGCAGCCATCGAATTCGCGAACCTCTTTCCCTTCGGCGACAATCGTGCCCACACCCGCGGGTGTGTAGAAGGCCGGGATTCCTGCGCCACCCGCACGAATGCGCTCGGCCAAAGTGCCCTGCGGAACGAGCGTCAGATTCAGTTTGCCGCCGATTACCATGGACTCCAGCAGTTTGTTTTCGCCGACGTAGCTGCCGATGTGGGAGGCGATCATGCCGGCCTCCAGCATCAGCCCTATACCGTACTTGTCGACGCTCATGTTGTTCGAAATGGTATGCAGGCCCTTGACGCCTTTCCGTACCAGGGCCGCAATCAGGTTCGCAGGAAGCCCGCACAGGCCGAAACCTCCCAACATGACCGTAGATCCATCGGTGATGTCCGCCAGCGCCTCGTCAGGGCCGGCCAGTACCTTATTCATTCACTCTCCCAGGAATTGAAAATGCGCCCAGTCGTCCGGGCGATTAGGCGCGCTGTGGTGATGAAGTTCGCACCCTCTTTGACAGTATAGGTTCCGCGCACCCGATCTTTGCAGGGCTCTCCGCGGGAATTCGCAAGGTCGCCATCGCTGTTCCGATCGTCCCGGGCGTCCTCTGGGGTATGCCGGTTCTCACGCGGGTACCGGATCTCGCGCTGCTCGGCTTGGTCCACACGCTCGCTTACGAGGCCTGGAAAGTCCCCGATCGCACCTTGACAAGTGCCGCTTCCAGGTGCATAGTGTGAGTGGGGACGGTTTGACGCCGTTCTCTAGACCCCTCGTCTCTGAGAGGGGTGATCGCGATCCCCTTCACGGGGGAGCCACTGATAAGGAGGAAGTGCATAGAACCAGTCCACTACAAGGGCGGCTTCCGGCTTCCTCGGCTGACCGGCTGCAAACCCTGACGCGCCGTAAGACTCAAGACTTGGCGCCGCGGTTTATGCACCGCTGTCTTAGCGGTTTGCAGGCATGGCGATGACAGGAGGTGTCGGCGGCCGCCCTTTCTGTTATTTCCCACACATCCCACCCCCCGCAGGCTTTCCGTTACACTGGTCTTTCCTTCTGCAACCGTGAACGCCGTCGAGTTTCAGGGTGTTTCCAAGAGCTACGCGATCTACGACTCTCCGGGCGACCGGCTCAGGGAATTGGTGTCCCCGACCCGCGTCAAACGTCACAGGGACTTCTGGGCGCTGCACGATGTCAGTTTCGAGGTGCACCGCGGCGAAACCTTCTGCATCATCGGGGAGAACGGTTCGGGCAAGAGTACGCTGCTCCAAATGGTGGCCGGGATACTCCATCCCAGTTCGGGAACCATCGCGGTGGATGGGCGCGTCTCGGCGCTGCTCGAATTGGGCGCGGGATTCAACCCGGAATTCACCGGACGCGACAACGTCTACCTCAACGGCTCCATTCTCGGCCTGACCACCCGGCAGATCGACGAGCGGTACAAAGACATCGAAACCTTCGCCGAGATCGGCGACTTCATCAACCAGCCGGTCAAGACCTATTCGAGCGGCATGGTGGTGCGGCTGGCCTTCGCCGTGGCCATCAACGTGGACCCTGAAATCCTGCTGGTGGACGAGGCCCTGGCCGTCGGCGACCTCTATTTCCGCCAGCGCTGCATGCGCAAGGTCCACGAGATGCGCACGCGCGGCATCACCATCCTGTTTGTTTCGCACGCCGTGGCCGACGTCAAAGCCATCGGCGACCGTGCTCTCTGGCTGGACCACGGCCGCGTGGTCGAGTTGGGCGACCCGGACCGCGTGGTGGCCAGGTACCTTGCCGCCATGGTCGAAAAGGACTCCACCTACCTTCATATCAAGGCTGGAACCGAGGTGAAACGCCAGAGCGCCGGGCCGGTGCACGCGCCGGAGGTGGTGGAGACCATTCCGAACGTCGACCACCGTTACGGCGATGGCCGCGCCGAGGTGCTGGGTATCGCGGTTCTCGACGAGCAGGGCCGGCCGCTTCACGTGCTCGACCCCGGGTCCAACATCCTGGTGCGCATCAGCGTGCGCGCCAAGGAAGAAGTGCCCCTGCCGATGGTCGGGTTCATGCTGCGCAACCAATTGGGCATGGACTTTTCAGGCACCAATACCGCGCGCGAGGGTCACGAGTTAGAGCCCATGCAACCCGGCGACATCTATACGGTGGATTTCTATCTCGACCTGCCGGAGCTGTATCCGGCATCGTTCTCCTTTTCGCCGGCGATCGCCGACGGCACGTTGCTCGGCTACCAGATGTGCGACTGGATCGACAACGCCGTGGTGCTGCAGATGGGGCGCTCCGAGGCCCAGATCTACGGTTACATCCATCTGCCCTGCCGCGTGGAGGTCAACTCCCGCGTGAAGCGGGAACCGCTCCTGGAGAAACGCATTGGCTGAGTTTACGGGCGAACGGATCATCCCCGGCCAGGTGGACGTCGATCTACTGAACGAACACGTGGCGCGCTATACCTTCGCGGCGCGCCTGGCCAGGGGCAAACGCGTGCTGGACGCGGGCTGCGGGGCCGGTTACGGCTCGTCGGAACTGGCGCAGGCGGCCGATTCCGTGGTCGGCGTGGACCGCGCTCCGGAAGCCGTCGACTTCGCGCGGTCCAACTATGGCCTCCCCAACCTGCGGTTCGAGCAGGCATCCTGCGAGGCCCTGCCCCACCCCGGCGGCAGCTTCGACCTGGTGGTGGCCTTCGAAGTCATCGAGCACCTCGACAACTGGCGCGAGTTTCTTCTGGAAGCGCGGCGCGTGCTGGCTCCCGCCGGACAGCTCATCATTTCCACGCCTAACAAGCTCTACTACACCGAATCGCGCGGGCCCACCGGGGCCAACCCGTTCCACGTGCACGAGTTCGATTTCGAGGAGTTCCAAAGCGAGCTGCACGGCGTCTTTCCGCACGTTTCCATGTACCTGGAGAATCACGTCGAAGGAGTCACGTTTCAGCCGCACGAAGCCGGCCAAACGGTGGAAGTGCGGGTGGACGCGGGCGACCCCGCGCCGGACGAGTCGCACTTCTTCGTGGCGGTCTGCGCTCATCGCCGCCAGCTCGGCAACCCCACTTACGTCTACGTGCCGCGGGCCGCCAACGTGCTTCGCGAGCGGGAGCGCCACATCGCGCTGCTCGAGGGAGAACTAGCCACCAAGGACGAATGGCTCGACGAGGCCCAGCAGGATCTCGCCGAATTCGACCGCCTGTCTCGCCAGCAGAAGGACGAACTGGAACGCAGCAACCAGTGGGCCGGGACGCTGAACCAGGAACTCGAGGAGCGGCGCGCGCGCATCGTCGAGCTCCAGGAGGAATTTGCGCGCGAGCAGGAGAGCGCGCAGAAGGTGGCCGAAAGCTACGCCGCGGAACTCGAGCGCAGCAACCAGTGGGCCGAGGCGCTCGACCGGGAACTGGAGGAGCGGCGCGCGCGCATCGTCGAGCTTCAGCAGGAATTCGCGCGCGAGCAGGAGAACGCGCGCCAGGTGGCCGAAGGCTACGCCGCCAAAGTGGCCAGCCTGGAGCGGGACATTCAAGACAAGACGAAGTGGGCCATCGACACCGAGACCAGCCTGACCGCCGCGATACGCGACCAGACGGAACGGCTCTCTCTGGCGGTGGCCGATCTGGGCATCGCCGTGGAGGCGCTGCACCACACGGAAAAGGAACTCGAGGAGCGCACCGCGTGGGCGCTCCGTTTACAGGACGAGGCGCGCCGGCTCGAAGAGCAGGTCGCCTTGTTCCGCGCGTCCCGTTGGGTGAAGCTGGGCCGCACGGTCGGTTTAGGCCCCAGTTGACATGCTCCTGCTAAAACGCCTGGTCCACGCGCTGCCGCTGCTGTTGCTGTCGCCCTTTCTGATGGCCGTCAGCTTTGTGGCGCTGGTGCTGACCGACATTTTCAGAAAGACGCTCCCTGGCGGTCGCGGCTCCGATTCAGAGCCGCGAACGTCAGAGAGCGGTGCCGCGTCCGTCGTGATCCCCAACTGGAACGGAAAAGATCTGCTGGAGAAATACCTGCCCTCGGTGGTCGAAGCCCTTGCCGGCAATCCCGATAACGAAATCGTGGTAGTCGACAACGGCTCCACCGACGGCAGCGCCGATTTCGT
>PMYB01000053.1:3403-190709 GCA_003170915.1 Bryobacterales bacterium | reverse complement strand
GTCCGCATCTCCATCGACAAGCCCGCCGGTGTCACCCACGGCGATTGCGAGCTGGTCTCGCAGCAGGTGAGCACCATTCTGGACGTCGAAGATGTGGTCCCGGGCGGGCGTTACACGCTGGAAGTCAGTTCCCCCGGGGTGGAACGCAAGCTCCTCAAGCCCGAGGACTATCAGCGGTTCCAGGGCAAGAAAGCCAGAATCACTCTCCGCGAGCCACGCGACGGCCGGCGCAACTGGGAAGGCACCCTGGCCGGCCTCGAGGACGGCTCCATTGCGCTCGAGACGCAGCCGGGGACGACTATACGGTTTCCGCTCGATCAGATTCAAAAGGCCAATCTGAAGTTCGAGTGGTAAGCCCGCCGGAGAGAAACACAGCCAGAAACAGAATTGGAACAACGAGGGCACTTTGGAAACGATTTTTCAGTCCATCGAGATACTGAGCAAGGAAAAGGGCATCGATCCGCAAATCGTCCTGGACGCCGTCAAGGACGCCATGCTGATCGCGGCCCGAAAACACTACCGCACCACCGAGGACTACATCGCCGAGATGGATCCGAAAACCGGCGCCATCCAGCTCTACGCGGTGAAAAAAGCGGTGGAGTCGGTCGAAGACCCGGTACACGAAATGACGCTGGCCGAGGCGCGGCGCATCCAGCCCCAGGCCGAAATCGGTTCCGAAGTTCGCATCCAGAAGAGCACCGAAGCGCTGGGCCGCATTTCGGCGCAAACCGCCAAGCAGGTGATTTTCCAGAAGGTCCGCGAAGCCGAGCGGGAAACCGTGTACCAGGAATACTCAGGGCGCACGGGCGAACTGGTGAACTGCACCATCAAGCGCGTGGAGGGGCCGGACTACATTCTGGATCTCGGCAAGACCGAAGCCAAGCTGGCCAAGAAGGAGCAGTCGCGCCTGGAAAGCTACAGCGTGGGCGACCGCGTGCGGTGCGTGATCCGGCTGGTGGACAAGGCCAGCAAAGGTCCGGGCGTGGTGGTGTCGCGCGCCGCGCCGGAGCTGGTGATGCGCCTTTTCGAGCAGGAAGTTCCCGAGATCTACGACGGCACGGTGACCATCAAGGGATGCGCGAGGGAAGCCGGCGAGCGCACCAAGATCGCCGTCCAGAGCCGCGACCGCGACGTGGACAGCGTGGGCGCCTGCGTGGGCATGAAGGGCATGCGCGTGCAGTCCATCATCCGCGAGCTGCGCGGCGAGAAGATCGACATCATCGAATTCTCCGACGACCCGGTGGTATTCGCCACGCACGCGCTCAGCCCGGCGAAGGTGAGCCGCATCACCATCCTCGATCCGGTGGAAAAGCACATGGAAGTGATCGTAGACGATTCGCAGCTTTCGCTCGCCATCGGCAAGAAGGGGCAGAACGTGCGTCTGGCGGCCAAGCTGCTGACCTGGAGAATCGATATCAAGAGCGAGGAAGAGAAGCGGCAGGAAGTGGAATCGCAGATGGCCGCGCTGGTGGCGCCGGGCGCGCCGGTTTCCGTGCTCATCGATTACGGCCTGCCCGACCAGTTGCTCGAGACGCTGCTCGCGACCGGCGTCGGCACCATCGAGAAGCTGGGCGGCATGACGCCCGAGCAGCTCGAGGAGATCCCCGGCATCGGCCCCGAAATGGTGGAGAAAATCCAGGAGGCGGTCAACGCCTACTACAGCCAGTTCGAAGAACAGGGCCAGGGCGAGGCGGAGCCGGCAGCCGCGGAAGAAGCCGTCGAGGCGCAGGCCGTGGGCGCCGGGGAGCTTGCATCCGCTGTCGAGGCGGAGCCAATCCCCGCTCCAGCGCCTGAGGAGACCCCCTCGGAACAAGCCGAAACCCAGGAAATCCCGGAACAGTTTGCTACCATAGAGGACGCGGGTTCCCCCACTCACAATCAGTCCGAAGGAACCGGCCCAGAGGACGCCGCGCCCGGTGCAGATGCCGGGCCGGATGGGGGCGACCCAGGTCGCGACAATTAGGAGCGCCCCGGCAGGTAGAAGTAGATTGCTCTGTCTATGAAGAAGATTCGAATCAACGAGTTGGCGCGGGAGTTGGAAGTCAAGGCTCACGAGATACTGGAGCGGCTCCCCGAATTGGGCGTCCAGGAGAAGAAAACACACTCCAGCTCAATCGATGAGGACGTGGCGATCAAGCTGCGCCGCCTGTACGGATTTGAGGTGCCCGAGGCTGAGCCCTCGGAGGCGGAGGAAGCGGCGGTCCCGGCGGAAGCCGGCCCCGCTGGCGCAGCCGAACCGTATCCCGCACCGGTGACGCAAGCGGGACCGGCCGTCCCGGCCGAGGGGGAAACGGCGTTCGCCGCCGAAAGACCGCCTGCCGAGTCCCTGGCCGCGCCGGCGGCGCCCATCCGGCCGCCGCTCGCGGGCGGACGTCCGATCCATCCGCCGGTGGGGGGAGCGCCTCGCCCCGCGGCGCCCGCGGCGCCGGCAGTTCCGGTGGCGATCATCGCGCCCGGCCGTCCCATTCCTCCTTCAGCCAAACCGCTGCCAGGCTCGGCGGGGAGCCCTTTGGGCCCGGCGCCGAGACCGGGCCAGATTCTCTCCGGTCCACGTCAGCCGTTCCCGGCGGGAAGCCCAGTGGGAGCGGGCGAAGGCTTGCGTCCCGCCGCCCCTGCGCAGCCACGCCCGATGATGACACCGCGCCAGCGCGCCGAGGGATCGCGCGCGCCCGCGTCGACCGGGTTTGGAGAATCCGCCGCCGGCGCCGCGCCGGGCGGACGCCCGCTGGCGGGCCAGCCCGCGGCCCGGCCAGTAGTGCCGCCGCGGCCCGATTTAGTGGCGAAACTGAGCACTCCGAGAGCCGGCGCGGCTATGGGGAGCGTTGCGAGCCAGACCTCGCCGCGTCCCGGAATTCCCAAGCCCCTGGTCAGCATGCCGGTTCCGGGCCAGCCGATTTATCGCGGCCCCATTCGCCCCGGCCAGCCGATGGTGGCCAAGCAGGGAGTCCGCCCGGGAGCGCCCGCGCCCCGCGCCGGCGGACCACGGCCGCAGCATCCCACGTCGCGCGCCCGCCTCGAGCCAGGGATGGCACCCCCGGTGGAACAGCCCCGCGGACGCCCGGGCGATAAGCGCGGCGCCGCTCGGCCGCAACGCGAGCGCATCGAGGAAGAGAAGATCCTGCGGCCCACCCGGCGCCACGTGGAAGCCGGCCCGCCCCCCATTAGCCGCGCCATCACCATCTCGGAAGGCATCACGGTGAAGGAGCTTTCCGAAAAGCTCGACGTGAAAGCCAACCTGGTCATCAAGAANNACCTTGGATTCCAAGCTGGCCACCGAGGTGGCCCGCGAATTCGGCGCCTCCACCGCCACCATCACTTACGAGGAAGAGGCCATGCAGGCGGTGGAAGAGGCCGAAGACACCAAAGATCTCGAGAAACGGGCGCCCGTGGTCACCATCATGGGCCACGTGGACCACGGCAAGACCTCGCTGCTGGACGCCATCCGCGAAACCAACGTGGCGGGGCGGGAAGCCGGCGGCATTACCCAGCACATCGGCGCGTACCACGTCGAGCTGAACGGCCGCAAGATCGTGTTCATCGACACTCCCGGCCACGAAGCCTTTACTCGCATGCGCGCGCGCGGCGCCAAAGTCACCGACATTGTGGTGCTGGTGGTGGCGGCGGACGACGGCGTCATGCCGCAGACGCTCGAGGCCATCGACCACGCCAGGGCGGCCGGCGTGCCCATCGTGGTGGCCATCAACAAGATCGACAAGCCCGACGCGCAGCCGGAGCGAATCAAGCAGCAGCTCTCCGACCGCGGCCTGCTGGCCGAGGATTGGGGCGGCGACGTGGTGATGGTGCCAGTTTCCGCCAAGATGCACCAGAATCTCGAATTGTTGCTCGAGATGATCCTGCTGGTGGCCGATATGCAGGACCTGAAGGCCAACCCCAGCCGCCCGGCCATGGGCACGGTGATCGAAGCCCAGCTCGACCGCGGGCGCGGCCCGGTAGCCACCGTGCTGGTGCGCAACGGCACGCTGCACGTGGGCGATTTCTTCATTTGCGGCGCGGTGTTCGGCAAGGTGCGCGCCATGCAGAACGACCGCGGCACGCAAATCCGCAAGGCCGAACCCTCCATGCCCGTCGAGGTGCTGGGCCTGGAGTCGCTGCCCGAAGCCGGGGACGATTTCCAGGTGGTGACGGACACCGCCAAGGCCAAGCAGATCGTCAACTTCCGCGACCAGAAGTTGCGCGAGGCGGCGCTCGCCAAATCCAGCCGCCTCACCCTCGAACAACTGCACAAGCAGATGGAGGCGGGCGAGGTCAAGGAGCTGCCCATTATCATCAAGACCGACGTGGGCGGCTCGGCCGAAGTGCTTTCCGAGACGCTCCAGAAGTTGACGAACGAGAAGGTGAAGGTGCGCGTGATTCACTCCGGAGTCGGCGCCATCAACGAGTCGGACGTGCTGCTGGCCTCGGCCTCCAACGCCATCATCATCGGGTTCAACGTGCGGCCGGAGCGCAACGCGGCGGCGCTGGCCGAGCAGGAAAAAGTGGATATTCGCCTGCACACCATCATTTACAACCTCACCGACGAGATGAAGCTCGCCATGAGCGGGCTGCTCGCGCCGGTGTTCAAGGAAGTCTACAAAGGCAAGGCGGAAGTGCGCGAAACATTCCGCATTTCCAAGGTCGGAGCGGTGGCCGGATGCGTGGTGCAGGATGGCGCCATCACGCGCGATTCCGCGGTGCGGCTGCTGCGGGACAACGTGGTGGTGTACACCGGGAAGATCGGCTCGCTGCGGCGGTTCAAGGACGACGTAAGCGAAGTCAAGAGCGGAATGGAGTGCGGCATCACGCTCGAGAACTACGCCGACGTCAAGCAGGGCGACGTCATGGAGGCGTTCGTCACCGAGCGCGTGGCCACCGAAGTGTTCGCCTGATGCCATGGCGGTAATCGGCGTTCTGACCCTGGAACTGCGGCTCGAAGATTCGCACTCGCTCAAGGACAAACGCCACGTGGTCCAGAGCCTGAAGGAGCGGTTGCGCCACAAGTTCAACGTGGCCGTGGCGGAGATCGATTACCAGGACCTCTGGCAGCGCGCGGCGGTGGCGGCGGTGACGGTTTCCCCGGACCATGCGCACGCCGCCGGAGTGCTGCAATCGGTGGAAGACGAGGCGGCGGCGCTGCTGGGAGCGGAATTGGTTGAAGCCACGGTCGAGTGGCTGAGTTAGGGGCCAGGGGCCAGGGGCCGGGGGCCAGGGTATGGATGAACGGCGGACAATCAGGGTTTCGGAGGCGGTCCGCGAGGAGTTGGCCGAAATCATCGGCTTCGAACTGGACGATCCCCGGCTGCTGGGGGTGGATGTGACGGAGGTGCACGTAAGCCCCGACGCGAGGTATGCCCACGTCACAGTCGTGGTTCGCGGAGATGACCACCAGCAAAACCAGTCTTTGGCCGCGTTGGAGCACGCGCGGCATTATTTGCGTCACGAACTGGCTGCGCGGCTGAGCCTGCGGCGCGTTCCGGAACTGCATTTCGAGCCTGACAAGAACCCGGACGCCGACACCCGGATCGAATTTCTGCTGAAACGGGCGAAAAAATCTCGTAGCCATGCTGAAAATTAGCCCTAAACTCAAACAATTTGTGGTAGTTTTGTTTCTGTCGGGGACCCTGGCGGCGGACCAGCCGGAACTGCTGCGGCTTGAGGAAAGCGGCGACGCCATGGGCGCAACGTATTCCATTGTCCTTTACGGGTATGACCGGGTAAAGATGGAAGCGGCGGTGGACGCCGCTTTCGAAGAGGCGCGGCGGCTCGACGAGATGCTTTCCAATTACAGGGCCGACAGCGAATGGAGCGAGGTCAACCGGCACGCGGCCGAAAAGCCCGTCAAGCTGTCGCCGGAGTTGTTCCAGTTGCTCTCGGCTTGCGTAACATACAGCCGGGAGAGCGAAGGGGCTTTCGATATTTCGGTGGGCCCGCTGATGAAGGTTTGGGGGTTTTACAAGGGATCCGGCCACCTGCCGCACCGCGCGGAGGTGGCGGCCGCCCTCCCCAAAGTGGGTTACCGGCACATTCGCCTGGACGGGGCGGCGGGGACGGTGTGGTTCGACCGCTCCGGCGTGGAACTGGACCCGGGCGGAATCGGCAAGGGCTACGCCGTGGATCGCATGGTGGATGTTTTGAGGCAACAAGGCTTCCAGATCGCTCTGGTCGCCGGATCGGACAGCAGTATTTATGGAATGGGCGCTCCACCCACCGAGCCGAAGGGTTGGCGGGTGGAAATCAAAGATCCGTGGCACGCCAGACGGACCGTGGCCGAGGCGTTTTTGAAGGACATGTCGATGTCCACATCCGGCAGCTACGAGAAGTTTTTCCGGGCGGAAGGACGCATCTACGCCCATATCATGGATCCGCGCACGGGATACCCGGCGCAAGGGAGCGTATCGGTTTCGGTGATCGCGCCGCGCACCATCGACAGCGAGGCGTGGGCCAAGCCGTATTTCGTCAACGGCCGCCAGTGGGCGGCGAGGCACAAGCCAGAGGAATTTCGCGTATTCTTTTGCGAAGACAGGATGGAACAGCCATGCGCGTGGCTCCAATGACCAGCCGTTTTTTGGACGCCTGCCGGCGGCGCCCGACGGATGTAAGGCCGGTGTGGTTTATGCGGCAGGCGGGCCGGTACCTCAAACAGTACCGCCAGATTCGCGACAAGCACGGTATTTTGGAAATCTGCAAGCGGCCGGACCTGGCCGCCACCGTGACCCTGCAGCCAGTGGAAATGCTGGACGTGGACGCCGCCATTATTTTCGCGGACCTGCTGCTGCCCGTCGAGCCGATGGGCCTCAAGCTATCTTACGAGAAGGGCGCAGGGCCGGTGATCGGCAACCCCGTGCGCACCTCCGACGACGTGGATTCGCTCTCCACCACCAACACGGACGACCTCGGCTATGTGGGACAGGCCATCCAGAACGTGGTTCGGGCGCTGGCCGGCAGGGTGCCGGTGATCGGCTTCGTGGGCGCGCCCTTCACCATGGCCAGCTACATGATCGAAGGCGGCGCGTCGCGCAATTTCATCCGCACCAAGAAGCTGATGTACAGCGACGAAACGTTGTGGCGGCGGCTGATGGGCAAGATCGTGGACGTGCTGGCGCCGTTCGCGCATTTGCAGGTGACGGCCGGGGCGCGCGCCATCCAGGTATTCGATAGCTGGGTGGGGACCCTGGGCTCGGATGACTACGTGCGCTTCGCCGCGCCGTACTCGCGCGCGCTCATCGAGCGCATCCGCTCGACCGGCGTTCCGGTGATCCACTTCGGCACGGGCGCTTCCGGTTTCTTCCGCGAGCTGCACGCCGCCGGCGGCGACGTCATGGGGGTCGACTGGCGCATCAATATCGACCAGGCATGGATGGACATCAGCTATCGCTCCGCCATTCAGGGCAACCTGGACCCGGTGGCGCTGTTCGCGCCCATGCACGAACTCCGTCTTAAGGTGCACGAGCTACTGAAGCGCACGGGCGTCCGGCCCGGCCACATCTTCAACCTCGGCCACGGCATTCTGCCCGAGACGCCCGTGGAGAACGTGAAGGCCGTGGTGGAGATGGTCCGGGAATATCGCCTATGAAGCAGGGGGTCCTCCTCCTCGCCCACGGAGCTCCGGAACGCGTCGAGGACGTCGAGAGCTACCTGACCTTCGTGCGCGGCGGCAGGCCGGGTTCCCCGCGGATCGTCGAGGAAGTCGAGCGCCGTTACCAAGCCATCGGCGGATCGTCACCGCTGCTGGCGTGGACGCGTACACAGGCCGATGCCCTGGAACGCATGCTCGGGATTCCCGTCTTTTTCGGCATGCGCAACTGGCATCCGTTCATTCGGGAAACCATGGATAGGGTGCGCGATGCGGGTCTCGATCGCATCGCCGCCATTGCCATGGCGCCGCAGTTTTCGGAACTGAGCGTGGGGCTGTACATCCGGCGCACCGAGGAAGCCAGGCGCGAAGCCGGCGTGGCGGCGGAGATTCGGTGGGCCAGGAGCTTCCACGACGAGCCGCTGCTGGTGGAGGCCTTCGCGGAAAAACTGGAGACCGTGGCGGCGGGCGGGAAGGTCCTCTTCACGGCGCACAGCGTTCCCGAGAAGGCGCTGGCCGGGTACGACCGCGAAGCGCGCACCACGGCCGCGGCGGTGGCGGCGCGCCTCGGGTTGGCGGACTGGGATTTCGCCTACCAGAGCCAGGGCCTTACCGACGACCGCTGGCTGGGGCCTACCGTGGAATCCTGCCTGGACCGCTATGCCGCCGGGGGCATCCGCGAAGTGGTGGTGGACCCCATCGGCTTCGTCTGCGATCACGTCGAGACGCTCTACGATGTCGATGTGGTTTTCCGCCACTACGCCGCCGAGCGCGGCATTTCCCTGGTCCGTCCCGACGCGCTGAACGGTTCTGAGAAGTTCACCGCCGCGCTGGCCGAGGTGGCAAAGCGGTGCCTGTGAGACCACCCCACCGCTCCCTTACGGTCGCGGCTCTGAAAGCACATCGGAGCCGCGACCGTAAGGGAGCGATAGACCAACCATGCCTGGCGTAGTCATCATCGGCGGCGGCATCTCCGGGCTTTCGGCCGCTTACTATCTGGCCAGGGGCGGCGTGGGGTCCACCATCCTCGAATCGCGGCCGCGCCTGGGGGGCGTGATCCAGACCGAGCGCGTCGAGGGCTGCACCATCGAGGCCGGGCCGGACAGTTTCCTATCGGCCAAGCCCGCCGCACTGGAACTGATTGGCGAGCTGGGGCTGGCCGATCAGGTCATCGGCTCGAACGATCGTCTCCGCGTCACTTACGTCCGCAAGGGCGGCCGCCTCTTGCCCTTGCCCGACGGGCTGATGATGATGGTGCCCACCAAAATTCTGCCGCTCCTCACCACCGGCCTGCTGGGCTGGAGAACGAAATTCCGCATGGGAATGGAGCTGCTGCGCGCTCCCCAGCCGAAACCGGGCGACGAATCCGTGGCCGACTTCATCCAGGAGCATTACGGAGCCGAGGCGGTGGACTACCTAGCGGAGCCCTTGCTTTCCGGGATCTACGGCGGCGACCCCAGCCAGTTGAGCGTGACCAGCGTGCTGCCGCGTTTTGTCGAGTTGGCCAACCAATACGGCAGCCTCACTCGCGGCGTGCTGGCGGCGCGCGCCCGAGCCGGGCGGAATCGGAACCCCGCGCCGCTGTTCCGCACCCTCAAGGGCGGGCTGGGACAACTGGTGGACGCCATCGCGGGCGCCATTGGCGGCAAGGTGGAAGTGCGGCAATGCCGCGCCCAAACCATCCAGCGTGCGGAGGCCGGTTTCCGCATCAAGCTGGATGACGGCGGCTGGCTGGAAGCGGACCACGTAGTTCTGGCGTGCGAGGCGCACAACGGCGCGGCCCTGCTGGGCGGCGTGGACGGGCGCTTGGCGGAACTACTCGGCTCGGTGCCCTACAGTTCCTCGATGACCGTGGCGCTGGGCTTCGACGCCGCCGATTTCGCCCGCCCCCCCCACGGTTTTGGTTTCCTGGTGCCCAAGAAGGAGCGCCGCCGGTTGGTGGCGTGCACCTGGGTTGGCACGAAGTTCTCGTACCGCGTGCCGGAGGGCAAAGTGGTAGCGCGCTGCTTCCTGGGCGGCATGGAGGACGCGGGCGTGCTCGGCGAATCGGATGAAGCCGTCGTCGCCGCGGTCGTGCGCGAGTTGCAGGAAATCGCCGGCTTCACTGCCCGCCCGCGCTTCACCCGCATTGCCCGCTGGCCGCGCTCCATGGCGCAATACACCGTGGGCCATGCGCAACGCATGGCGGAGATTCAGGCGCGCACCCCACCGGCCGGGGGCCTTCATCTGGCGGGCAACGCCTACGAAGGCATTGGAATCCCCGACTGCATCCGCATGGGCCGCCAGGCAGCCGCGCGCATCCTCGGAACCCGACCTGAAGTCAGTGCTTGATCGCCCTGATCTTGATGTCCCGGAACTCGACCTTGCCGCCGCCCGTGTTGTATTGCAACCCGATCACGCCGGAGGAGTGTTTCGAGTCGTGGCCGTCCAGGATCTTCTTCCCGTTCAGCACCACCACGAAGTGGTCTCCGTCCGCAGTGATATCGTAGCTGTTCCATTGATCCGCCAGGATTTTGGGCGTGGTCGTGTCAAACGGCTCGATGGCATTCACCAGCGCTCCGGTTTTGTAAGTAGGCCGAAAGTCCCAGATCTGCAATTCGTAGCCTGTCTCGGCGGGGATTCCGCCCGTTTTCTGAGAGCGAAGGAACACACCGCTATTGGTTTTCGCCCCAACCCGGAATTGTATCTTCAGGTTGAAATCGCTGAACATGTCGGCGGTGCCAAGCCATCCGCGACGATCACCGGTGCAGAAGATCGCACCGTCGGCGACGCCCCACTCCGTGGCCGCGGGTTCCGTAGCCGAGGCCTGGTGAGGCTCCCAGCCATTCAGCGTGGCGCCGTCGAACAGTAACTTCCAGCCGGCGGCCGCTTCTTCCTTGGTGAGGGTGTTAGGAGCCTGGGCACTCAATGCCCCAAGCGTGAGGCAACCGATAACGAATAGGCCTATGATGTTTGTCAGTTTCTTCATGTTGGTCTCTTCTTCCGCATCCTGCTAGAAGCCGCCAATCTTGCGGTGGCAGTGGTCGCAGTCGTTGGGCGCGCGCCCGACGGGCGCGCCGCCGCCATTGTGACACGCAAAACATTTTGTGCCCGCTGTGTGGTCCGCCAACGTGATGAGCCCCCGTTTGCGGGTTGCAAAAAGCTGCTTTCCCGTCCCCGCGAAATCGGTGTGGCAATCGTTGCAGCGAAAACCCTCGGAGGCATGCAGTTGATGGTCGAAGACCACCTTGCCATAGCCGCCGCCGCGATAACTCAGAGTAGGAAGGCGGCCACCCGCGCCGGCCGACCCCGGCAGCAGGCAGAGCAGCAACGCCGAGGCCAACGCCAGCCCGATGCTCACCTGGAATCGCATGGCTCCCCTCGTCAGACGAAGATGATCCGGCTGTCGATCTTCGACACGGACGGAACGCCCGTCAGGACCATGGCAGCCTGCAACTCGGCGCGCATCCGGTTCATGAAAAGCGCCACACCGTCGGCGCCACCGCCATACGCGGCGCGCAGGATGTGCCGGCCGACCATGACAAGGTCGGCGCCCAGAGCCAGGTACTTCAGCACATCCGTGCCGGACGCCACGCAGCCGTCGGTCAGGATCGGGATCTTGCCTTTCAGTTTCGCGGCAACCGCCGGCAGCACCTCCGCGGTGCCCGCGGTGTGATCCTGCCTGCGCCCGCCGTGATTCGACACGGCGATGCCCGCCACACCGGCATCCATGCATCGCATGGCATCGTCGAGCGTCATGATGCCCTTTACGACCACGGGCATTTTGAAAGCCTTGACCAATTCGCGCAGTTGCGCCACGCTCTTGGGCCCGGAATCCACGTCTACGGAAAGCCATGCAGCGCCGGTGGCGTCGATCTCGGGCTGCCACTTCAGGATGATTTCGTTGGGAATCGGCTTGCTGTTGTAGAGCGCCTTACCCTGGAAACGCGCGACCACCGCCAGGTTCCTCTTCACGTCCTCGATGGGGTAAGTGAGATTGTCGCCCACGGCGCCCAACGTGCCGGCGGCCACGCATCCGCCGACCAGTGAGTCGAACCATTCCTGCTGCGTCATCCCCTTGCCGAACTTGGTGCCCGCGGGACCCATGGGCGCGGACACCGCCGGCAAAGAGATCTTATGGCCAAAGATGGTGGTGGAGGTATCGGCACGCGTCACATCATGCACGTTCCGCATGACCAGCTTCACGCGTTCGAGAGCGGTGAAGTTGTTCTGGAACGACATGCCTGTACCGCTGCCGGCGATGCCCCCGGAATCTCCAGAGCAGGCTACGCCGTCGCAAACCGGGCAGACCCGGCAGGTGGGGTAGAGGCGTTCGCGGGCCTTCACTAAGACGTCTTTTTCGGTGAGGCGGGACTGCTGCGCCAGGGCGCTCGCCGGGACTGCCGTCTGGGCGATCAGGCCTCCACCGCCGAGAATGGTGGATACTTTCAGGAGATTCCGCCGGTTGAACGAATCGGGGTTGTTTTTCATCATTGAACAGCAAATGGTATGACCGTGCCGCCAAAGCTGTCAATGTAGACTAGGAATCGGGAGATCGGCTTGTGATGGAAATCAATCGGCGCGAATGGATGATCGAGACCGCTGCGCTAGCGGCGGCCAGAACGGCTTTCAGCCAGCAAAGCCCGGACAAAGGCTGGTTCGACCGGCCGATGCGGTGGGTGCAACTGGCTTTCGTCGAGGACGATCCGGGCCGCTACGATCCCGGTTTCTGGCTCGACTATTTCAAGCGCATCCACGCCGATGCCGTATGCCTCAGCGCCGGCGGATGCGTGGCCTTTTATCCGACCAAAGTGCCGCTGCATTACCGCAGCAAGTTCCTCGGCAATGGCGACGCCTTTGGCGAAATGCTCGCGGGCTGCCGCAAACTCGGCATGATTGTGACGGCGCGCGTGGATCCCCACGCCGCGCATCAGGATGTCTTCGACGCTCATCCGGATTGGATCGCCGTCGAGGCCAACGGCCGGCCTCGCCGCCATTGGGCCATGCCCACCGAATGGGTAACCTGCGCGCTCGGCCCCTACAACTTCGAGTTCATGACCAGCGTCATCCAGGAGATCATGACCCTCTACAAGGTGGACGGTGTCTTCGCCAACCGCTGGAGCGGGTCGGGCATGTGCTACTGCCAGCACTGCCAGCGGAATTTCAAGGAATTCAGCGGCTTGGAACTTCCCCGAACACCCGGAACGCCCGGCGACGCGCGCGCTCAATTCACGGCATGGCAGAAGAAACGCCTCTTGGATTTGTATTTACTCTGGGATGCCGAGATCCGGAAGCGCAACCCGGGGGCCGTGTTTTTCCCCAACGGATTCGACCAGATACGCGACAGCGTTTCGGTCCCGATTCTCTTTGCGGACCGGCAGTGCCGCTCCGAATTCCAGTTGCCCTGGCAGAACGGCAAGTTTGCCAAGGATGCCCGCTCGACCTCCGGCTCGAAGCCGATCGTGGGTATATTCAGCGTCGGATTCGAGGCGCCTTACCGCTGGAAGGACTCCACCCAGAACCCCAATGAGGTCCGGCTGTGGGCCGTGGATGGCATCGCCCAGGGCTTCCGGCCCTGGGTCGTCAAGTTCAACGCGAAGCCGCTCGACCACCGCTGGTTCAAGCCTGTCGAGGACCTTTACATCTGGCACTGGAAGAACGAGAAGTACCTGCGCAACGAGCGCCCGCTGGCTCGCGTCGGGCTGGTGCCCGCGTCTGCGTCGCGGGCCGCGCAGGACCATACGTCCGGGTTCTATCACGCACTGGTGGAAGCCCGGATCCCCTTCGAAATGGTTCCGGACAGCCAACTCGACCCGGAGCACGTGCGGCAATTCAAAGTCCTGGCCCTGCCGAATGTCGCCAACCTGTCCGATGCGCAGTGCGCACAGTTGCAGTCTTTCGTCGAAAAGGGCGGCGGGCTGGTTGCCACCCACGAGACCTCGCTCTACGACGAGCGCGGCCGGCGCCGCGACGATTTCGGCCTCGCCGGCCTGTTCGGCGCCTCCTTTGCCGGCAACGTGATCGAGCGCCAGCAGAACGCCTATCTGAACCTCGAAGACCATTCCCATCCACTGCTGGCGGGGCTCGAGGACGCGGGCCGCATGATCCACGGTGTCAAGCGCGTCGAGATTCGCACGGCGCCGGGCTTGCGTGCGCCCCTCATGACGGTGCCCACCTACCCCGATCTGCCCATGGAGGAGGTGTACGTGCGCGACACCNNTACTTTCCGTGGGACATCGACCGGACGTTCTGGGAAATCATGTGCCAGGATCACGGGATTGTTCTGGCCAATGCCGTCCGCTGGGCCGCCAACGAGGAGCAGCCGCTTCGGGTCGAAGGGCCAGGCGTGCTCGATGTGGCGCTGTGGAAGCAGCAGTCCTCCATTACGGTTCACCTCGTCAACCTCTCCAACCCGATGATGATGAAAGGACCGCTCCGCGAGATTCTGCCGATTGGCCCCCAGAAGGTACGCGTGAAGCTACCCGACGGCGCCAAAGCGCGCAGCGTCCGCTTCCTGGTCGGCGAAGCCAAGGCACAGTGGCGGCAAAGCGGAGCATGGATCGAGACCACCACGCCGCCCATTGCGCTGCACGAAGTGGTGGCAATCGATATATAAAGGCGCGGCCGGGGCCGGCCATTCGCGCTTACTTGGATTTGTCTTTGATCGCCTTCAACTTGACCCATGCCTCGGCGCGCGCCTTCTTATTGGCTTCCGTCGCATCCGGCTGCGCTCCGGCCCGCATGAACCCGTGGGCGGCGCCTTCGTAAGTTGCTACCTCGAAGAACTTGCCCGCCGCTTTCATCTGTGCCTGGGTGGCCGGAACGCCGGCGTTGACGCGCGCATCGGCCCCCCCGTAGAAACCGTAGACTGGAGCCTGGATATTGGGGATGGCCTCCGGCGCCGGGCCGCTGCCGTAGAACACGAATGCCGCCGACAGATCCCTGCGGTTGGTCGCGAAGCGGAACGATTGTCCGCCGCCCCACGAGAAGCCCACCACGCAAACTTTCCCGTTGCAGGCGGGAAGCTTCTTGATATAGTCGGCCACGGCGTTGAGATCCGCCGTGATCTGGTCGGGCGGCAGCTTGCCGATGGCCGCCCCAACGCCGTCGGCCGGAAGATCCTTGGTGCGTCCGCCGTTCGGACCCATGCCCGACAACAGGTCGGGAGCGATGGCTACATAGCCCGCCGCCGCAAACTCATCGGTGACGCTCTCCACCCAGTCGGTCATTCCGAAAATCTCGTGGATGACAACCATGGCGGGCGCCTTGCCCGGCAACTGCGGGTAGGCCACAAACGATTCGACGGACCGGCTATCGTGCTTCACCGTGACCCACTCGCGGCGCCGCGGCGATTTGTCCACGGCCTCGCGCGCCCAATCCTGCGCGCCAAGGGAGGACACGCCCAAGCCGGTTGCGGCCACGCCCGTTGCGCTTCCTTCCAGAAACCGCCTTCTTGAAACTGTCTGCATATCCGATGTGCTCCTGTGCCATTATTTTCGAACGGTTTGTCCCGAAAGCGCAAGACAAAAAAATGTTTCAGGCCTGCAACACTACCTGGCCGCGCCGCACTTCTTGAATTTCAGGCCGCTACCACACGGGCAGGGATCGTTGCGGCCCACCTTGCCTGGCGCGGCCCGCGGCCCGGGCGCCTGCTCCCGCTCCCGCTCCCGGGCCGCCATTCTTGCCAGCGGCGCCCGGCTGTGCAGGAAGAAGCGCTTCAATCCCGCGCANNCATCCGCCATGGCACATGGCCAGTGTTTCGCAGTCGCGGCAGTAACGCGGCAGCCCGTCCCGCTTGGCCTCGCCGAAACCCCGTTGCGCCGGGCTGTCCAGCAGTTCGCCGAGAGGCGTCTCGCGGATGTTGCCCCAGCGGTGTTCGCGGTCGACGAAGTGATCGCACGGGAAGAAGTCGCCATTGTGTTCGACCACCGGGATCTGGCCGCAGGTTTCGCGGAACACGCACAGCGAGTGCTCCAGCCCGAGGGCCGGTCTGGCAGCCTCCTCGAAAGTTTGCACCGCCATCCGGCCGACATCCCGCTCGATCCATTCATCGAAGATCTTGCACAGAAAGGCTCCATAGGCCTCCGCCGGCGGCGTATACGGGCCGACGCCTTCCGGGGTCTCCGGCGCGCTCTCCACAACCGGAAGAAAGCCCAGATACCGGCAGCCGATTTCCCGGAAGAACCGGTAGACGGTGAGCGGATACCGGACGTTCAGGTTGTGCACTACGCACACGATGTCGGTGGGGACCTCATGCTGGCGCAGCAGGTGGTATCCGCGCATGGCCTGCTGGTGAGTCGGTTGGCCGCCCCTGGTCACGCGGTACGTGTCGTGCAGTTCCGCCGGGCCGTCGAGGCTGAGACCGGCCCTGAAATCCTCCGCCGCCAGAAAGCGGCACCATTCTTCGTCCAGCAGGACGCCATTGGTCTGGATGCCGTTCCGAATGCGCCAGCCGGCGGGCCTGTGCTTGCGCTGAAGCTCGACGGCCTTGCGGAAGAAGTCCACGCCCAGAGTGGTGGGCTCTCCTCCATGCCATGAGAAGTCGATCTCCGGCCCAGTTGCGGCCTCGATGTGCTGGACGATGTATTCTTCCAGCAGGCTTTCCGGCATTCGGAACACGGCGGTATCCGGATAGAGGCTCCGCTTGTCCCGGTAATAGCAGTATTGGCAATCCAGATTGCAGACGGCCCCGGCCGGCTTGACAAAAACCTGAAACTCCCGGGACACCTTTCCCACGGCACCTCCTGCCTAACTCCGATTTTAGAACGCCGAACTTGACACTGTGGCCGGCTCACACCAGAATGGCCGTGTTGGAATCCTAGAAGAGGAGAAGTCTAATGAGTATCAAACGAATTGTCACCGGCGCCGTAGTTTGCGCGATGCTGTGCCTGACGATTGCATTGGTGACCCGAGCGCAACAGGAGCCGGCTGCCGCGCCGGTGCACATCTACAATACCGCCAAGCAGAAATTGATGGCCGGTAAGCAAATCTTCGGCGGGACCATCGAGTCGCCGGACACGGACCTCTATTACGCCGTGGCAACCGCCGGGTACGATTTCACCTGGATCGAGATGCAGCACAGCACGCTGACATATGAGGAAGCGGCCAAACTGATATGGGCCGGCAGGGGAGCCCCGGCGGTGCCGTTTATTCGCGTGCCGGACGCCACCGAAAGCGATATCCAGAAGGCCACCGACATCGGGGCTTTGGGCATCATCGTTCCCACCGTCGACACGGTGGAGAAGGCCCAGGCAGCGGTCAAGTGGGCCCGGTATCCGCCCCAGGGACGCCGTAGCGTGGGCGGTGGCCAGTATAAGGGACTATATGGACAGGACTACCGCCAGACCGTCAACGACAATATGGTGGTGGTGATCATGATTGAGACGCCCATCGGCGTCGCTAACGCGGAGAAGATAGCCGCCGTCCCGGGCATCGATGTGATCTTCGCCGCCAGCGGCGACCTGGGGAACTTTTCCGGACATAAGCAGGGCGAGCCGGAGTATGAAGCGCTGGTCACGCGAATCCACGATGTCACCCTGAAGGCCGGCATCAGGCTGGGTGGTCCGCAGGCCTGGAAGAGCCGCCCGGGATTCACCTTCCTTCAGGCGGCCACGGAAGGCATGCTCATCCAAGCGGGCGCGCAGGCCAACCTGGGCATCGTCCCGGCTGCGGGTGGCCACGGCCAGTAGGCCCCTCTACAGAGGCGGCTCCATCGGCAACACCAACGGCGGTTCCAACAGGAAGTCGAGCTGGGACATCTCCGCGGCGGCTTGGCGCACGGATTCCTCGGTGGTGGGTTCGAGCGTGATCACGAACGGCAGGTCCAGCTTGTTCTCGTGCGGCAGTTGGAGCACGGCCTCGATGCCGATGTGTTTCGCGGCCAGGATGCCCGATAGCGCCGCGATGATGCCCGGCTGGTCGCGGACGCGGAACCGCACGTAGTAGGAACGGGTCTGGAGCGTCACGGGGATGGGCTTGTATTGGCCCAGGCGCTGGTGCGCGAACGGCGAGACGCGCGTGGGGCTGCCGCTCAGAATCTCGCGCGCCACCCTCATCAGGTCGCTCACCACGGCCACGCCGGTGGGTCTGGGACCGGCGCCGCGGCCGTAGTAGAACGTGTCCTCGCCGTAGGTCCCCCGCACCCAGATGGCGTTGTAGGAGCTGCGCACGCTCGCCAGAATGGCGGTCTGCGGAATCAGGGCCGGACGCACCGACAGGATCAACCCCTCGGGCGTCTGGCGCGCCGCGCACAGCAATCGAATGGTGTGGCCGAGGCGGTGGGCGTACTGGAAATCCATGGGCGAGAGGCGGCGAATCCCTTCGGTGAAAATGTCCCCCGGCGTGATCTTCTCGCCGAAGGCCAGCGCGGAGAGAATGGCCAGCTTCGAGCGCGCGTCGAAGCCATCGATATCGTTGCTTGGATTGGCCTCGGCGTATCCCAGCCGCTGGGCCTCGGCGAGCACCGTTTCGAGCGGCGAGCCGTGCTGCTCCATCTCGGTGAGGATGTAGTTGCTGGTGCCGTTAAGGATACCGTAGAGCGCCACCACGCGGTCGCCGGAGATGCCTTCCCGCAGCACGGTGTGAATGGGAATCCCGCCCGCCACGCTGGCCTCCATGGCGACGTTGGTTCCGGCTTGGATGGCGCGCTCCCAGATTTCAGGGCCGCTCAACGCCATCAATTCCTTATTGGCGGTGACTACCGACTTCTTCGCCGCGATGGCGGCATTGACGACCTCGGCGGCGACGGTTGTGCCGCCGACCAGTTCGACCACGATATCCAGGCCCGGATGTTCGATCAACCGCCGCCAGTCGTTGGTCTTGAAAACCGGTCCCAGCGATTCGGGAATCTGCTTGGAATCGATCAACAGGTCGCAGACGGCCCCGACCCGCAGATGAAACCCGAGCTTAAGTGCGATCTGATCGGCGTTCTCCGCCAGAATTTTCAGCGTGCCCGAACCGATGTTGCCCAGACCCACTATCCCTATGTTCACGTCGCGCATAGACCCGCATCATAACATCCGGTGGGGGAGTGATCTCGGCCCGGCGATTCGCCGTCCCGGCAGCTTCTACACGATGAGCTCTTTCTTGATCGCAACACCCAATCCCGGCCCCTGCGGCAGGTTCACATACCCTTCTTTGTCCACTAGCGGCGGGTCTTCCATGATGGCGAAGCCGTTGGTATATGCGGCCGTCGGCGGGTCGTGCAGCAGCTCAATCCAGGGTGCGTGCGGCCAGCAGGCGATCGCGTGGAGTTGGGCAATCGTCCCCAGGTTCCCGCCGCCGTGATGCGGAATAATCCGCCGGTTGAACGCCGCTGCCAGCCCCGCGATCTGGCGGAGTCCCGTGACTCCGTCCGCCACCATCACGTCCGGCTGGAGGATGTCGAAAACACCTCTCTCCAGCATCCAGCGGTACTCGTGTACTCCGTGATTGTTCTCTCCTCCGGCGATGGGGATATCGACCAGCCGGTTCAGTTCGGCCAGTCCGTCGAAATCGTAGCGGCACAACGGCTCCTCGAGCCACAGCGCCTGGAGGCGCTGCAACTCGCGCGCGGTCTCGGCGGCCCGGCGGAAATCCCACTGCACTCCGGGCTGCCACGTGCCCGCGGATTGCGCCTGGTTGGCGTCCGTCATGATCCCCATGTCCTCGCCAACCGCCTTCCTGACCGCCTCGACCAGCCCGATATCTTCCTTCATGGTCTGGTAATGCAGCCGCAGCTTGATAGCTTTCCAACCCTGGGCCTTGAGTTCGACAGCCATCCGCACCCTTTCTTCGGGCGTCGACAACTGAATCATGCTGGCATACGCGGGCACGCGTTCCTTGGCCGCCCCCCAGAGCTTGTAGAGCGGCTGTTGGGCCGCTTTGCCGATGAGATCCCAGAGGGCGATCTCGAGACTCGAGACCGCGCGCGAGCTGGCTCCCAGGTAGTACCGCAGCGGGCCGGCGCACTGTTCGATGTCGAAGGGATCCTTGCCCATCAATTGGGCTTTGGCGCCGGGCACGGACGCGGCCTCCATGCCTGGCCCGATCCCTGTCAGCCCCTGGTCTGTCCGGATCTCGGTGAAGGAACCGCCGCCTATCCGGTGGGTGGTCCGGGTACCCGGGTTCCAGGCCGCCTCCATGGTGCCGGTTTCCCGGATGGTCTTCAGCGCGACCACCCGGATGTCCGCGATCTTCATCCGCGGCGCCGATTGGACCGCCGGCAGCATCGCCGCCGCCGGGATTGCTTTAAGAAAACTTCGCCTTTGCATGGTAGACTTCCCGTGGCTCAAAGTAGCACATTCCGCCGGGGACGCGCGAAGCCAGGACCGGCGAGAACCGCTTCCTGACCGATTTCAACAAAGAACGGATTGCGCAGATCGACTGGCAGCCGCCCCGCGAATTTTGGTTCACGTCGAAAACCGGCCGGCGCATCCAGAGCCTGCTCGTGCTGCCGCCGGGATACGTGCTGTTGATGACCAACTACACCGGGTCGACGGGCTACGGCGAGGAGTTCGCGGCAGCGATTCACAAGGACATCCTGCGCGGGCCGGCGGCAGAGATCGAACAGGCGGCCGAAGAAGCGATCCGCATGTTTCCGTTCATAGACGCCACTCGCCAGGCGGCTGCGGGCGAAGTGCTGGACTGGCTGGCGAAGTATCTATAGCACGGCCGCCGCGCGCATGAGATCGCCTGGCGCCGGTGCGGCCGCGGGCGGCAGCGCGGGGCTGGAACTTTATGGTTGCTCGCCTGCCGCCAGCATCGAGGCGCAGAGCAGCACCAGCGCGATCCACAGCAGGTCGGCCAGCAAGAGGTGGACGATCTGCATCCATACCGGCGCCAGCAGCAGCAGATTCACCACCCCGGCCACAATTTGAGCTCCCAACAGAGCCACCAGGTTCCAGGCCCGGCCGCTCACATCCGGACGGCGCGAGGCGCTGGAGACGGCGTAAAACAGCAGCCACGCGCCCACAGCGGCCGCGATCAGGGGGTGAAAGAGGCGCAGTCGCAGAAAGATGTTAGCCGCCGGGTCCAGATCCTGGGCCAGTCCCGCCGCCAGCGACGAGGCGGGGAAGAGCGTGTCGCCCAGCGCGGCGATGGCCCCGCTCACCCCCAGCACTACAACCGAGGCCAGGCTTACGCCCGCCATCCAGACGGCCCCGCGGCGCGAGCGGGAAGCGCTGGTTACACGCTTGGGCGCAGGCCTCTCCGTGCTCCACCACGCGGTGAGCGCCAGGCAGGCCAGCAGCGTCAGGGTATTGATGAGATGCGTGGAAAGCGAGTAGGCCCGCGAAACGGAGGCGTTTTTGGCTACGTGTTCGAGCAGCACCAGCGCCGCGCCGACAAGCGCTTCGATCGCCAGGAACAAGGCCGAAAGGGTAGCGCCGAGCCGCACCGGATGTTGGCGCGGAAACCGGCGAAACGCCCAGACGACAAGCAGCGCCACCAGCGCCAGGTCGATCCCGCTGGTGACCCGGTGCGTAAATTCGATGATGGTGGCGGCGCTCGCGGAGGCGCCCCCTGGGCCCAGCGTCACGGTTCCATTGCACAGCGGCCAATGGTTACCGCAACCCGCCCCCGAGCCGGTGGCCCGCACGAATGCGCCCCACAATACGACTCCGAGGTTGTAGGCCAGCACGGCCCAGGCGTACCGCGCGAAGGTTTTTGGCATGGCGGGCAAGTTTCATTGTAGCCGCAAAAAGAACTTGACAGCCCGGCGCGTCAATGCTATTTTTGCAACAGGTTGCTGCTTTTGCAGCATATCGCCATGAGGAAAGATGGACATCGCAATCTAAGCCGCCGCGAGCGCCAGATCATGGACATTCTCTACCAGCGGGGCCGCGCCAGCGCTTCCGAAATCCATGAGGCCTTGCCGGACCCTCCCAGCTACTCGGCCGTGCGCGCCAAACTGCGCGTGCTCGAGGAGAAGGGCCACGTTCGGCACGAAGAGCAATCGCTGCGTTACGTATACCTGCCGACGGTGGCGCGCGAGACGGCGCGGCGCTCGGCGCTGCGCCACATGCTTTCGACCTTCTTTGAAGGCTCGGTGGAGCAGGCCGTGGCGGCGCTGCTGGATGTTTCGGCCGCCAATCTCTCGGAGCAAGACCTGGAGCGCATTTCAAGCCTGATCGAAGAGGCTAAAAAGGAAGGAGTCAGGTCATGACGTGGGTGGAGTTGCTGGCGCAGAGCGCCTGGAGAGGAAGCATCATTCTGGCGGCGGCTTTTGCCGCGGTGGCGGGGTTGCGCCGGGCCTCGGCGGCGGTGCGGAATTTTGTGTGGACGGCGGCGCTGGCGGCGGTGGTGGTGCCGCCGGCGCGGCTGCGCACGGTGCTGCTTCACGAGCTGGTGCACGTCGAGCGCTTGGATCTGCTGGCGCAAGCCATCGCGCAAGCGGCTTGCTGCCTCTACTGGTTTCATCCGCTCGCCTGGATGGCCGCGCGGCAGCTTCGCAAAGAGCGCGAGCGGGCCTGCGACGACGCGGTGCTGAGCCGCGGCGTGGCCGCACCGGATTATGCCGGCCACCTGATGGACCTGGTGCGCACGATAGCCGCCACGCGAACGCGCTGGGAGGACGCTCCCGCCATGGCCGAAGCGTCGGACCTGGAGTCGCGCGTGCGCGCCTTGCTGGACCGAACGCGCAGCCGGCACCCGCTGAGCCGGCGGGCGGCGATCGCCATCGCGTCCGTAGCGGTGGCGGTGCTGCTGCCGGTGGTTGCCATTACGGCGCAGGCGCAAGCCGAGCGCGGATCTCTGGTGGGCGTGGTGGAAGACGCCAGCCACGCGCGCGTCCCCAATTGCCAGGTGACCGCCAAGAACCTGGACGGGACCAACCAGGAGGTGACGCGCGCCAACGCTGCCGGCGAGTACAGCTTCGCGGCCATCCCGCCGGGACATTACGCTCTGGAATTCCGCGCGGCGGGTTTCGCGATGTTCAAAGCGAACACGGTGGTGGAGGCCGGGAAAGCGGCGCGGGTGGATGCCACGCTCGATATTGGCCAGGTTTCGGAAACGGTGGTGGTCAAGGGGCAGAAGCCCGCGGCGATCGCGCCGATGACAGGCACGCCGCAGCGGATCAGGGTGGGCGGTAACGTGCAGGCCACCAAGCTCATCAAGATGGCCAGACCGGAGTACCCCGCGGACCTTCAGCAACTCGGCATACAGGGTGCGGTGGTCATGCGGGCCGTCATTTCCATGACCGGAGAACTGCTCAACCTGGAAGCAATCAATGCGGATGTGGACCCCCGGCTGGCCAAGGCCGCGCTGGATGCCGTGCGGCAGTGGAAGTACCAGCCCACGCTGCTGAACGGACAGCCGGTGGAAGTGGCGACCACGATTACGGTGGAATTTCAGTTGGGGCGGTAAGAGACACTGGCTACCGGTTGCGGGGCGGGGAGCGTTCCTATTATCGTGGGTATTCCGCTATGCCACTGGTCGCGGTGATCATGGGCAGCAAGTCGGACTGGAAGACTATGCGCCAGGCCGCCGAGCTGCTCGAGGAATTCGGGGTTGCCCACGAGTGCCGCGTGCTCTCGGCGCACCGCACGCCCGCCGAGACCGCGGAGTATGCGGGCCAGGCGGAATCGCGCGGCATCGAGGTGGTGATTGCGGCGGCGGGCGGGGCCGCGCATTTGGCCGGCGTGTGCGCCGCCCACACGCTCTTGCCGGTGCTGGGCGTTCCCATGGAGAGCGCATCGCTCAAGGGGTTGGATTCGCTGCTTTCCACGGTCCAGATGCCCGCGGGGATTCCGGTGGGCGCCCTGGGCATCGGAGGGGCGGGCGCGCGCAACGCGGCGCTGCTGGCGATCGCCATTCTGGCCAACAGCCGTCCGGAACTGCGCGAGCGGCTGCGGCAGTTTCGCGCCAAGCAGAGCGAGAAGGTGTTGAGGGAAACGCTGCCGTAGCCGTAAGATGGGGATCGTGTACCTCACCAGGCGAAGCGCCATGGGACTTTTGGCGGGCGCCATCCCCGCCGCCACGCGCGCGGCCGCGCAGCAGGCCGCAATCGGCGCCCGAGCAGGGCGACTGGTACGCCCGCAGGATGTACATCGAAGGCGGCCCCGCATACAAGTGGCACCAGGAGCACTTCGGCCATCAGTCCAAGGTAGGGTTTAAGGATGTGATTCCCACCTTCAAGGGCGAGAAGTTCGACCTCTATCACGACCTGCCCAAAGATTATCCGGCCCAGTTTTCGTGGGACGACAGTGGAAGCGGTCTACAACAGCAAGCTGAGAGAGGACTGCGCCGAAGGCACGTGCCTGCTGGATTTCGAGCTTGGCCTGGCGGACGCCATTGCGCCCAACGCCTGGCAGACCGACACTTGCATCGGCGGCTAGCACTCCTGATGGGCCAGCCGGGGAAGCAAGCGGTGGTTGCGTCGCTGGCGGCCAAGGGAAAACTGGAGGTTGGCAAGATCCGCGACGTGGAACTGCTGGGGTACAAGGGCAAGCTGAAGTGGACGCAGGACGAAGCCGGTCTGAAGGTCGAGATGCCCGAGGAGAAGCCCAGCGATCACGCGGTTACGCTGAAGGTGGTGCTGGGGTAGGGGCGCGCGACGTGAGAGTGAGAACTTCGCCCGTCGAGTATTCGCAACGAGCCAGCCCGTGCCGGATTCGTCCAGGCACCTGCTCCTCTCATGCATCCACTTTTGGAAGCGTGGTCATTCCGCCGACGATGACGTTCACATGGAAATCGTTCTTCGGCCGCGGTTGATCCAGATCGGCGTGCCCAGATCGCTTACGCTGTGGAAGGCCAGCATCCGGGAATCGCCGGCATCGTGCGCAATCGAGCGAAACCGCCGCGTGATCTCCTGGCCGAGCTTGCGGTCCAGGTCCGCGGCATTCATCGGAACGTGCATGCCGCTGGCCGTGACGAAGGCGATGAGGTTATCCTCCGCGCCGGCGGCATGAAGTTCGTCTCCATAAACCGAACAGACGCATTTCCCGCCGGCATAGCCGGGAATGCTCCTGTCCTCTTTTCGCCTTTCCGTCTCTTCGACCTACCCCACTCTCACGTCTGCTTCGCGCAAGCCATCGCCGATGGCTTCCAGCAGGCGAAGCGGCGCGCCATCGTAGTGGCCGAGCGACAGGCCATCGGCCCCGCACTCCGAACTGATCAGCACCCCTTTCCGCACCAGTTCCGGCGTGGCTTTGGGCCGGATGCCGATCGCGGAAAGGAACAGGATGTCGTCCCCCGCCGCGGCCCGCACGGCCAGGAGGAACTGGCGCTTGTGCTCCATGTAGTCCATGCGCCCTTCCTGCTCGTCGTAGTTGCTCGAGCGAATGGAGCCCAGGTGCGGCGCCAGCGCCGAGAACTCGATGCCCGAGAGTTCCCAGAAATCGTAGATAAATGCGTTGAGCCGCACGTCGATTTTGGGATTGATGCCGCGCACGGCGTCGTGCACGCGGCTGAACATCCTGGTCATCGAGGCGCAGCGGAATTTCAGGAAATCGAAGATTTCGGGATGCCGCAGGAGAATGGCCTCGGCCGAAGTGTTGGAAGCCCGCAGCAGTTGCAGCAAGTGGCCGGCGGCCAGGTCGTGCCCCGCTCGGGAGAGCGCGCCTGCCAGCGGCAACATGGCCTTCTGCGCGGCCTTCAGGTCGAATCCCTCGGCCTTTGCCGCGGCAACGCAGCTATCGCAGAAGCAGGTGCCGATCACGGTCTGGAGCACCCGCTCCATGGGTCTCCCCCGCCCTTCATCCGACTGGCCGGCTGAGAACGGGCGAAGACAGGTCTGGACGAAATCCAGGTCATAGTTCTTCACCAGGTCCGTGAAGAGCGCCAGCAGGTAGGCCATGGCCATCGGGTTGTTCGGGCAGATCAATTGCCCGGCCGGCCTGCCGTAAATATCGCGCTGCACCACGGAGACGAACTCGCCGGCGGCGCGCTGCTCGTCGAGCACGGTGTGCGAGACCTCCGCGCCCGTCTTCCAGCCGCCCTTGCGGGCCGCCTTCACCAGCAAGTCGAGCCAGTCGGTCCTCTTGAACTCGTCCCGGTCCGAGACCAGCGGCTTGATTTTGGAATCGCGGTAGCAATCGGAATGAGGAAACCAGTAGACCCGGCTGTCCTCGGGAAAATAGGTCTTCCGGGAATTATGCGGAAAATAGAAGTCCGTCAGCGGACGCTTCTCGTGGTGCATGAGGGCGACCAGGTACAAGCTGTTGGCCTGCGCCGTTTCCTTCAGCGTCTCCATAATCGGCTCGCAGCCTTGGTCCACCAGGTCCCAGGCATAGAGACTGGCGGCGACCTCCTTGAACACTTTGGTTGCACGCCTCCTGGCGGGGGTATCCGGGCGCTGCTGAGCGGCAGCTTCCGGAGCGGCGAATGCAAACGGCGCTAACAGGCCGGCGGAAAGCGCTCTACGGGTGAGTTTCATCGGCTATCTCCCGAACTCAAGATTGAATCGCAACCGGCTAGAGCCGGATCTCAGCTTTCTGCCGCACCAGCAGAGCTCGCAGCGCTTTCACATTCACTTGCCGCGGCTGCACGCCGTCTTTCGCCGCCAGTGCGGCAGCGCATCCAGACGCATGGCCGATGGCCATCGCGGGCACCATCGAACGCGCGGACTGGAAGGGTCCCTGCTCGCACGAAATGCAGCGCCCCGAAAGCACCAGGCCATCGATCTTCTTCGGAACCAGCGCGCGATACGGAATGTCAAAGCCTTCGTGTGCGAAGAAGTACCGCTTCCCGTGGTAGCCGGGCATCGGGTTCGAGCTGATCGCGATCGCGTCCGGGAAACGCCGGCCCTTAATGGCGTCTTCGGTAGTGACCACGTACTCGCCCAAAATCCGTCGCGTCTCCCTGACGCCGATTCCCGTGGGGCTCTGGAGCAGGTAGAGCGACTCCATTCCAGGCTGTTTCCGCATCTCCTGAACCAAGTCCCAGAGCTTCAGACGCGTATCGATCTCGGCCTTGGTCAGAACGTTGACGTCCAAGGCGTTGCCATTAGCCGTTGGTCCCCACCGGGTGACCCGATCCTTGATGCGGATCCCCTCAAACGGCCCCTGAACGCTCGACGGCAGACCGCCGAGCCGGTACATCAGGGTCATCTGCATGCGGTCCGTCTTGCCGCTTTCGTCTGGGCCCATGAACGGCGCGCCGGCACCCGCCGCGACGTCGCCATCGCCCGTGCAGTCGACCACGATATCGGCGGCGATGGCCTGCCGACCCGACTTGGATTCCACGATCACGCCCGTCACGCGGTTGCCATCGAGCATGGGCGCGGCAACCCAACTGTGCAGCCGCAGCTTCACGCCTTCCCTCTTCAGGATGTTGAGTTGTGCAACTTTGGCCGCTTCCGGATCGAAGCCCACGGTATAGGGGATATCGCCCTTGGCGACGTCGTGGTGGAACTGCCTTTCGTAGTTGTCGATGTCGGCCACGCCGCCCAAGCGCACCAGTTCGGCGATGTACTCGGCCGGAATGCCCTTCACGGTCTGCAACGCTTCCGGCGCGCGCTGGTTGCGGAAGCCGTTGTAGCAGGTCATCAGGCCCGCCACGCCGTTCCCTCCCAGGAAGGCGTACCGCTCGATCAGCAGCGTATCCGCGCCGCTGCGCACCGCCGCCACCGCCGCGATTACACCGCTGGGCCCGCCGCCGGCCACCACCACCCGATGGCGCTCCACGACCGGCGTGCTCAGCGTCTCTCGGTAGGCCCGCGGTCCCGCCTGCGAACCCGGCATAACAGCCTGGGCCGCTCCGCAGACGCCCGCGACCGTGCCGCCGAGGGCCGCCCGGACAAATCCGCGCCGTCCCACGGCCGCCAGCGTCTTCTGAGGTTGACCGTCTCTCTTGTCCCTGCGCATCATTTCGCTTTTCCTCCCGGCGCCGGTGCGGATGTTGTCAGAGTTGGCGGCGCCGTACCTTCAGCATAGTCCCCCTCGAAAGACATTCCTAGTAACTGAATTTCAGGTCGAACTCGAACAACCGCGGCTGATTTCGCGTCGAGGTTACCTGCCATCCCGTAGCGAGATTCGCGTTCGCATTGGGCGTATTGAAGCTCGGCGTGTTGGTCAGGTTGTATACTGGCGCGCGGAACTCGAAGCTCTTGGACTCGGTCAGCTTGAAGTTCTTGAACAGCGACGTATCGAATTGGACCAGCCGGCCGTTGCGCAGAATGTCCCGGCCGGCGTGAACGGCTGCGCGGTCAGGTCGGGCGTGCCGTTGGAGGTCGGGACGATGACCTTGCCGGTGGCCCAGTCGAAGGCTTGTGGTTACAGGAGTATACCTAAGGACCAGGCAGTGTCTTCTCTGCGATCGCTCCTTAGTGGTCCGGGTTACTCACCCCCAGCCGCACTACCGTTTCCAGATGAAACGTCTGCGGAAACAGGTCCACCAGCGTCATCTTTTCCACGCGATACCCGGCCGCCGCCAGCCCCGCCAGGTCGCGCGCCAGGGTCGCCGGGTCGCACGAGACAATCGCGACCTGGCGCGGGCGCAGCTCGGCCAATCGCCGCACCACGGCCTTGCCAAGCCCGGCGCGCGGCGGATCGAGCAGCACGAAATCCGGCGCGCGCTCAAGTTTCTGTAGATACTCCTCCGCCGTCTGTCGCTCTGCCCGCAGGTTCGCAAGCCCCGCGCGCTCGGCGTTGAACTCGAGATCCCGCACCGCAGCCGAGCCCGACTCCACCGCCGTCACCTCTTTGAAGCCCCGCGCCAGCGCCAGCGAAAATAGCCCTACACCCGCGTACAAATCGAGCGCGGCATCGCCTTCCGCGCCTTCCAGCGCCACCTCCACCAAGCGATCCAGCAGGAATCGGTTCACCTGGAAGAACGAATTGCGGCTCACCCGGAACCGTCCCTGGTAATCCAGCGCGCCCTCGACCAGCCCCGGAATCTCCTCCGCGCACCAGTCGAAGAACCGCCTCGCTACCGGCTGGTCCGCCGCCAGCACGTTCAACTGCACCTGCCGCTCGTCGGTGAAGATCTCGAGCGATCGCACGAACCTCGGCCACCGCGAATCGCGAAGCATACCGGCCAGCGCGCGGATGGCGTCGTTGATCTTGGGTGAAGCGATGGGACAATGGCCAATCTCACATAGGTTGTGCGAACCGGCCTCGCGGTACCCGATGTGCCGGCCGTCGATATGGAGCTGCGCGCGGTTGCGGTAACCCCAGGGCTCGGCGGCGGCCGTCGCAATCCGCTCCGGCGGTTCCATCTTCCCCAGCCGCCGCAACTGGTCCGCCAGGATGGCGGGCTTGACGGCGAGCTGATATTCGTACGGCGCGTGCTGGTAATGGCAGCCGCCGCAACGGCCGAAAACCGGGCACGGCGCGGCCACGCGCTCCGGTGCCGGTTCCAGCACTTCGAGCGTGTGCGCCCGCACCAGCCCCGGCTGCTCGCGCCATTTCTGAACGCGAATGCGCTCGCCCGGCAACACGAAAGGCGCCAACACCACGCGCCCCTCCACGCGAGCCAGGCCATCGCCGCCGTAGACCAACTTTTCCACGGTCGCTTCGAAATTGCTTACGATAGAATTTACTCCCATTCCCTTACCATGAAAACACGAGTCTTTTCCGGCATGCAGCCGTCCGGAAATCTGCACATCGGAAATTATCTGGGCGCGCTCAAGAACTGGGTGCGAATCCAGCACGATTACGAGTGTATTTTCTGCATCGTCGACCTGCACGCGGTCACGCTTTACCAGGCGCCCGCCGAGCTTCGCGAAAAGATCCGGGAGATCGCCGCGCTCTACCTGGCGGCAGGCATCGATCCCAAAGTCTGCTCCATCATGGTGCAATCCTCCGTCCCGGCGCACGCCGAGCTGGCCTGGATGCTCACCTGCGTCACGCCGGTCGGCTGGCTGGAGCGCATGACGCANNTACCAGGCCGGCATCGTTCCCGTCGGCGAGGACCAGGCGCAGCACCTCGAGCTCACCCGCGACGTCGCGCAGCGCTTCAACTCGCTCTACGGCGAAACTTTCGTGGTACCCGGAACCAGCCTGCCCGCCGTGGGCGCGCGCATCATGGGGCTGGACGATCCCACGCAAAAAATGAGCAAGTCGGAAACCGCGGCCAACCATGCCGTGGCGCTGCTCGACCCGCCCGACAAGATTCGCAAGACCATCATGCGCGCCACCACCGACTCCAAACCCGCGGTGGAATACGAAACCGCCGGCCCCGGCATCCTCAACCTGCTGGCGATCTACCAGGCCTTCTCCGGCGCCGGCGACGACGACATGAAGCAGCGCTTCAACGGCACGCGCTATGGCGACTTGAAGAAGCAGGTGGCCGATATGATGATCTCGCACCTCGAGCCTTTCCAGCAGCGCTACCGCCAGATCGTTTCCGATCCCGGTTACCTCGACGGCGTTCTGCGCGAGGGCGCCGAACGCGTGGCCCCCATCGCCAACGGCACCGTCCGGCTGGTGAAAGAGCGGATGGGCCTGTATGTCTAGGTAACATGATCGAAACAGGATTGCGGAACAAAGTCGTCATCGTCACCGGGGCGGCCGCCGGGATCGGCAAGACCACCGCGCGCCGCTTCGCCCAGGAAGGGTGCCGCGTCGCCTCGTGGGACGTCAAGGACACGCTGGCGGAAGAGGGCGGCGTATTTCAGAAGGTGGATGTCACCAACGGCGCGTCCGTCGAAGCTGCCGTCGAGGAGGTCTTTACCCGCTGGGGAGCGATCCATGTGCTGGTCAACAACGCCGGCATCCTCCGCGACGGACAACTGGCGAAGTATAAAGATGGCGCGCTAGCGGCGGTCATGAGCGACGAGCAATTCGATTCCGTGATGGCCGTCAACCTGAAGGGCGTGTTCACGTGCACGCGCGCCGTGGTCCCGCGCATGATCCAGGGCGGCGGTGGCGTCATCCTCAGCGCCTCCAGCGTGGTGGGACTCTACGGCCATTTCGGCCAGACGAACTACGTCGCCGCCAAGGCGGGCGTCATCGGAATGACGCGCGTTTGGGCGCGCGAGCTGGGCAGATACCACATCCGGGTGAACGCCGTGGCGCCCGGCTTCATCGCCACCGACATGATCCGGCAGGTGCCCGAGAAGGTCTTGCAGGGCCTGGTGAGCCACACGCCCCTGGGCCGCATGGGCGAGCCGGAGGACATCGCCAACGCGTACCTCTGGCTGGCGTCGGACGCGGCCTCGTTCGTGAGCGGCGCCGTGCTGAGCGTGGATGGCGGGGCCGTCACGGGAACGTAGTCATGAAGCCCATCTACATCGCCGCTTACCATCAGTCCAAGTTCGGCAAGCTGATGGGCATGACGGTGGCCGAAATCCTGGACAACGCAATTCAGGGCGCCTGCCGCCAGATCGGCGCTCCGGCCTCCGCTCTGGACGTGGGCAGCGTGGGCGCGGCCTGCAATTTCTCGCTCAACGAGCAGGGGCTACTGGCTGGCCTGATGGCCATGACCCCGGGCCTCGAGGGCAAGCCCATCGAGGCCGTCGAGAACGCCTGCGCCTCCGGCGGCCAAGCCGTGCTGTCGGTGATTTATAAGCTTCAGCTTGGCATGGGCGACACCGGAATCGCCGTGGGCTTCGAGAAGATGCGCGACGCCGAGGGCAAGGTGGACGGCAAGCTCATCGGCAAGGTGCTCGGCCACTTCTCTCATCCCGGCGAGCGCGAAGGAAAGGTCTTCGTCTTCCCGCATATCTTCGCCGAGATCATGCAGGCCTACATGGACGAGTACGGCATCACGGAAAGAGACCTGGCGCACATTCCGGTCCAGGAGTACGCCAACGCCCGGTTCAACCCCTGGGCGCAGATGAGCAAGGTGCGGATCACGCTCGACCAGGCGGTCAATATTGACGGCATCAACCGCTACGTGGTGGATGGCTTGCCGCTCAAGACGTACGACTGCTCCCAGATCAGCGACGGGTACGCGTCTTTGATCCTGGCCACCGGGGAAGGGCTGGCGAAATTGGGGATTCCGAAATCGGAGTGCGTCGAGATCGCCGGATGGGGCCAGGCCACCGATCCCATCCGCAAGGCCGGCCGCGACGTGCTCCGCCCCGCCGGCGCGTACCGGGCCATGCGCACCGCTTACGAGATGGCGGGCGCCAAGCCCGAGGACGTGAACGTCGCCGAGGTGCACGATTGTTTCAGCGTGATGGGCGCGATCGGCACGGAAGTCATCGGCAAAGCCGAGCCGGGCCGAGGGGCGCAATACTGGGTGGGCGGCAAAGCCCGCCCGGACGGGGAATGCGGCATCAACACCTCGGGCGGCCTGATCGCCAAGGGCCACCCCATCGGAGCCACCGGCATCGCGATGATTGGCTGGTCCGCGCTTCAGTTGCTGGGAAGAGCGCCTTCCGAATTGCAGGTGAAGGACCCCAAGCTGGCCGCCACGTTCAACATCGGCGGTCCCATCTGCGCCAGCGTGTGCACGGTGCTGCGGGCGTCACGCTGAGGCAGCCGGCAGCCTATATGTGGAACTCCAGGATGTCTTCGTCCTGGACCACATGCTGCCGTTCCACCATCAGCCCATCGTGCTCTCCATCCGTGCGAAACAGCCGCGCAAACTTCAGGTGTTCGGCGAAATCTTTGTGGACGTGGCGGGCGGCGTCCAGCACCGTCGCCCCGCGTTTCAAAACATAGGGGGCCGAGAGGTTCGCTTTGCGCCCGGGTACTTTGGTGTAGACCCGCACCAGTTCCAGCAGGTCGAAGACCGCGCGGGTGAAGCCGTCCAGGCCGTGGCCCGCCGCGGCTGAGACGGCCACCGAAGCGTAGCGGTCCCGGTAGATCTCCGCGAGCGCCGCGAAGTTGCCCTCCCCGCCCGGTTGGTCGATCTTGTTGCCAATCAGCAGACCTGGCAACGGGAGACGCCAGTCTCGAAGGCTGGTCTCGATTAATTCCATTTCCTCCAGGCTGCCGGCGTCGTTCACGTCCACCACCAGCACGCTGGCGTTGGCGTTGCGGATCGCCTGCGGCAGCCAGGGTTCGGTGAAGTCCGTGGAGATGGGCGGCAGATCCACAAGCTGGATCTGGACATTCTCGAATGCCATCATGCCGGGCATGGGCAGCCGCGTGGTAAAGGGGTATTCGGCCACCTCCGGGAGCGCATGGGTGAGCGCGCGCACCAGGCTCGACTTGCCGGAGTTGGCCGGTCCCACAAGCGCCACCTGGCCGGCGCCTTCGCGCGTCACGAAATAGAATGGCAGCGCGTGGCTGGCGCCCTTCTTCTGCGATTCCTTGCGCGCCTGCGAGAGCCGCCGCTTGATGTCGGCCTGCATCTTCTCCGTGCCCTTGTGTTTGGGCAGGGTGGCGAGCATCTTCTCGAGCGCGGCGATCTTTTCGGCAACGGTCCCGGCCGACCGGTGCTCTTCCTCCGCCGCCAGGTATTCCGGGCTGAGGTTGGCGGACATGGCGACCCTGGAGCAGTAGCATATCACCCTGCAATTGCGGCCGCCGCCGGATAGACACCGCGCGCGAAAGGGCTTATAGTTGGGGCAGAGTCGGATTAAAAGGACGTGACTTCCGTGAAACTCCGTTATTGCTGGTTGTTGGCGGCCGTCGCGCTCTTCTCCGGATGCGGCAAGGAAGAGCGGACCGAGGCCGTCAGGTTGTGCAGGACTCTCCAACAAAAGAGCGCCGATTTTGCCAGTGCCAATGCCATGGAGAAAGACCTTCTGGCGAGCGCCCGCTCCTGGTGCGGGTCCATCATGGAGAACGGCGCCGGCCGCGGCGACCAATTAAATCAGAATGCGGCCGTAGCCAAAGACCTGGCCAAATCCGCGGCGTTCATCAGCACGCAGGTGGGCGCGGTGCGTCAGGCGGTCTACGATGAGTCGATCAAGCACGAGTACCCGCAGAGTATCCGCGTCAACCTGATCACTCAGCTCACCAAACGCCAGAGGCTCCTCCAGGAGACGCGGGCGCTGCTGGACGATTCCGCCCCCGGTTTCCTGGACCTGCGGCTGAGCCGGGACTATAAGGGAGACGCCTATCCGGGCGGCATCCCCAAACTGAATGCGATGTTGGAGGGATACAGCAGCCCGGCTGACGTTGTGGGAGAGGCGATCAAGTCCCTGAAGACGAAATACGACATCCAGGACGCCGATCTCGCCAAGTAGTGGTGGCCGTCACCTCACACCACGCTTTTTCAGGTAGGCGATCAGCTCGGCTGGATCGTCCGAAATAATGGCGTCCACCTTGGCCTGGATGAGCATCTCCCAATCCTCTGGCGTGTCGGCGGTCCACGGCACCACCTGAAGGCCCGCCGCGTGCGCCGCCGCCACCTTGGCGGGAGTCACCAGGTGGAATTCGGGCGAGACGATCTCGGCCTTTCCGGCTTCCGCTGTGATGGCGGCGAAGTCGCGCGGGTCCTTCTCCGTCAGCGCCGACAACCGAATCTTCGGCGCCAGTCTCCGCATGGCCACCAGCGTCCGGAAATCGAAGGATTGCAGAATGATCCGCTGGTCCAGCTTGTACTTGCGGATCTTCGCCAGCACCAGCTTGACGAACTCCTCCGGTATCGGCGTGTACTCCGGCTTGTCCGCAAAGCTCTTGGTCTCGATGTTGTAGTCGAACTTCCCGGTGGGAGCCAACTGGAAAACGTCGTCCAGCGTGGGCATCCGCGTGCCCGGTATGGCCATCTGTGTCGGGAACCGCGGATTCTGAACCTTGCCGCAGTCCCACTGGCGCACTTCCGCGAGGGTCAGCTCGTGGATCACCGAGCTCTCCTTCGGGCCGCTGCAAACCGGAGGATGCAGAATCGGGTCATGCGAGATGACGATCACATTGTCCTTGGTGACCGCCATGTCCATCTCGAGAGCGTCCACACCCTGCCCGATGGCGTACTGGAAAGCGGGAATGGTGTTTTCCGGTCTCCTGGCTCGCGCGCCGCGGTGGCCGTGCACCAGAATCCTGGGCTGGCTGGCAGCTTGAGACAGCAGGGGGATGGCGCCAAAAAAAGCAAGGATGACGCAGTGCAGCAATGTTCGCACCATTAGGTTCAGTATAGGGCGGCCATCGCAACACCACAAACAAGTTGTTGACGTTGTCGTCCGAGTGTCATATATTGAGCAGACATAGTGGGAGTTGAATGAACCGCCTCAGTAGGCTTTTTCGGCCGGCTGCACACGTGAGCATGCTCCCTCCCGAGCAGGTTCGGCGGCTATATCCAAAGTTCCGCTGGCGGATTCTCGAATCCACCTTCATCGGCTACGCAACTTTCTACTTTGTACGCAATAACTTGCCTGTGGTGTCCAAGGAGATGGGCCAAGCCTTGCACTACTCCAAGGGTCAGATCGGCGACATGCTGGCCATGACCGCCATCTCTTACGGCATCGGAAAGTTCGTCTTGGGGGCTTGGTCGGACCGCAGCAATCCGCGCTATTTCATGCCCGCGGGGTTGCTGTTAACGGCGATGTGCAACTTTCTGTTCGGCGCCGCCAGCACTTATTCCGTGCACCTCACGCTTTGGACCCTGAACGGCGTGGCGCAGGGCATGGGGTGGGCGCCGTGCGGACGCTCCCTGGGGCATTGGTACAGCGTGCGCGAGCGCGGAACGGTATTCGCTTTCTGGAACCTCTCCGTCAATGTCGGCGGTGGCCTGACCGGCCTCATCGCCGCCTACAGCACCGCGTGGATGGGGTGGCGGTCGGCCTTTTATGTGCCCGGAGTTCTGGCGGTGCTGTGCGCCGTTTACCTGGTTGCGAGGCTCCGGGATACGCCGCAATCCGTCGGTCTGCCGCCCATCGAAGAGTACCGCAACGAATACCCCGAACAAGGGGGACGCGACCGCGAAGCGGAACTGGGCACCCGCGAACTGGTGGTAAACTACATCCTGCGCAATCGTTATCTCTGGCTGTTCGCGGCGGCGAATTTCTTTGTGTACCTCACTCGTTACAGCATGCTCGATTGGGGTCCGACGTATCTGAAAGAGGTCAAGCACGCCAGCCTCGAACAGGGTGGATTCAGCACCGCGATCTACGAGTTGGGAGGCATGTTCAGCACCGTCCTGATGGGGTGGTTGTCCGACAAGGCCGGGGGACGCCGCGGCATGATCAGCGTAATTTGCATGGTTCCCGTTTTTCTGGCATTCGGCGGTATTCTGTATGCGCCGCCGGGAATGCTGTGGCTGGATCTGACGCTCTTCGGGATTATCGGATTCTTCATTTATCCCCCGGTGATGCTGCTGCCGGTCATGGGCCTCGATTTCACTTCGAAGAAGGCCATCGGCACCGCCGCGGGATTCATCGGACTTTTTGGCTATCTCGGCCGCATGGCGCAGGGCAAGGGTATCGGCACCCTCGCCGAGCGCTACGGATGGGATGCCGCATTCTATGGTATTCTGGCATCCACGCTACTGGGTATTCTCTTGCTTTCCTGGACGTGGAACCTGAAACCGCGGGCTGCCGAAACGCGCCCGCTCGACGTGTCGGGAGTCGCGGCTCCTAAGGGAGGCGCCGCATGATAGCGCCGTTGTCACCCATTGGTAACCGCGCTGTAAACGCGCGCACACATTCGACTGAGACAATTGACTATTATTCTTGAGAGGAGACCAGGAGGTTAGACTATGAACAAATTCTCGAAAATCACGCTGTTGATCGGGTGTTTCCTGATCGCAGGCTTGCTCTACGGGCAGTTCGACACCGCCGAGGTTCTGGGCACGGTGCGCGATGCCTCGGGGGCTGCCGTCCCCAAAGCCAACGTCACGCTTACCAACATGGACACCGGAATTCAGGCCAAGACCACCACCGACGATAATGGCAACTACGACTTCTTCAACGTCAGGGTGGGCCGCTATTCGATTGCCGTGGAGCACGAGGGCTTCTCCAAGGCCACGGCCACGGACGTGGCAGTCAGCGTAAACGCCCGCCAGCGCGTGGACCTCGCGATGGCCGTGGGCGCCATCACCCAAACCGTCGAAGTTACGGGCGCGGCCACCGCGCTCCAAACCGACTCCAGCGAACACGGGCAGGTGTTCAACTCGTCGGCGGTGGTCGAGCTTCCGCTTAACGGCCGCAATTATGCGGACCTGGCGCTGCTATCCACCAACGCCGTCAAGTCTCCGATCGCCGTCTCCTTCTCGGCCACCGGTACGCCGCGGGAAGGCGCCTTCAACGTGAACGGCATGCGCAGCACGTATAACAATTTTCTGCTGGACGGCCTGGATAACAATGCCTATGGGACCAGCAACCAGGGCTATTCCGCCCAGTTGGTGCAGTTGTCGCCGGATGCCATCGCCGAATTCAAGGTGATCACCAGCAACTACAGCGCGGAATATGGGCGCGTGGGCGGCGCGGTGGTGAACGCGGTCATGAAGTCCGGGACGAACGCGTTTCACGGCACGGCCTACGAATTTCTGCGCAACACGTCATTGAACGCCACCGGTTTTCTGTTCAGCCCCGCCGTCTTCGTGAAGCCCACCTTGCAACGCAACCAGTTCGGAGCGACAATCGCCGGACCGATCGTCAAGAACAAGCTGTTCTTCTTCGCGGATTACGAAGGCTACCGCCAATTGCAGCGCTATCTCAATTTCGACTCCATCCCCAGCATGACGGATCGCCAGGGCATCCTCCCCGTGTCGGTGGTCAACCCGCTGACCGGCGTGGTTTATCCCGCCAACACGCAAATCCCCGTTGCGCAGTTGAATCCGTTCGCCGCCACGGTCTTAGCCGGGCTGCCGCCGACCAATGGCCCCGGACGCTCCAACAACGACGAGGCGCTGCTGCTCATCAAAGATTACGGCGACAAATTCGACGCTAAGATCGACGGCCAGATTAACGATCGCATGACCGCGTTCCTGCGTTTCAGCCAGCGCAAGGACTTGCAGTATTACGCACCCGACCTCACCGGGCCCTCCGGCGGGGATGGCAACGGCTACATTCACGTCGTCGATCAGAACGCCTCGGCGGGCTACACCTGGACCGTCACGCCCACCTCTCTGGTCCAGGCTCGCCTGGGTTTCTCCCATATGCTGGGCGGCAAGGTGCCGCCGTTTTTGGGCGGCCCGAGCATGAATGCCATGTTCGGCGGTTTTCAAGGCCTGCCGACCACGCCCAGTATCACCGGCGGAATCGACACGCAGACCATCACTGGACTCACTGCCATGGGCCGCCAGACCAGCAATCCGCAGTTCCAGAATCCTACTTCCTGGGACCCGGAACTGAATTACTCGAAAACCCTGGGCCGACATTCTATCAAAGTGGGTTACCAATACCTGAACATCCGCACCGAAATCCTGGACACCAATCCGATTTATGGCCAGGATACGTACAGCGGGGCGTTCAGCAAGCCCACCTGTGCGCAACTGGGCCAGCCTTCCACCTGCACGGTCGCGGCCGACTCCACCAGCTATAGCCTCGCGGATTTCATGTTCGGCACTCCCAACCAGGTTAACCTGGGGAGCTATTCGGTCATCAATCTGCGGCAATTCGTGCACTCGATGTACTTTCAGGACGACTTTCGAGTAAGCGCGAAGCTTACGCTAAACGCCGGGCTGCGGTGGGAGTTCGCGTCCCCGCTCTATGAGCGCGATAACAACTACTCGAATTTCGACCCCACCACCAACTCTATGATCAAAGCCACCAGCGGAAGCCTGTTTAATCGCGGCCTGGTCCACCCCGACAACAAAGACTTCGGGCCGCGGCTTGGTCTGGCATACAGCATCGACTCCAAGACCGTGGCCCGCGCCGGATATGGGATCAGCTACACGTTCTTCAACCGGCCCGGAAGCGCCCAGGAGGGAATCAATGCTCCTCAGGCACTGTTCGGCGTCTTCAGCCAGACCATCCCCCCGGGCGGCCCAGTGCCGGCCACCTTCCTCACCACGCCGAACAGCTTTAGCACCAACATCGCCAGCCCCGCGGCCTTCAATCCGGCCCTTTCCAACGTGGTCTACACCCCGCCGGACAGCAAATGGCCGCGCATACAGAACTGGTTCTTCTCAGTGCAGCGGCAACTCCCCAAGAACACGGTACTCGAGGTGGCCTACAACGGAAACCACAGTACGCGGCTCCCCATCATTGCCGATTACAATCAGGCGGCTCCCAACCAGCCGGGCCAAAGCTTGGGAGTCACGGCGCGCGTGCCGATACCGACTTTCGGGCCCATCACGTGGCTCTATCCGGGGGGCAACAACCACTACGACGGTCTCTCGGCCCGCATTGAGCACCATTTCTCGAAAGGCTTGTACGTCCTGAACTCCTTCACCTGGGGGAAGGGCATGGGCGATTCCGAGCAGGCGCTCGAGTATTTCGCGGGCTACTACCAGGCCAATCCGCAAAACATTCGCAACCTGGCCGCCGAAAAAGGACTTTCCAGCTTTGATGTGAAGCTGAATAACGTCACCACCGTGGTCTATCAGCTTCCCTTCGGCAAGGGCCGCCAATTCGGCTCCAGCATGAATCCCATAGCCGATGCGTTTGTGGGCGGGTGGGAAATCAACAGCATCAACACGGCTCACACCGGCCAGCCGCTCGACGTGACCTACGGCCCCACTGGGGCCAACATTGTCAGCTCCCTTTCCAACGATTATCGCGGCCAGCCGTTCCTGCGCCCCAATGTAACCGGCAGCGCCGTCAGTCAGAGCCGCTCCGCCATGCTGAACACTTACTTCGCCGGGTACACGTTCAGCACGCCGCCCGCCAGCGCGCCGTACGGCAATGTCGGCCGAAATTCGTTCCGCGCTCCCAACTTCGATCAGTGGGACTTTTCGGCCGACAAGAACTTCCGTATCCTCGAAAAGGCCCAGTTGCAATTCCGATCGGAGTTCTTTAACATCCTCAATCACACGAATTTCGGCATACCGAACACCCAAACCACCAGTGCGGCTTTCGGGACCGTTCGCTCCACGTATCCGTCGCGGCAGATACAGTTCGCTCTGAAGCTGATTTTCTGACAACAGCTCGCCGGGGGGCCCAGAGGGCACCCCGGCACTCTGAATCTATGACCAGATCCGAGATGTACCAGCGCCTCCGCGCGCACGCGGGGCCGTGGGACATGATTGTCGTTGGTGGAGGCGCCACCGGCGCCGGTGTGGCCATTGATGGCGCCACCCGCGGTTACGACGTGCTCCTGCTCGAGCAGAGCGATTTCGGCAAAGGCACCTCCAGCCGCAGCACCAAGTTGGTGCATGGCGGCGTGCGTTACCTGGAACAAGGCAACGTCTCGCTCGTCATGGAAGCCCTCAAGGAGCGCGGCCTGCTCCTTCAAAACGCGCCCCACCTGGTTCGCAACCTGGGCTTCGTGGTTCCCAACTACGACTGGTGGGAAGCTCCGTTCTACGGCATCGGTCTCAAGCTCTACAATCTGCTCGCCGGGAAGTACGGCTTCGGGGCCTCGCGCATCCTCTCCAAGGAAGAGACCCTCGAGCGGCTGCCTACTCTCAACACCGAAGGGCTCCGCGGCGGAGTCATCTACTTCGATGGCCAGTTCGACGACTCCCGCTTGCTCATCAACTTGGTGGCGACCGCTTACGAGCAGGGCGCGGTCCTGCTGAATTACGCGCCGGTCACCGACGTGACCAGGGATGGCGAGGGCTTCGTCGACGGCGTTGTAGTCCGCGATATGGAAACCGGCGAGGAATTTCACGCCCAGGGGAAGGTGGTCGTCAATGCCACCGGCCCCTTTTGCGACGACCTGCGCCGCAAGGCCGATCCCTCGGTCCAGCCGATGATTGCTCCCAGCCAGGGAATTCATCTGGTGTTCGATGCTTCGTTCCTGTCTGGCGACAGCGCCATCATGGTCCCCCACACCAGCGATGGGCGGGTGATGTTCGCCATACCCTGGCATGGCCATACGCTGGTCGGCACCACCGACACTCCCATTCCAGCGGCCACGCTCGAACCCGTCGCCTTGGAGCAGGAGATTGAATTCATCCTCAGTACCGCGTCGCTTTATCTCGCCAAGAAGCCGGTCCGCGGCGATGTTCTCAGTGTCTTCGCGGGGATTCGCCCGCTGGTGCGCTCGGGCGATTCCGGCAATACCGCGGCCCTTTCGCGCGATCACACCATCCGCATCGAAAACAGCGGGTTAGTGACCATCTGCGGCGGCAAGTGGACCACCTATCGCCACATGGCGGAAGATTGCGTCAACCAGGCGGCCACTCTGGCGCGCCTGCCCGAGAAGCCGTGCGTCACCCGCCATCTCAACGTGCACGGCTTCCATCCCGGTTCCGACAAGTTCGGCCACTTGAGCGTCTACGGCTCCGACGCCCCGGGCGTGCAGTCGTTGGGGCTGGCCGAACCACTCCACCCCGCGCTCCCCTACACCGGCGCGGAGGTCGTCTGGGCGGTGCGTCACGAAATGGCGCGCACCCTGGAAGATGTTCTGGCGCGCCGCACACGAGCTTTGTTCCTGAACGCCAGGGCCGCCATCGAGATGGCTCCCGCGGTGGCTCACCTGTGCGCGCGCGAACTCGAACGCAGCAGCCAGTGGGAAACCGACCAGGTCCAATCTTTCACCGAAACAGCCCGCAACTATCTTCCATGAATCGAACAACCTGCTTACTCCTGATCGCCGTCGCGTTTGTCACAGCGTCGTCCTGTGGCCGCGCCGGAAAAGGCAAGACTATCGAGATCGCGCTCGTCACCAAAGCGCTCGACAGCGAGTGGTGGCAGCGCGTGAAGTCCGGCGCCGAGGAGGCCGCGCGCGCCGCTCCGGGCGTAAAGCTGGTGGTGCTGGCGCCCGAGCGCGAGGTCAACATCGATCAGCAGGTCGGGATCCTCGAAGACCAGATCACACGAGGCGTCTCCGCGCTGGCGGTGGCGCCCGCCGGAGTCTCCGAGATCCTGCCGGTGCTCGACAAGGCGAAGGCCGCGGGCATTCCGGTCCTGATCGTCGACACCGACGTGAACTGGCCCGCCAAGCTGAGCTACATCGGCGCCGACAACCGCGTGGGAGGTCGAATCGCCGGGGAGTATATCGTCAAGCTACTGGGTGGCAAGGGCAAGGTTGCGGTGATTCGCGGAATCCTGGGCATTGCCACGCACGAGGAGCGCCTGGCCGGCTTTCGCGAGGCGATTGCGGGCGCGCCGGGAATCGAGTGCGTCGCCGTGCAGCCCGCCAATAGCGAGCGTGCGCTCGGCATGACGGTGATGGAGAACCTGCTGACCGCGTACCCGGATTTGAAAGCCGTCTTCGCCACCAATGACCAGATGGCGCTCGGCGCAGTGGAGGCCATCGCCGCGCACAACCTCACCGGGAAAGTGCAGATAGTCGGTTTCGACGCCACCCGAGAGGCCGTCCGCGCGGTTGTAGCGGGCCGCCTGTCGGGCGACATGGCCGGTCTTCCCGAAGTGATGGGCCGGAAGGCGGTGGAAGAAGCCATCAAAGCCGCCAAAGGCCAGCCGGTGGACAAACAAGCCATCATCACCCCGGTGCTGGTGACCAAAGAGAACGCCAGTCAGTTCCTGCAGTAGCGCCGGGCCCAGGGGGCACCCCCTTTGCCGCCGGTGGGTTTGTCGGTTAAACAGCGCCTCGTGGTGAATCGGATTCGCGAGCGCGTACCGTTGTGTCGGCCGGATAGGTGATCGCGGTGCCCCGAACTTTGGCAAAGGGCGTGAGAGTATGAACCTGACGGCGAGTTGCACTCATGATGTCCTCGGTGCGAATTCCACGAACCAGCAAGGCATCTGCGATCAGCGAACGATGACAGCGCCACGGCACCGCTTCAGCGCACATCAAGACGATTTGGCCTTGGCTCGCCAAGCGGATCAATTCTTCGAGGCTCCGCGCAAACTCGGGCGTTTGCATGTAATCGGCGTAACCTCGAAAGGAGGCGTTTCGCCAGCCCACGTTGGCCGAGTCGCGAATCGCATGACGCAGACCGCCGAGCCCCGGCGCGTGAACATATTCCGAGCCGGCTTTCCGCAACGATCGGGGCAAGCAAGCCTTGTTGAACTGCGGATTATGCCGGGAACGCGGCACCGTGCGCACATCCACTACCCAGGTTGCCCCGTGTGCCTGGAGCAGGCGGATGAATTCCCCGAGCGTGTGCGTGGAATGGCCAATCGTCATTACCAGCGGCGCCGGATCTTCCTTTGGCATGCTTCTTCCCAAGCAATCGCAACAGGCATAGTCATCCTCTCGTTCTATACCGGTTCGACTTGGCGGGGGCGCGCGAATGTCACCATCAAGTTCACTGCAAAAAGTGTGACCGCGGTCATCTCGCATACTGCCGAAACCGGCAGCCACGTCCACGCGGCGCGGACGATATCCCGATACGCCAGGACTTCGGAACTGACGCGAAGCAAACATCCAATGGTGAGCAGCAGCGACGCCAGGAACATTAGCTTGGTGCTGAACAGCAGTCGCATTCCGCCGAAGGCCGGCAGGACACGCTGGCCCACCGAGAAAACCATCGTGGCCAGGAAGCCGACCGTCAGCGCGTGGCGCGAGGCGCCCGAGATGCCACGGGCATTCGCAGCCAGCGCGGCCCAAATCCCCAGGGCAGTTGCAACTGCCAGCCATACGTAGGCCAGGCGGACGAAAACAGGAAAGCTCGTGTGTACGCCCTTGGTCTTGGCGGCACGCCGCGGCCGCTCAAAAAGCCGGAGTGCGCCCGTGGCCGCGATCGTTCCTCCGAGCAATAACAGCACTGCCGCAATCGGCCAACCTGCCAAGGCTACGATGACGCCAGCGGAGTTAACGGTCACCGCCGCCAGCAGCAGGCGCCCACGCACCGGCGGCAATCCCAAAAACACCGGCAGCCATCTGGCGCTGAAGCCCCAGACAAACGGGACCAGGAATCCCCAGGTTTGAAGCACGAGAAAGCGCTGATTGAAATCGGAAGGCAGATCGGGCGACGCGCCGCGAAAGGCCAGGAATAGCGTAGCGCCGAGGTTGACGACCATCGTGAGCAAGAGGCCGACACAACCCGCGATCACGGCGAAGACCCATTCTTCCAGTTTGCCGGACTCCGTCTTTCCGGAGTCTTGGGGCCGGTGGGCGGAAACGATGCGGAAGAAAATCAGGAAGGCGGACAGCTCGAGCCCTGCCGAAACCGGCAGCATAGTCCGCCACTGCCATTGGTAGACGCCGGTCAGCCAGCGAAGCGCCACGCCAGAAGTCCACAACGCCCAGGAGCTCCAGGGTGCCCACAACGCCAAGCGGTTCAGCCGGCGCAACTTGGGGATGGAATGGAAACCGATGCCCAGGATGAACGTGCCGATCCAACCGAAGATTTGGGCGTGGCCGTGTGCCTGCACCCAGGCGTCGGAAACCGATCCCGGCGCTCGTTGGTTGCTGATCGCGAACAGATTCCATACTCCCAGGAAGGTGCCGGGAACTAGCAGGAACACCAGTCCTGTCGTGATGTACACGATCAGCAAGCGGGACAGACTATTCTCTCTCGCCGCCGTCACATCGGGAGTCTCCGGCGGCCGGCCTTTCAGCTTCTCGATCTGCGTAGACCATTCCATGCGGCGTTCGCTAACTTTGCAGGCGATCCATTCTGACGGCTAGCGCGTGCTGCTCCTCGACGCGGAGCGTCCGGTCGGCCCACGGCAGGAGTCGATCTTCTTCGGCAAGGATGTGGGTTTGCACGATGTCGTCGAGCATCAGGCCGAGACGATGCAGTTCGGTCAGGTCGCGTTCACTGGGAGCCTCGGGCAAACCGGCGAGCAAGGCTTCCAGGTCGCGCTCGGCTTGACGCGATTCTTCGTGTTGTTCGTCCATCTCCGCCAGAAGCTCCGGATCGAGTCCGCGCACGCTGGGATAGAAGATCTCTTCTTCCTTCCGAAAGTGCAGCGCGGCGAGAGTTCGAATGGCCTGGAAATGATGCCGGACCTCAGCTACCCGCGGCGCCGGGAGGCTCACCAACGCATCGCGAAGGCCGTCGAGATGGGTTTCAATCTGTCGATGCTCCTGGCGCAGGAGATCCGATGCGGTTTTCATCCGCTAACTCCGAATCATGATCAACATCATCTTGAACCGCTCGATGGCGCTGAGCGCATGGGGCTGGTTGGCGGGCATGAGGATCATCTCTCCCTTCGCAAGCTGAAAGGGCTGGCCGGCGATCCTCACTTCAGCCACTCCATCGAGGATCGAAACGAGCGCGTCGAACGGCGCGGTATGTTCGCTCAATCCCTGGCCCGCGTCGAAGGCAAACAGCGTGACGGTGCCCGTAGGCTTGCCGAGTACCTGCCGGCTGACCACACTACCCGCTTGATAGGCGACGAGTTCCGCCGAGTCTACCACCTGAGAATGTTCCATCCCCACCATTGTAGTCCGAGGCCGTCGCTTGCCTGCGGGATGTTGCCGCGACTCCCGAGATCCGTTTTCGACGCGTCCGAAGGTGGCGACATGGCGGGTCTTCCCGAAGTGATGGGCCGGAAGGCAGTGGAAGAAGCCATCCAAGCCGCCAAAGGCCAGCCGGTGGACAAACAGGCTGTCATCACCCCGGTCCTGGTGACCAAAGAGAACGCCAGTCAATTCCTGCAGGAGCGTGCGATCCGGTAGCGCCACGGGACGCGGCTCGGCGTAAAATAATATGAGTTTGAGGTGCGGAAGTACCGATTCAGTTTGATCGTCTTCCGCAGGCCGGAGGCCTTAGGCATGATACGCAAGCGACTGTTATTGCTCGGTCTTGCGCTGGCGTGGCCGGGTGCGGCGCAGATCACACGGTTTAACATCGCCAGTTACTTGGGATTTGAAAACGGCACGCCTGGGGCGCCGCCGCCGGGGTGGTCCGCCGGGGCCGGGGCCGTCGTCGATGGGCAGGTAGCGCACAGCGGAAAGAACTCGCTGCGCATCGATCGCGATACATCGAGCGCGGGGGCCTTCACCACCATCACCCTCTCGATTCCGCTGGATTTCGCGGCCAAGAACGTGGTCTGGAGCGGCTGGGTCCGGACCGAGAATGTGAACGGCGCCGCCGCCATCTGGCTGCGCGAGGACAGCGACACTACCGTCTCCCTGGCGTTCGCTACCACGCAGGGCCTGAACGTAAGCGGCACGCAGAACTGGACGCAGTATTCGATCTCCGTGCCCGAACTGACTGAGGGAACGAAGCTGGTTTTCGGCTTCTTCCTCATGGGCACTGGCCTGGCGTGGGTCGACGACTTGCAGTTACTGGCGGACACCGTGCCGGTGGCGCAGGCGGGCAACCGGGTAGTGACCCCGCTGGACACCGATCACGAGTTCGATAACGGATCGAAGATCGGCTTCACGGCGCTCACGGATGTGCAGGTGCAAAACCTCGCGACCCTGGCCAAGGCGTGGGGGTTCCTCAAGTACCACCACCCCGCGGTGACCGGGGGCAATCACCACTGGGACTACGATCTGTTCCGCGTGATGCCGCAGGTGCTGGCGGCCGGCGACAGCGCTTCGGCTCTCTCCGCCATCTCAAGCTGGATCGGCGGATTGGAGGCCGTGCAGAAATGCGCCAACTGCGCCACACTAGACCCGAATGGCCTTTACCTGGCGCCGGACCTGGATTGGATTTCCGATGAATCGCTGCTGGGCCACGATCTCAGCCAGACGCTGCTGAACATCTACCGCAACCGGTCGCCGGGGCCGTCGCAGTTCTACATGTCGCTGGTGGTGGACGAAGGCAACCCGTCGTTCGATCACGAGCTCAGCTACTCGAAATGGCCGTACCCCGATGCCGGCTACCGGCTGCTGGCTCTCTACCGCTTCCGGAACATGGTGCAGTACTTCTATCCCAACCGCGACATCATGTCGGACGATCCGGCCAACCAGCCCGGCTACTGGAACAGCGTGCTGGCGGAGTTCATCCCGCGAATCGGGCTGTCGACGGGAGCCACGGACTACCAACAGCAGTTGATGCAGTTCATCGCGCGGATTCACGATACACACGCCAACCTGTGGAGCTCAATCGCGTCGCGGCCGCCGATCGGGCCGTGCCAGTTGCCGGTGGACGTGCGATTCGTCGAGGGGAAGGCGCTGGTGTTGCGCTACAACTCGCCGAGCGCGGGTCCGGCATCGGGCCTGATGCCTGGAGACGTCATCGACCAGTTGGACGGCGTGGCGGTGAGCGACTTGGTCGATCAATGGCGGCCGATCTATGCCGATTCCAACGAGGCGGCACGGTTGCGCGATATGGGCACCTACCTCACGCGTGGTCAGTGTGGAGCGGCGGACGTGGTGGTATTCCGCGGCCCCGGTAGCGCCGCGCCGCGCGGCCCGATACCCATGGTCTCGCGCCGGCCGGCGACATTCCGCGTCAAATCCGTGCGCGTCGACTCGACAACGCTGGACTTCAGCCGTACCTCCGTTCACGATCTGCCGGGCGACGTGTTCATGAAGCTGGCGGACGATATCGCCTATCTGAAGTTGAGCTCGGTGCGCGCGGCCGATTCGGCCAGTTACATCCAGGCAGCGAACGGGACCAAGGGGCTCATCATCGATATCCGCAACTATCCGTCGGATTTCGTGCCGTTCACTCTGGGGCAGCTTCTTGTATCCTCCCCGGCGAACTTCGCGTGGTTCACCAACACGGACCCAGTTAATCCGGGCGCGATCCGGTGGGGATCGAAGGTGAGCCTGACTCCGCAGCAGCCGCACTACAGCGGGATGGTAGTGATCCTGGTCGACGAAGTGACGCAGAGCCAGGCGGAGTACACGACCATGGCGTTCCGCACGGCGCCGGGCGCGATCGTGATCGGGAGCACAACGGCCGGCGCCGACGGAGACGTATCGACGATTCTGCTGCCGGGCGGGTACAGTTCCTATATCAGCGGGCTGGGCGTGTTCTATCCCGATAAACGGCCGACCCAGCGGGTGGGTATCGTCCCCAACATCGTGGTGACCCCGACCATCGAAGGCATTCGCGCGGGACGCGATGAGTTGATCGAAGAGGCCGTGCGGCAGATCCGCGGCGTGGGCTCCACAATGTTTTAGCATTGAATCATGCCCCGCTACGCCGCCATCGACATCGGCAGCAACTCCATCCGCATGGAGGCCGCCGAAGTCGTGCCGGGACAGCCGGCCCGCGTGCTCGCCTCGGAACGCGAAGTCACGCGCCTGGGTGAGAGCGTTTTCCGCACCGGCTCGGTCGGCGAAGAAGCCCTGAAAGCCACTTGCGCCGTGCTCGCTCGCATGGCTGGGATCTACCGCAAGCTGGACGTGGTGGGCGTCCGCGCGGTGGCCACCAGCGCCATCCGCGACACCGGCAACCAGAAGGCTTTTCTGGCGCGCGCGTCGGAAGCCGTGGGCGCGCCCGTCGAGATCATCTCCGGCCGCGAAGAAGCGCGCCTGATTCACCTCGGCGTCGAGAGCAACTGGCCGCAACCGGCGCGGCGCGTCCTCATCATCGATATCGGCGGCGGCAGCGCCGAGATCATCGCCGCCGAAGCCGGCCGCCTGCGGGAATCGTTCTCCAAACCGCTGGGGGCCGTCCGGCTGCGCGAGATTTTTCTGAAGGACGACCCGCCCGCCCCGCTCCAATTGCACCAGATGCGCGAGTACATTCAGACCAAGCTGGATGCCGCCGTGCGCCATCTCGGCCACCCGGGCTGGGACCGCGCCATCGCCACCTCCGCCACCGCTTCCGCCGTGGCCAGCGCCGTGGCCCGCGTGCCGCGCTCGAAACGCGACCAGATCGACCGCCTGCGCGTCCCCGCCGCGCAAGTGCGCAAACTCTACCTCAAGCTGGCGGAGCGAAATCTCGCCGGCCGGCGCAAAATCACGGGCATCGGGCCGCGCCGCGCCGAGATCATCGTTCCGGGCGTGGCCGTCCTACTCGAGTTCCTGCAGGAATTCCACCTGCCGGCGGTCTACTACTCCCGCGCCGGCGTCCGCGATGGCATCATCGCCGACCTGGCTGTCCGCAACGTAGGCGCCGAGCTTTCCCGCCTCAGCCGCGATCAGCGCCGCGAGGTGGTGGACATGGGCCGGCGCTACGGCGTCTCCGTGGACCACGCCCGCAAGGTCGCCAATATCTCCAACCTGCTGTTCACCGCGCTCCAGCCCCTGCACCAAATGCCGCCCGGCTGCGGCAAGCTCCTGGAAGCCGCCGCCTACCTGCACGACGTGGGACATTTCGTCAGCAACACCGGCCACCACAAGCATTCCTATTATGTGGTCGCCAACTCCGACATGGCCGGCTTCACCGAGCGCGAGCGGCTCCTCATCGCGGGCCTGTGCCGCTATCACCGCAAGTCCCTTCCCGACCCGATGCACCAGGCGTACCTGTCGCTTTCGGCGGAAGAAAGGCGTATGCTGCTGATGATGATCCCCATTCTGCGGATCGCCGACAACCTCGATCGCAGCCGCGAGCAGCGCGTCCGCGATGTGGAATGCCGCTTGCGCGACGGCCAAGTGCTGCTTCAGATCGGCTCCCGCGGCGATATCGACCTGGCGCAATGGGGCGCCGAGCGCGCCGGCGAAGTTTTCCAGCAAGTCTACAACCGGACGATTTCCGTGACCAGGGCGCGAGATTGACTATGCGGGATTACGCGCGATTGCAAACTGCGATTCTGCTGCGGCGCCTCGCCTACCAATTGAACCGCACCGCCCGCGACGGCGACGCCGATTCCATCCACGACCTGCGCGTCGCCATCCGCCGCTTGAGCCGCTGCCTGCGCGTCTTCGCCGCGTTCTTCCCCGGCGACTCGTGGAAGAAGGTCAGGCATCAACTCGCGGAACTGATGGAAGCTGCCGGCCGGGTGCGCGACCGCGATATCGCTCTCCAACTGCTGGCCGAGGCCGGCATTTCCGCGCGCGCCGCCATCGCTACGCGGCTGGCGGGTGAGCGCCGCAAGACGAGCCGTGAGCTTCTCCTTGAAATCCGCCGCTGGAAGGGCCGGAGTTTCTCACGAAAGTGGCGAAGCCGGCTGGAGCTGAGCGCATGAGCAAGCTGCATCAAGTTGCGTGGGATGAGCGAGCCGGCGCCCCCGCCAATGCCCGCCGCGAGCTTCCGCATCTCGCCGCCAGTTATTTCGCGCGGGTCCGCGCGCTGCTCGCCGCCGATCCGTCTGCCGTCAAGCTGCACCGGGTCCGGCTTCTCACCAAGCGCCTGCGCTACACGCTCGAGTTGTTCCGTCCGTGCTACGGTCCCGGCCTGGAGACGCGCCTGGCCGCCTTGCACCGCATTCAACAGTCGCTGGGAGAGGTGAACGACAGCGCCGCCGCCGGCCGGCTGCTCTCCAAATCCATGAGCTCCGCCTCGCCGCAACGCGCCCGCGTCCTGAACTTCCTGGAAGAGCGCGCCGCCGTCAAGGCCCAGGAGTTCCGCAAAGATTGGGCCGAAGTCTTCGACGCCCCCGGCCAGGAGCTCTGGTGGACCACCTATCTGGCGCGCCACGCCCGGACGCCCGGCCGGCGGGCGTAGAAACCTCTTGACGCGACGAGACCAGCGTATCCGGCGGTCGGGAGGACGAGGGCACCGTAACCGGAGGGGACCCCAGGACCAGGCAAAGGGCGTTCAAATAACCTCTCGACAAGCATTTTCGCACGCTCTCTGATTGGAGAGTAGTTTTCCAGACCCGGACTGGGCCGTGCGTTATCTGTCCATGATGCCTTTTAGATACGCTCTGAGGTCGTTCTCTATTCTGTTCTTGCCGCCGATGCTGTTCTCATAAAAGATAGTTCTGTATGCCCGGACATCAAAGGGTTTCAGGCCTTCCTCCCGGTCAGCGATTAGAATTAGAGGCTTGTTAAGAGCGTCCGCGTAGCCAACCTCGTAATAGACGTTTGGGTTGGAAGGTGTGATCTCCGCGATAACGACACGAGATTCGGCAATTTGCCTTTTGATGTCCTCGATCACCAAGCCCGGTAGGTAAGTGGAATCGGCGCGATATGCTTTGAGACCCTCAGATCTGCAAACAGGCTCGATGACATCCTGAAACAGCGCTTCGTACTCCGGCGGTTCAAACTGCATCACAACGAAAGCCTTCGGAACGGCTTGGTTGAAGGAGATTTTGCGGAAATGAACCTTACTATGACTGCCGCAAAAAATGCCCCAGGGGTTGCCGGGAAGGGACGGAATGGCGAGGGTGTGTTTTCCAATTTCAACTCCGTCCACGTAAAGGGTGACGACGGCCCCACGGACAAGCACCTCAAGGTCATATGGTCGATCGGCCCTAAGATTAACGCCAAGACCCACTTCAAAAAGCGGAGTCCACACTTTGGGTGGCGCAGAACCGCCTTGCTGGCTCTGAGTCTGGTCCCGTGGCGAAGCCCATCGCATCAGCTTGAAGAAGTAGCCTGAGACTCCCGGTTCGAATTTCAATCCCCCTCCCGAGACGCCAAAAACGAGCATGTCCTTGGTCCCAGGGTCGTACTGAATCATGATCGCGGCTATGGATCGATGGTCGACTTTACTAAACTCGACCTGCATCCTAATTCGGCCATCTTTGAAATGTTGGTCAAAGAGAGCTGTCCCGAACCATACGAGTTTTGGCCTTGGCTCCTTTGATTCCTCGACCGTGGCTGGCGAGGTGGCCGGTGAAACTGGGGGGGCATATTCACCGCCGACATAAACCAGTGCATCCTCACCGTCTTTTTCCCACGTGCCTTCAAGCGGCACCCAACGAAGATCCGGGAGAGATTTGCCTTGAGATGTTTCCATATGTGCGATCAACTCCACCTCAATAATAATGCAACAGCGTATCCGTAAGCTAAGCTGTCCGCAAGAATCGTCGCGGCGGTATGATCGCGCCAGCAGGTGACCAGGTCCCGCGAAGGGTCCGGAAGTCGGGCTGTGTCATCTTGATCGGCAGGTCCCCACGACACACTGAACCCAAGGCTGCGGAGGCCGCCCTTATGGCACATCGACATAAAGCGACGAAGCTCTCGAAGCCCAAGACAGTACCTAGCATGCCCGACCTTGAGCAGTCGAAGAATGCAGTTCTGGACTCGCTGGCGGCGCCGAGTTCCTAAAAATCGTACGGACATGCTACCGAGGAGTTCATCGGCTGGTACTGCCCCGAGCCCCACCTGGCATTCAACCGAACGGTGGTACTGCGATGCCGCTTCTTTCTGGAGCGGAAAGATCTTGTGCCCGCCACGATGTGTCCGGACTCAACGGCGGTCAGACTGCACCGTGTTCGTGACTGCATCACACCAGATGTAGTCAGTTCTGCCGGCTTGGCGCGGTGCGGGAGTTCATTCAGCAACGAGGTTCTTGCGCTCGCCGGAACGGGGTCGAACTGCGGAGCTTGAGTAGCCGGAAGAGTGGCGCAGGTACTACCGTGGAACACCCCTCACGGAAAGCACTCGGTTGGTTTGTCGCCAAACCGCAACTTGGTCTCGGGAATGTCTGCCTAGTTTTCGGTTTCAAATAACGATCTCGGGAGCTCCGATTGCCGAACGATGCTCCGCAGGGTCCCGCGTCGGACCGGATCGTGAAGAGGAACAGGAACGGTGATTGTCGTTGTCTCAATCCTCTTTTGCATGATCCGATGGCTGCCTTGCTGGCGGACTGCGACGAATCCGTGCTGTTCGAGAATCCGACAAACCTCCGACCCCGAAAGAACCCGGAGTCTACCCAACCGGCACCTCAACCTGGGTGACAAAAACCTCGTCGTGAAGGCGGCGGCCGACTTCGGAAGGCGCGGCTGATTCGAAGAACAGCGTGAGCGCCTCGATCAGGTTGACTCGCGCTTCTTCAATCGATCCGCCCTCGCTCGCAATATCGAGCTCCGGGCACAACGCCACGAAACCGTCGTCCTCACGTTCAATGATCGCGGTCAAACGGTGCGCTGGCTTCATAATCCGAGTCTACATCAGTTCAAGTGGACGTACCGTCCCCGTCCTGTACTTGTGACGGCTGGCGGTCCAGAGACGGCGATCTACCGGTCTTATCTTAACGCCTAACCTCAAAATAACGTCATCTGCCGCGGCTCCGGCGTCCCACCGCGCCGCGGCTTTCGATCGTCGAACACACTTCTCCCGCCCAGTTCCCGTGAAATGGCGTTCTCATGCGCCACAACCCCCGCGAAATCCACTTCGGTCGCGCAGTTTTGCTCCACCGCCCGCACGAAGCGGTCGAGCCGGGCAAATCCGCCGAGCTTCTCGGTATCGCCCACCTTGGCCGCGTCCAGCGACCGGCGCAGTACCGAGATGGATTCGTCATAGGTCTTGAGCGGCACCGGAAATGGATGCCGGTCCTTGCCTCCCAACGCGAATGAGAATCGCGCCGGGTCCGAGAACCGCGTCGCCGTTCCGTGAACCACTTCGGCAATCAGCGCGAGCGCTTGAAGCGTGCGCGGGCCGAGGTTCTCCAGCAGCAGAAGCGAAGCGAAATCCCGGAACTCCCGCTCGTAAGCGGTGGCCAGCACCGCGCCCAGGCGCTTCAGGTCCACGTCCGCGGCGCGCACATCGTGGTGCGCCGGAGCCACCAGTTTTCGCAACTCTCCCAGAGTTGCGTCGGGCTGCTCGCGGACAATCTCCAGCATCGCCCGTTGCGCCGGCTCCGCCTGGGTGTCCACCAGGTTCATGATGGTGCCCTGGTGCTCGCCCACAATCGCGGTATGAGGCTGCGAGGTGAAATCGCGAACCGCCGGCGAATGCCAGTGATAGCGGCGCGCCAGCCCGCTTCGCTCGTTCATGCCCTGTTGGACTACGGCCCACTCTCCCGCCGCCGTGACGACGAACGTGTGCAGGTAGATCTGAAAGCCGTCCGCGATGGCGTTGTTGTCGATCTTCGCCGTGAGCCGGCTGGCTCGCACCAGGGCTTCGCCATCCAGGCTGTGGGTGTCGGCCACTGCGCGCAGTTCATCCGGGGTGTTGCGCGAATGCCGCCCTCGTCCACCGCACACATAGATGCCCAACTCGCCCGCGCGTGGGTTCAATCCGCGCTTCAAAGCGCCCAGCACCGACGTGGTGATTCCCGACGAGTGCCAGTCCATCCCCATGACGCAGCCGAGCGCCTGAAACCAGAACGGGTCGCTGAGCCGGCTAAGCAGCTCCGAGGGGCCGTAGTGGTAGAGAATGCTCTCCGCGATCGCCGTGCCCAGCTTGGTCATGCGCTCGGCCAGCCAGGCGGGCACGTGGCCGCCATGCAGAGGCAAGTCGGCAAATCCGGAGCGTTTCATGGCGATGGTTTCGTCCCGCTCGACTGCTCTTTCGCCGCGCGTGTAGCCAGGTCGTCGCAGCGGTTGTTGTCCGCGTGGGACGCGTGACCCTTGGTCCAGGTCCAGGTGGTCTTGTGACGCGCCGCCAGCTCGTCGAGCTCCTGCCAGAGGTCCTGGTTCACCACCGGCTTCTTGGCGGCAGTCATCCAGTTCTTGCGCTTCCATGCGTGAATCCAGATGGTGATCCCGTTCTTCACATACTCGGAATCGGTGACCACTTCCACCTCGCAATCCTCGCGCAGCGCCCGCAGCCCTTCGATGGCCGCGGTCAGCTCCATGCGGTTATTGGTGGTGTGCGGCGACGATCCCCACATCTCCTTCTTGAGGTGGTCGTAGCGCAGGATAGCTGCCCAGCCGCCGCGGCCGGGATTTCCCAGGCACGAGCCATCGGTGATGAGCCGAATGTTTTTCACAGCGCCGCCGCCGGCTCTTCCAGGAAGAACTCGTCCACCAATCCGACGATGGCGGACGCCTCCTGTGCCCGGTGTATCGACGCGCGAAGCTGCGCGCCGTGCCGCACGCCGTGCGTGAAATAGGTGGCGAACTGTTTCATCTTACCCACCGTGTCCTTCTCGTTGCGTTCCATCAGCATGGCGTAATACCGCCGCATGATGTCGTAGCGGTCGTGCTCGCTGGGCTGGTGGTACGCGCCGGTCTCCAGATACTGCGCGATCTGCCGAAAGATCCATGGATTCGCGGACGCCGCGCGCCCAATCATGACGGCGTCGCAGTTGGTCTCGCGCACCATGCGGACGGCGTCTTCCGGGGTGAACACATCGCCGTTGCCGATCACCGGAATTTTGACCGCCGCCTTCACCTCCGCAATGCGCCGCCAGTCGGCCTTTCCCGCAAAGCCCTGCTCCCGCGTGCGCGGATGCAGCGCCACGGCCTGCAAGCCGCACTCCTCCGCCAGCTTCGCCATCCGCACGGCGACCAGCTCCTCATCGTTCCAACCGGCGCGATACTTCATGGTGAACGGAATCGCGACGGCTTTCCGCACCTCGCGCAGCAGGCGCTCCACCAGAGGCAAGTCGCGCAGCAACGCCGATCCGCCGTTGCATTTCACCACCTTGTTGACCGGGCAGCCGAAGTTGATATCGAGGATGTCGAACCCCAGGTCCTCGCAGACGCGCGCGGCATCCGACATGACGGCCGGATCGGCGCCGAAAAGCTGCGCCGAAATGGGGTGCTCCTCGGGATCGAAAGCCAGGTACTTCAGCGTCCTGGTCGGCTTCCGGGCGCCGAGCGAAGCACTCACGCCGTGGGAGCTGGTGAATTCGGTCACGATCAGCCCGCACCCGCCCAGATTGCGTATGAACCGCCGGAAAACCGTGTCGGTCACGCCCGCCATGGGGGCCAGCACCGTGGCGGGAGCGATCTTCACCGGTCCCATCGATAAGCAGGCGGGGAAAGGATACATGGCCGTAGGGCAGGCCATCGTTTCTTGTGGCCTGCCAACCTTCACCAATCTTAACGGTTACCAGCCGGAAACGGAACTGCGCGCCGGGCCGTCACTTTAGTTTGGGGAGAATGACGGATGAAGTCGCTGCAAATCGTTGTTCTGGTTGCGGCCGGTGCTGTTGGCGGCGCCCTGGTCATGAAGGTGGTGCAGAGGCCCGCCCGCCTTCCGGCTCCCGCTGCCGCTGCCGTGATGGCGCAGGCGCCTGCGCCCGTGCCAGCACCAGCGCCCGCGTTAGCACCCGCGCCCGCACCAGCACCCGCGTCCGTACCTGAGCCGGCTGCTCCCAAAGCCCGGGCGCGTCCTTCGCCGTTTGTGCGTCGGTGGGCGGGCAACCCCGAACCCGTGGCCGTCGCGCAGTATGAACCGGCCCCGGTGGTCGCGCCGCCGGTGGCCGCTCCCGCCGTCGAGCCTTTCAAGGAAGCCCCGGCGCCGCCAGCTCAGCCAGTTCCACCCGTACGCGTCGAACCGGAGAACGCGACTCCGCCTCCGCCCGAACCGCACAAGGTCACGCTGAACGCCGGAATGCTGTTGCCGGTGCGCCTTGTTGACGGCCTCTCCTCGGAGCGCAACGCGCCCGGCGACGCCTTCCTCGCAACCCTCGACAAAGAGTTGGTGGTGGATGGCTTTGTGATCGCCGAGCGCGGCGCGCGGGTGGAGGGCCGCGTGGTGGCCTCCGACCCCGGCGGCAAGGTGAAGGGGGTCGCGGAAATCGCCGTGGAATTGACACGCCTGCACACCTCCGACGGGCAGAACGTGGCCATCCGGACCGACAGCTTCGAACGGCACGCCGAGCCAGACCGCGGCGGAGATGTTGAAAAGGTGGCAGTCGGAGCCGTTATTGGCGCGGCAATTGGCGCTGCGGCTGGCGGTGGTAAAGGCGCGGCCATCGGCGCCGGCGTAGGCGGCGGTGCAGGCGCCGGCGATGTCATGCTGACCCGTGGAAAGCCCGCCACGCTCCCCTCGGAAACGCGCATCAGCTTCCGCCTGCGAGCGCCCCTCACCCTCACCGAGCGGTTATAGCTGCCCGCCGGGCCCGGTTCCACTATGCTAGCTTCTTAGTTGGAATGAGACTTTCCGCTCCGTTAACCATCGGTGTCTTGAGCGCCGCCATCTGCCTATATGGACAAGGGCAGGACACCCCCGCCAAAGGCGCGCCAATCGAATCCAAAGGCCTGCCGCCTAGAGCCACTCCAGCCGACTACCAGGCCCAGACTAAGGCCGGCACGGTGACGATTGCAGCCGAGTTCGCGGGACACTCGGTCCCCACGGCGCAGGGACCCCTCACCACGGAAGACTTTGTGGTGGTTGAAATGGCGTTGTTCGGCGCGCCCGACGCGCGCATGAAGATAGCCGCCGACGACTTTTCACTCCGCATCAACGGGAAGAAGGCTGCCTTGCCCACGCGGCCATTCGGGATGGTGCTCAGTTCCGTCAAAGATCCCGAGTGGCAGCCGCCCGAGGAAGCCAAATCGAAGTCGAAAACTGGCTTGAGCAGCGGCGGAAACGGCGACCAGGCCGACTCCAACGCGCCGCCCCCACCGGTCAAGATCCCCATAGAGGTGCAGCGCGCGATGGCACAGCGCGTTCAAAAGGCCACGCTTCCGGAAGGCGACCGGACCCTTCCCCAGGCGGGACTGATTTACTTCCAGTACCGCGGCGGGGCCAAGGGCATCCATTCGGTCGAGCTGATTTACGACGGTCCGGCGGGAAAGGCCACACTGGCGCTCCAACCTTAGAATATGCGCCATGTGCCCGCGTTGATCGTCGCCGTAACGTTGGTTAGTGGCGTCATGGTAACGGCTCAAGACAAAAAGCCGCCGGAGAAGCTGGTGTTCCAGTCGAAGGGCGGCGACGCGATCTTCACTCACGCGACGCACATAGACCGGGAGAAGGGCGAATGCGCGACCTGCCACCCGAAGCTATGGCCGCAGTCCGCCCAGGAACCGCTCAAATCGAGCGACGGTTGCCGCACTTGCCACAAGGCTGGCGGCAGGGCGTTCGAGATGAAGGGCAACTGCGTTCAGTGCCATCCAAACGCCAGCGCGAAGACTCCTTAACAAGCCATAACATTAACTTCAATTCAGACCCGCAACGCGCATTCCGCGCTCCGCGTTCCACTGCACAGGGAGGTAAGAACGAGATGACACGGAAGCTACTGCCCCTCGCCTCTGTGCTGCTGGGAGCGATTCTGAACGCTTGCGCCGTGAATGGCGGCTATGTCGCGCGGTACGGCCCGCCTCCGCCGCCCAGATACGGTGTGGTGGGTGTGGCCCCCGGCCCGGGCTTTGTCTGGACCGAAGGATTCTGGGAATCGCGCGCCGGCAACTGGTCCTGGGTGGGTGGCCGCTGGGTTCACCCGCCTCGCCCGCGAGCCGTCTGGGTGCCAGGCTCTTGGTCGCAGACGCACCGCGGCTGGACATTCCGCCGCGGCTACTGGCGATAACTGCTAGCCGGAGTTTGCCCGCACCGCGGCTTCGATCGAACTCACCTCGCCGTCACTGAGTGCCACACGCGTACGGGTTCACTCCTGGAGCGCCCTGAGCAGTGCCGCCAATATGGGATGAAGCGTGGGCGCAAACGGGTTGGTGACGGTGACTCCACGCCACGTAAAGCCTTCTTGGAGATCTTCCGACAGGAGCAAACGACACTCGGCCTCCGCCGACGCGGCCAGCACGACCGAGTCCCAGATCGTAAGACCATGATCGGACGCTAGATCCGTTGCGTTGACGATTACGGAGGCGGACGTCTCAACCACTGCATACGCGTCGCGCCAGCTCAGCACGGCTTCGCGCGCACGACTTGGGCGCCGCTTGGCTTTTCGAACCAGTACGTTGAACAGTTCGCCCAACGTCTGAACCGGCAGCACGACGGCTTCCGGTGGCAATCGCTCGATCAGCTTCAGCGCCTTGTCTCGCATGATCGCTCCGTTGGCGCCTTCGGCGTAGGCCAGGACGTTTGTGTCCAACGCGATCCTCATGGGGCGTCGTCGTACAGTTCGTCACGCGTCCAGCGGCCGGCGTTCACCACTCGTTCTCTACGCAGCCGAGCGAAAAGAGCGGCGCGCGCGCCCTCCGCTGCCCGATTGTCCTTCGCCACGGGCGAGATTGTTGCCACGGGCTTGCCGTGACTCGTCACGACGACGCTGCGACCCTGCTTCACGGTTCGCAGGAGTTCCGAGAACCGGCGATTGGCGTCCGCGGCCGAGACTGCTTTGTTCACGGTGGTCTCCCCAATGTAGTGACATTCACTACTATACCGCAAACTCGACGCCGGACTGGGCGGCATCCGGCCCTCCGCACCGGTTCGCCAATCCAAGTTGGCGGGTTGCCCCCATCTCGGACTTTGGGTGCCCGGCTCCTGGCCGCAGACGCGTGATTCGTTCTTTCAACGCGCAAAGAGGTACGATACGGATATGGACCTCAGGGAGATCCAGCGCGCTATTGAGACGCTTTCCAGTGAGCAGCAGATAGCCCTCTTGGGCTGGCTTGCCGAGCGAGATCGCCGCCAATGGGATTCCCAAATCGAGCGCGATTTCTCGCCCGATGGTGCGGGCATGGAACTTCTCAACCAGGTCAAAGCGCAGGTCCGCCGGGGCGAATCCGTGCGGATAGGTAACGGCCGGTAATACCGGTGAGTTTCCAATCTTTTGCCTTGCCGGAGTTTTGGAAATCCTATCAGTCGTTGCCTGCCAATGTCCGGGTGTTGCCGACGCGAAGTTTGCATTGTTCCAATCGGAGCCGTTTCATCCTTCCCTGGCGCTCAAGCAAAAGGGTGAGGTCTGGACAGTGGACATTGGCCGTTCGTATCGTGCCATCGCGTACCGCGAAGGCAACGACTTCCATTGGTTCTGGATCGGCACTCACGAGGCCTACAACAATCTGCTCCCTCGATTTGCGTAGGTAAGGCGTTTTTCTGGCAGCGGGCACAAAGGATGTTCGGGCGTTAGGCGGCCAGGCGGCAAGTTTCCGACAACCCCACTTTCCTGGGATTGACCGCACGGCTCGGCGTCAGCCTCTCGGTAGGCGCCGCGGCGTCAGGAGTAATGGCGTTGAATGCGCCCGATGGCGATTATGCCATCCAGAGGATAGTCAAGAGCAAGGTAAGCAATCCCGCGCCGATCACCAGGACGGATGAAAGACATCCCAATGTTGCGCGGGCAGGCCCCTGGGGCTTCCCAGGTTTGTTGTCTTCGCGGCAGTCGCAGGCCGCACAATTCCCACTCTCCAAAGCAGCAGGCTTGCCGCAGACAAGGCAGGTAGGTATTTCTGGGAGACGCGGAGCGTGTGTTTCAGTTTTATGGTCCGCGCAGCCCGCTCTGGTCGGGACAGTTGCGTTGCCTTCGCAGAAGTCAACATTTGCACGTGTAATAGCGAGGTCGAGGCCCCTTGTGCCGTCCTCCCAAGAAGAAATACGTTCGACACGGCCTTCGAAGCTTATGCCCCGATCCATTTGCGGCGCGATCTCTGAAGCAACTGTGGCTGGGAGATAACCCAATTGCCCGCCGTTCGACCGCGATACCACCACTGCGTTGCGGTCGAACGAATTATCCGGCTCACGCTGGAGATGAACCCGATCTCCGGTGCGGCAATCCGAGACATTCCGTTGCCGCGATGATCCGTCGCGGTTCAGGTGGGCGACACCAGCGACCTTCGTCACAATCAAAAAGGGTTCCGGCTCACTGGCGTTGGAGAGATCGGATGCCTGCGTACTGGCCGCGAGCGCACGTGTATCTTCGGCTGTTAAGGTCAATGCGCCACAGCGAAATTGTTCCATGACCCAATCAGCCAAGTCGCGAGCTTCGAGTCGCTCACTCCTTGCGAGTTCAGCCCGGCTGCCGCTCCGATTCAAGAGCCGCGCGGTTCTGGAATTGACGGGCACTGATAACGGCGGCTCCGACGATACGTCCCAAATGTATTGCTTCCCCGCAACTGAGAACATCACGCGCGCGGCTTCCTCGAACAAGGCGCGTGCCTTGAATCCGGAACCCACGCAGGACTGGCACTGACTGCGTCCCCGCCTTCCGCTGCCGCCGCATTCATGGCAGCGAAACCACGTGCCGGTTCCGTTGCACTCGGGACAACCGAGCCCGCCAACTCTGCCGGTGCCTTCACATCTGTAACAGTTGCCTCTGCTGGACGGAACCCGCTTTTGGCATAGTGCAACGTCGAGCCGAAAACCATTACCATGCAGGAACTCGACCATGCGCCTGTGGTTGCTCCCGAGTGCGCAGTCTTCACCATCACCTCGAAGTTTATCCAGCGAGTCAACAGCGGCGGCGAGAGCCTGTTGCGGCTTCCCGGCAAACAGTTCTGCAATACGCTCTAGGCGTTTAACCTTAGGACCCTTCCGCGTTCCTGCCATGGTGTTTACATATAGCGAAAGTACGCCACGAAATCCAGTCCATGCGTAGATCCGCCGCCGAGATCTGCAGTCGGCGGCTCAATGGGAGGAAACGCCACATATCGATTCGTTGAGTGGTGAATGCGCAAGATCGCGCTGGCTGGGCACGAGGCTGTTGGTTTTCAAAAAGGGAAAGCGAACCGCGTAACGGGCTTGAGCTTCAGAAGCCCAACCCTGTCGATTTCAAACGTTGGGATTTCGACGCACTTCTCGCGCCGAAGGACGGCAAGACGGATCTTTCGCGTGGCCTTGGCGACCGCGCACATAATGTGCATGGCTTGAAATGAGCCTTCTTCGTTGATTTCTTTGGTGATCTCTTCGGCAGCGTACTCGTTCGTGCGCTTCTCGATTTCGAGGAAGCTGATCGAATGGCCCATCGTAAACACAGGGCGGTAGTCACCACTACCGCGCCCCACGTCGACCCGAAGTTGCACACCATCGCCCGCGAGAACGCGCAACCCATGTTTGTATGCGTTGTACTCACTGCGTCCGGCAAGGTAACTCTTAGCCATTTCGGTGAGAAACCAGCTGAGATCGTCCAGTGTTTTTGCAAACGCAGTGTTGTCGTGAATCTCGGTTCCCGGGTAGACTGCTTTCGCAATGAATTCCCTGCCCGAGCAACAGGACCCACCGGTCAAATCGGCGATCTCCCCACGCGCGAACGCCTCGATTTTCCGAAGCATCTCATCAGTGGTGTAACGAGTCAGGAATAGCCAGTGGGGCAACGTCTGGAAAACTGCCATGAGTAGAGCAAACAGCGACTCGAACTGCTGGAATGTCGAGCAATAGATCTCTATCGCGAGAGCCGTGAAATAGTGGTTTTCATCTTGCCCGTCATTGGTTCCACCTATTGCCGTCATGAAGCGGCCAAACTCGTCCCGATTCTTGTAGATCGCATGCAATATATCCACTTTTCTATACAGGAACTCCGGATCGTATGCACCATAGAAACGCAATTGAGCCTCTTCCGGAGGCCTGAACAGGAGGAACGGTTTCCGTTGTTTTGCCACTCGATTACTCCTCAACGACCACCATCAGCGCAGAATTCCTGTGCTGTGCAAGTAAAGCAGAATTCCACTGATTGTGCAAGGCGCTGAACGGCTAAACGGCAGACGCCTTCGCCCGAGGCCACGCGCAGTACCGTTTGCCAAAAGCGTCCCCATCTCGCACTCTGCCCCCTCGAATCCCGAAACAGCGATCTGGCGTGTATCGGGAAGCCAGCCCTTAAGTGAACAGCCTTGATCCTACGCCCAGTCTTCCCCTTTGGGCGTATGCTCGCGCATGTAGCCGGGGTCGATCTCAAGCCCCAGTCCCGGCCCATCCGGAAGCTGGAACAGCGAGTTCTTAATCACCGGCGGCTTGTTGGCGGCCATCTTCTCGTAGATGCGCCCAGGCCGGCCCAGACGGTTTTCGGAACGGTAGAAATTGGGAATCCCGGCGGCCAAGTGGACCGAGGCGTACGTTCGCACCAGCGATCCGATGTTGTGCAGCGCCACCGGCGTGCGGTTCAGCGCCGCGTAGTCGGCGATCTTCCGGCAGCCGGTGATGCCGCCCGCATAGGAGATGTCGGGATGTATGATGTCCACCGCCTGGCTATCCATGAAGGGCTTGAACTGCTTGACGAGTTCCAGCTTCTCCCCCGTCAGAATCGGCGTCCGCGTGGCCCGCTTGATGGCCATCCATCCCTCGCAAAACTCGACGCTGCTCAAGGGGTCTTCGAAGAACAGCGGGTGGATGGCTTCGGTGGCTCTCGATATGGCAATCGCACTGGGCGTGTCCCACTGGTTGTGGGAATGAACGGCGATATCGATGTCGTCCCCCACGGCCTCGCGCACATTCGCGAACCCCTGCGCGATCTTCTTCAGTTGCGCCGTCGTCACCACCGGGCCCGCGGGCTCGCGGGGGATAGCCTGCGTCGGCTCGATCTTGTACGCCGTAAATCCTTCGGGCTGCTCGCGGATCATTTGGGCCCACTCGCGGCAGGAAGCCGGGCTGCTCATGTCCTTCAGAAAATCGCCGTGCGAGTACATCGGCACGGCATTCCGCTGCGGCCCTCCCATCAACCTGTAGATCGGCAGTCCCAGGACCTTGCCGGCAATGTCCCACAGCGCAATGTCAATCCCGCTGATCAGGGGTATGCTGGGCACGAACGGATGAATGGCGCCGGTCATGGCGAGGAAATGGCGCTCAATGGCCAGTGCGTCGCCCCCCACCAGGCGCAATTGCGGGATGCGCGCGCGAGCCATTTTGGCATCCACGCCGGTTTCCCCGTACCCGGTGACCCCAGCGTCGGTTTCGATCCTGACCAGGCATCCGTCGGTCTGGAAATCGAGTTGCAGCGCCTTAACGGACGTGATCTTCACCGCGCCAAGCAACGGGGCGGCCAGCGCCTGGTAGTTCTTCAGCCACGCCCCGGCGGGCAGAGCCAGCGCCAATCGCAAAACATCTCTCCGTGTCCACACGGCTTTCCCTTCCTTATGCGCCCAGTATCTCCAGGTACCGCGCCATGGCTTCGATGCCGCGGAAGAAGTTCGGCAGGTGGAACTTCTCGTTGGGCGCGTGCAGGTTGTCGTCCGGCAGCCCGAACCCCATCATGACGCTGGGGACGCCCAGGTAGCGGTCGAAAACTCCCACGATCGGAATCGACCCGCCCGAGCGGATGTACACCGTTTCCTTGCCGAAGATTTGCTTCATGGCTTCGGCCGACGCATGGATAAACGGGTTGTCCGGGTTGGTCAGCGACGGCGCGCCCGCACTCAGCACCTTCAGTTCGGCCGTGACGCCCTTGGGGCACGCGGCCTTCACCGCCGCCTTGGTCTGCGCCACTGCCTCCTCCACCCGCTGATCGCCCACCAGGCGCGTGCTGATCTTGGCCACCGCGCGGGCCGGAATCACGGTCTTGGCGCCTTCGCCGGTGAAACCGCCGCGGATGCCGTGCACTTCCACCGTGGGCCGCGCCCACACGCGCTCGAAGAGCGGAACCTCGGGCTCGCCCACCAGCTCGCGCGCGCCCATTTCCACTTCGGTGTACTCCTTCTCGTTGAACGGCAGCCGCGCCCAGGCTTCGCGCTCCTTGGGGCTGGGCGGAACCACGCGGTCGTAAAAACCGGGGATCAGGATGTGGCCATTCCGATCCTTGAGCGCGCAGATAATCTCCGCGATGGCCTGCATCGGGTTGGGCGCCGCGCCACCGTACACGCCCGAATGCAGATCGTGGTTGGCGCCCTCTACGAGCAGTTCGTAGTACACCAGGCCGCGCAGCCCCACGCAGATGGTGGGGAACTCGGGCGCGAACATCTCCGTATCGCACACCACCGCCGCATCGGCCTTCAGGCGCGGCGGCCTGGTCTTGACGTACTCCTCGATGTGCTCACCGCCGGTTTCTTCCTCGCCTTCGAGCAGGAACTTCACGTTGACGGGCAGTTTGCCGGTCGACTTCAGCAGGCCCTCCACCGCCTTGATCTGGATGTAGACCTGGCCCTTGTCGTCGCAGGCGCCGCGCGCGAAGATGTCGTTGCCGCGGACCTCCGGCTCGAAGGGCGGCGACTTCCACTCGTCGAGCGGGTCGGGCGGCTGCACGTCGTAGTGGCCGTAGAAAAGAATGGTGGGCTTGCCCGGCGCATTCAGCCATTCCGCGTAGACCAGCGGATTACCTTTGCCTTCGATCAGCTCGGCGGTGGTCATCCCCGCCGCGCGCAGTTCGTTCATGGCGAATTCGGCGGCGCGCAGGATATCGGGTTTGTGTTCCGAGAGCGCGCTGATGCTCGGAATGCGCAGGAAGGTCTTCAGCCCCTCCAGAAAATCGGACTGGTGCTGCTGGTAGTAGTTCATGATGGCTCCTGGTAGATTGTATCGCGCTGGGGTGTACCATGAAAGCACCGGCCCGGAGGCCCGTGGCCACTCAGAGGGATATGCACACCAACCGACTTGCCAGCCAGAAGAGTCCTTACCTGCTGCAGCACGCCCACAACCCGGTGGACTGGTTTCCGTGGGGGCCGGAAGCCTTTGAAACAGCCCGCCGCGACGACAAACCCATCTTCCTTTCCATCGGCTACTCGACGTGCCATTGGTGCCATGTGATGGAGCGCGAGTCTTTCGAGAACGAAGCCATTGCCGCGCTGTTGAATCGCGACTACGTCCCCATCAAGGTGGATCGCGAAGAGCGGCCGGACGTGGATCGCATCTATATGACCTTCGTGCAGGCCACCACCGGCGGCGGCGGATGGCCCATGTCGGTCTGGCTCACTCCCGATCTCGAGCCGTTCTTCGGCGGCACCTACTTTCCGCCCGAGGCCCGCTACGGTCATCCGGGCTTCGCTTCCATCCTGACCCAGATCGCCGCGGCCTGGGCCGCCGATCGCGGCCAGATCGTGGATTCCGCGCGCGATATCGTGGAGGACCTTCGGCAACATGCGGCGGTCGCGGCCGGGCGCCCGGGGGCCATCGATCGCGCCATGCTGGACAGCGGTTTCTTTGCGTTCCGCCGCACCTTCGACGTGCGCCTGGGCGGCTTCGGCGATGCGCCCAAGTTCCCGCGCCCCTCGGTCCACAACTTCCTGCTGCGCTACTGGGCGCGCACCAAGAACCCGGAAGCTCTCGACATGGCGCTGCTCACGCTCCGCGAAATGGCCAAGGGCGGTATCGACGACCAACTCGGCGGCGGCTTCCATCGCTACTCCGTCGACGAGCGCTGGTTCGTCCCGCACTTCGAGAAGATGCTGTACGACCAGGCCCAGCTTGCCATCTCCTGCCTGGAGGCGTTCCAAGCCACCGGCGATCCGCAGTACGCCGAAACCGCGCGCCGTATCTTGGATTACGTGCTGCGCGACATGACCGGCCCCGAGGGCGGTTTGTTTTCGGCGGAAGACGCCGATAGCGCGACGGACCCGGCGCGCCCCGATCTCAAGAGCGAAGGCGCATTCTACAGTTGGAGCGCGGAAGAGATTCGGGCTCGCGCCGGCCAGCCCGCCGCCGATTGGTTCTGCTACCGATATGGAGTGGAAGCGGGGGGCAACGTGGCGAACGACCCGCACGGCGAATTCACCGGCAAGAACATTTTGTACCAGGCCCACACGGTGGAGGAAACGGCGCAGCGGTTCGGCCGGCCGCTCGATGAAGTTGGCGCGGGTCTGCGCGAGGCCGGGCGCATTCTGCTGGAGGCGCGCTCGAAGCGCGTGCGCCCGCACCTCGACGACAAGGTCCTCACCGCCTGGAACGGTCTCATGATTTCGGCCTTCGCGCGCGGCGGCGCCACGCTCGATGAGCCGCGCTACGCCGCCGCCGCGCGACGCGCTGCGGACTTTCTCATCGCCCGCGTGTACCATCCGCAATCCGGCGCTCTGCTGCGCCGCTACCGCCAGGGCGAGGCGGCCATCCCGGCGTTTCTGGACGATTACGCCTTCTTCGCCCAGGGGCTGCTCGATTTGTACGAGGCCCAGTTCGACCCGCGGGATTTGGAACTCGCCATCCGCCTTACCGAAAAACAGATGGAGCTGTTTGAAGACCCCGCGCAAGGAGCGTTTTTCGCCTCCGCCGCGGACGATGCCAGCCTGGTCATGCGCGTGAAAGAAGATTACGACGGCGCCGAGCCTTCGGGCAATTCGGTCGCGGCCATGAATCTGCTGCGGCTGGCGCGGTTCACTAACCGCTCCGGCTTCCGCGAATCGGCGGAAAGGACGCTGGCCGCCTTCGCATCGCGCCTGGCGGCGGCGCCGGCCACGCTCCCGCAGATGCTGGCCGCCTGCGAGTGGCTGCTCGGAGAGCCGCGCGAGATCATCCTGGTAGGCGACCGGGGCGACGCCGGCACCCTGACGCTTCTCCGCACGCTCCATTCCCGCTTCGTTCCCAACCGGGTGGTGATGCTGGTGGATTCCCCTGAAACCCGCCGAGCCTTGGCCGCCGCCATTCCCTCGATTGAGTTCATGGAAAAGATTGAGGGCCGCGCCAGCGCCTACGTCTGCCGGAACTACACCTGCCAATTACCAGTAACGGAATCTGAAAAGTTCGCTGAGTTGATACAATAATGTTGAATTTACCGAGCACTACTGGAGGAGATAAAGATATGGAAAGACCAGGCGCAATGACCCTGAAGGGTAACCCCTTCACATTGATCGGCCCGGAGCTAAAACCCGGCGACGCCGCCCCCGATTTCACTCTGACGGACAACGGCCTGAAGCCCGTCACCCTGAAGGACACCGGCAGCCACGTTCGCATCGTCAGTGTGGTCCCTTCGCTCGACACACCCGTCTGCGACGCGCAGACCAAGCGATTCAACGACGAGCTGGCCAAGCTTCCGGGCGTTGACATCATCACCGTCAGCATGGACCTGCCGTTTGCGCAAAAGCGCTGGTGCGGCGCGTTCGACGTCAGCAAAGTGAAGATGCTCTCGGATCACAGGGACGCCTCCTTCGGGTCGCACTACGGCACCTTGATCAAGGAGCTGCGGATCGAAAGCCGCGCCATTTTCGTCCTGGATGGCCGAAACCAGATCCGCTACGTGGAATACGTCAAGGAAATGACCGATTTCCCCAATTACGAGGCCGCGCTGTCGGCCGCAAGGAGCGCCACGGCGGCGACGGCCTGAGTAGGTTCCGACTGAGTTCCACCGAACCATCTCCGGCGTTGAGCGCCGAGCGGGTCCTCACCCGTGCGGTGGAGAGTCCCCTGGTGCGCGGCGGATTGATAATCGTCGCCGGCGTCCTGACGGGCAATATTCTGGGGTTCGTGCGGGTGGCGCTGACCGCCTATCTGCTCGGCACCCACAGCCTGGCCGATTCGCTCGCCGTGGCAATGGGCCCTCTGGACACGCTGAATTCCGTGCTGATCAACAGCATCGTCTTCGCCTTCGTGCCCATGCTCACGGCTGCCAGCGGCCCCGAGCGCACGGCGCTGTTCCTCAAGCTGAGCCGCTGCTTTGCCTGGGTCTTCTCGGCCATTGCGGCGGCCGTGGTTCTCACCGCGCCCTGGCTGATGAAGGCGCTGGCGCCGGGCCTCGACCCGCACTACTTCGGCACGGCCGTCAACATCCTGCGCATCCTGTCGCTTTCCACCGTGGCCGCGGGCGTGGCCGCGGTGCACTGCGCTCTGCTGTTCACGGACCGCCGCTTTGCGCCCACCGCCTTCTACCAGGCCGCGTTGAACGTTTTCACCATAATCGCCGCGCTGAGCCTGTGGAAGCTCCTGGGCGTGTACGCTTTCGCCATCGGCTACACATTGGGCGCGTGCGCGCAGGTGGGCATCGTGTGTTTCGCGGCGCGTTCCGGCCTGGATACCGCGGGCGCGCCTCGGTGCGAAGTCCACTGGCGCGAGATCCTCGCCAAGCCGGCTTTCTTCGCGGTGTATGCCGCCGGCCTCGGGTTCAACATCACGTTCACGCGCGCCTATGCCACGCACACGGGGCCGGGCATGGCCGCGGCGCTCGAATACTGCATGCGGGGAGTGGGCGTGCCTCTGGCCATCCTGGTAAACCCCATTTCCAATTCGCTGCTGCCCGAGATCGCGCGCTTGCGGAGCCTTTTCCGCCTGCGCGAGGCCTTCCGCCTGATTGACCGGACCATTGCACTGGCCGCGCTGGCGGTGGTGGCCGGCTGCGGTTTCGCCATCGCATTCCGCGAGCCGGCCATCGCGCTGATCTTTCAGCGCGGCAACTTCACGGCGGAATCCACCAAGCTGGTGGCCGCGGTCTTCCTGGGCCTCGGGCCGAGCCTGGTCGGCTGGAGCCTGATCGAGATCACCTCGCGCTCCCTGTTCGCGCTCGACCGTCCCTGGCCGCCGGTGATCGCGGCCCTGATTCCGCCGCTGTTCAACGTGACCCTGACGTTGTGGCTCCACTCCCACCAGCCGCAATGGATCGGCGTGGGAGCCTCGCTCGGACTGCTGGCCGGCTTTGCGACGCTGTTCGTAGCGATGCACGCCAACCGGCGGCGGTGGCTGGTGCAGGGCTAGGTGGGGCATGCTTTTAGCTTGCCCATCCGCGGGGAAAAGTTTTCGTCGTTTGGGTCCCGAAAGGCGTTACTATCGAGGCAGTATGAAGCCGGATTCTTCACGCAGAAACTTTCTCCGAGTGGGGCTGACCCTCCCTGCCATCGGGCTCGCGGGATCTCGCCCCGGTGCCGCGTTTCAGCCGCCATCGTCTATTCCATATCGAACCTTGGGAAAAACGGGACTGAAGGTTTGCCCGGTCGGGGTGGGCGTCGGTTTCACGCCCGATCCCTCCGTCATCGCCCGGGCCGTTGACCTGGGTATCAACTACTTCGATACCGCGAACGATTACTCCAACGGCAACAGCGAGCGCCTGCTCACTACCGGCCTCAAAGGCGTGCCGCGGGACAAGGTGATCGTGGTCAGTAAGACCCCCGCCAAGACCCGGGGAGTCTTCATGGCGGACCTCGAGGACAGCCTGAAGAACCTGGCGACCGACCGGATCGATATCTGGCTGCTCCATGCCAAGAGCAAGCCCGAGGAGGTTCCGGACGAGTTGCTCGAAGCCGGCAACGAGGCCAAGAAGCAGGGGAAGATCCGCTTCTTCGGCGTCAGCACCCACGACCTCGACCTCATGGCGGACCACTTTGTGAAAGCCGGCAACATCGACGCGGTCACCTTCACCTACAACTTCACCATGGGCACGGGGAGGGAAGCGGCCATCGCCAAATTGAGCAAGGCGGGAATCGGCCTGACGGCCATGAAAGTCATGGCCGCGAACGGCGGCGTGTTGCCCGATTTTTCGGCCATGACGGCTGGGCGCGCACCGGGACGCGGTCCCGGAGGCGGCGGCGTTGGCGCGCAGGCGCGCGGCGGCATGCCCCCGAGGCCGGCGGCCATCAAGAATCCCCTCCCAGCGCTCAAGTGGGTGCTCCGAAACCCCACGGTGGCCACCACCATTCCGGGCGTTCGGGATATTGAGATGCTGGAGATGAACCTCAGGGCCCTCAGCGAGAAGTTCACCGCCGAAGATGAGAGGCTGCTCTCGGCGCGCAGTGAGGAGATCCGCCCCTACTACTGTCGCATGTGCTATAGCTGCCGTGGCCAGTGCCCCAAGGGCATGCCGGTCCCGGACCAGCTTCGCATCCTGGCCTACGCGGACTTCTACGGCGATTTTCCACTGGCCCAGAGAAGCTTTTCCGCCCTACCGAAAGAGGTCCGGGCGCTGCGTTGCGGCGATTGCTCGGAGTGCTCGGTCCGCTGCCCCAACGGAGTCAGGGTGGCCGACCGGCTCATCCGCGCCCAGGAACTGCTGGCGTAGAAACGGACCCTACCGCGCTGCCCCGCTCTGCATTTGGGCCGCCATCGTCTTCACCAGGGCGGCGTTGCTGTCGGGATGCCAGCCGTGGCCCTTCATCGGCCGGCCGTAATCGAAAGTGGCGCCCGCATTGGTGGTCTTTAGGAAGTCTTCCAGTAAGTAGACCGCCAGGTTGAGATAGTAGTTATCCATGTCACCGCAATATAGGTGCAGTTTGCCCTTGAGCCGCGGGCCCAGGCTGTCCCAGTTCTTTTTCATGTAAGCGCCCAGGTCATAACCGTGGTCGCGCATGTAGTTGGCCACTTCACGGTCGATCTTGCCGGTTCGCTTGTCCCACAGCGGGCGCGGATACCCATCCGGCCCCACCGGCCCATACACCGCTTCCCAGGCCTCGAGCTGCTGGCACGAGCGGGCCTTGCTGCCCAGCACTTCCTCGAGCTGGCTCATGCCGCGCATGGTCACCGTGACTTGTCCTTCCGCGGTGCGCATCATGGGCCGCTCCGGAATCGCATATTCGAACCCCGGCGCCTGGAAGGCATTGTCATCCTCGTAGATGTTCACAAGCTGATAGCGGCGGAAGTCCACCGGGTCGGGGAAGAAAGTCCACGTGCCGTTGAAGAAGTCCGGATGGAGCACCTGCAGCGCCAGCGATTCCCATCCGCCCGTGGACCCGCCCGTGAGCGTCCGGGCGCGCGGCTCGCGGATCATGCGGAAGTGTTCCTCGAGGTACGGGACGAGCTCCTGAAGGAGCGCGTCGCCGTAGGGGCCGTTGTTCGCCGAGTTCACCGCGTAGGAGTCGTCGAAGTACGGCGTGGGGTGTTGGAAGGTCACGGCGATCGCGCGTGGAAAATCATTCGACATCCACTGCTGCGCAAAATCCCCGGTCTGGCGATCGCTGAAGCCGAAGGGCGCCATCAGGCCGAAATGACCCTGGCTGTAGATGACCGGGTATCGTTCCGCGGGATGTTCGTCGTATCCCTTGGGCAGCAGCACGGTGGCGCCCAGGTACATGGCGTGGCCCCAGAACTGGCTCAGCAGGTTGCTCTGGATCTTGACGCGCTTCACCCACTGGGTGTCCGGCGGCGCCTCCACGGGCGGGACCACTTTCGTCAGCTCCAGCGTGATGGCGCCGCCTCGCGAGGGGTCGAAGTGCACGCGCTGGGTCTGGCTGTACAGGTTTCCGGGCGAGCGATTGAACTGCTGCCCTTCCCACTGATCCATGTGCGCCCAAATGGTATGACCGTCGGCGCGGTTGAACCGGGTGTAGACGTCGATCGCCGCCTGCGCATAGTAGTCGCCCGTGGCAACGTCCTTGAGGCTGTTGGCCGGATAGCCCAGGGTGCTTTCGCCGATCACCGCCCACTGTCCGGGCCGGAGCTGATCGACGTCCACGCCGAAGAGCAATCCCGCCGATCGCCAGCCGCCGGCCTGCAACCGCGGCTCCTGCGTCTCGCTGTGGGAAAGGATTACGAACACCCGGCCGGTAATCGGTTCGGAGTGCGCGGAGGCGGGAAACGAAACTTCAAATCTGGGCGCCGCCGGGGCGCAGCAGCAGGCGGCAAAGATGGCAATCAGGCAGCAGGCAGATCGGGTCATGAGGTTTACGCTTTCCTATCAAGTCTAACCCGCGCCGGAAACCGGAAAACGTTCCGTCTGTCCCCGGGTTTAATGCGCGCGGTATGCTAAATGCACGGTCCATGCGAATCGGCGTTCCGACCCTGATTGGCGCGCTCGCCGCCACTGCGCTGCGCGCGCAATCGCTGGAGATCTATTCCGAGTTTCAGCGGGTGGACCCGTTTGGGAACGTCGTCGCCATCGACCGGGCGGAACATCCTCGCGAGATTCTTTCGCCAGCCGCCGCGCGCAACGGCTACGCATCCTTTCATGTCGTGGTCTCGGTTCCACCCAACAGCAACTACCTCCTTTACATCGTGTCCAACCCGTTGAACGCCTGCCGCGTGGCCTTGTACAAGGAGCATTTCGTGAAGACGGGCGGTGGCTGGATACCCGATACTCTGGCCGAATTGCACCGGCTCCCGGATTTCGGCGCCATGCCCGATCCCGACGAGGACATCCCCGGACAGAACACGCGCGTGTACCTGCTGGATGTCTGGATTCCACCCGAGGCCAACCCCGGCCGCTTCCGTCTCGAAGCGCAATTGAAGGTGGGTTACTGGATTGTCCGGCCCATGGAGGTGCGCGTCATTCCGGCGCTCGTCCCCAACCGGTCCGGCGGCCGGGAGCCGGGCCGGGCGGCGACCCTGCCCCGAGTCGAGGAGGGCGCGGACGCCGCCGCCGTAGCGGTTCTCAACGACTACATTTCCGGCGCGTTCAATCCCACACCCGTCCAGCCGCTTACGGTGCGCGATATCATTCGCCGAAACGCCATCCAGGACATGGCGCTCGCCGGTTCACCCGAGGCGCTGGAAAAGCTTCGGAAGGGCTTGCCCTCCCGCAAAACCCTGGGTGCGGAATGGTATCTGCGAATTCGAGATCTGGTGTACTCGGAGGCTCAGCCGGCGGGGCGGTGAATGGGGAAAAGGGCCGTCGTGCTATGATGCCGTTTCATATGCCAGCCTATTCCATCGGACTCGATCTCGGCGGGACCAATCTACGCGCGGCAGCCATCGACCGCTCGGGCAAGATCCTCGACAAAACCTCCGGCGCCACCAACTTCACCGAAGGACGCGAAGCCGTCCTGTCGGATATCGTTGCGGCGATCCAGAAGTTGCGCGCGAGGCACGGTGCGACGCGCCTGGCCGGCATCGGCGTGGGAGTGCCCGGTTTCATCCGCATCCAGGAAGGCTTCATCACCGGCTCGAATAATTTGCCGTACCTCGAGAATTTCCCGGTTCGCGACGAGATCGGCCGCCGTCTGGGCACACCGGTGATTCTGGAAAACGATGCCAACGCCGCCGCGCTCGGCGAGAAATGGATGGGGGCGGGACGCGAGGTGGACGACCTGGTGCTGCTGACCCTGGGCACCGGCATCGGCGGCGGCATCATCTCCGGCGGACGAGTGTTGCGCGGTTACGTGGGAATGGCCGGTGAACTGGGCCACATGACAGTCGTGCCGAACGGCAATCCGTGCGGCTGCGGCAACCAGGGCTGTCTGGAGAAACATGCTTCGGCTACCGCGGTGGTGGCGATGGCGGACATGCTGCACCTCGGCGAGAATCTCACCTCGAAGGATGTGTGCGATATCGCCAGCCGCGACGACGAAGCCGGCGAAAAAGCGCGCGTCATCTGGCGCGTGATGGGTGAATCGCTGGGCATAGCGCTGGCCACGCTGGTGAACGCGTTCAACTTCCCGCTCTATCTGCTGAGCGGCGGCATGTTGCCGGCGTGGGAATTCTTCGCGCCGCAAATGCTTCGGACCGTCGAGCAGCGCTCCTTCACCTACCGCGCCACCAAGGCCGGGACGCGCATCGCCCAGGCCACGCTCGGCAACGAAGCGGGACTCTACGGCGCGGCGTACCTTCCGTGGATCGAGAAGTAGGGCCTCATGAAGCGGGTTCTCGCCTTTCTGTTTTTCTTGCAGGCGGTGGCCGCGCAACCAGGAGTCGTGGCCATTCGCGGCGCCCGAGTGATTGACGGGACGGGCGCGCCCGCGTCGGCACCCCGGCGGGGCATGGGACCGAAGGCGGCTGGGGCGATTTCATGACGCTCGAAACCAGCACGGCGGAGCAGGCTCATGCCGCCATGCGAACGTTGCTGGCCTACAAGCCGGACGTCATCAAAGTCTTCACCGACGGCTGGCGTTACGGAACTGCGCCCAACCTGACCAGCATGAACCTGGAGACGCTTTCGGCGATTGTGGCGGATGCGCACGCCGCCGGCATCAAGGTGCTGACGCATACGGTGACTTTGGACGGGGCGAAGATCGCCGCGCGGGCCGGCGTGGACGTGCTGGCGCACGGTATCGGCGACGCCGCGGTAGACCAGGAACTGATCGGGATTCTCAAGGCCAAACGAACCACCTATGTGCCCACACTGGCGGTCTATGAAACTCACCAGCTTTCGCGGGTGACTCCGCGCGCGCTGGCGGTGCTGGACGCGGATGCGCGGGAAGTCATCGCGCGCGCGGCGGCGATCCGTTGGCCTCGCCGTTTGCGACGTCGGCGGGATGGCGAAAAGTCAAGATCCCTTTCGCCTCGCTGCGGCGCAGGGCGGGCGGCGCGGCGCTGGGGGACTTACGCGACTGGCGCGCGCTGGTGTTCGAAGTGGCGGGGCCGGCGGGGTCGGGGGCGTGGCTCGAAATCGATAACGTGGGGCTGTATTAGGAAGCCGGGTACAAGCGGAGGCGGTTCGGTTTAAAATGGATCGGTCGGAAGGCCAAAACGGCAATCCCGGATGACTACTTATGAAACAGCCTGCAAAACCGTTGATACTCCTATTGGTCATCTTGGCGCTTGGGATGAAGCCTTCCCGGCCAACCTCCGCGGTGGGCGGCGACTGCTTGTACGATTGCGAAGGCCCCATCTGCGCTGACTTTGGCAACAAGGCTGATTTCTGCCAGGAACTCAGGGCTAAGTGCCAGGCAAGGTGCTCGGGCCGAAGGTGGTGGGGCGCAATCGCATATAGCGCGAAGGATAAGGGCGCCGGCTGGTCGTATGACTGGAATGACGTGAGTGGCGCGAAGAAGCAGGCCCCGGACCGTTGTTCCAAACGCGGCACTGCGTGCAAGTTGATGGCCTGGTTCGAGAACGAATGCGGTGCCGTAGCCGCAGATGGCAATATCGCGACGTGGGGAACAGCTTACTTAAAAGAAAATGCGCAGCAAAGGGCTCTGGTTGAATGCAAGAAAGCCGGCGGCAAGAATTGCGCGATTGAAGCTTGGGTGTGCTCGAAGTACTAGCGTCGCACCGAGGGCGGCGCCGTCGCGGCCCGGGAATCGTCCCTGCCCCGGGTGGGGCGTTACAATCGTCATGTATGCGCCGCTGGCTCATTCTCACGCTGGCTTCGACGGCGATCGTTTTCGCGCAGAAGAAGCCTTTCGATTTCGCCGCCATGATGGAGTTGAAGCGGATGAGCGATCCGCAGATTTCTCCCGACGGCAGATGGGTGACGTTCACGGTGCAGACCGTGGACGTCGCGGGGAACAGGAAGCCGTCGCAGATCTGGATGGCGCCGCTCGCCGGCGGCGCCCCGCGCCAGCTCACGCATGACGGCGAAGCCAACCAGCGCGCGCGCTGGTCGCCCGATTCCAAGCGGATCGCGTATATCTCCGACCGCGGTGGATCTTCGCAGATCTGGCTGATGGATATAGACGGGGGCGACGCCCGGCAGGCCACCAATCTTTCCACCGAAGCCGGCGGCGTGCTGTTCTCCCCCGACGGCAAGAACCTCCTCTTCACCAGCGACGTCTACCCGGAGTGCGGCGCCGACGAGGTCTGCAACAAGAAGAACCTGGACGCGGAGAAGAACAGCAAGGTCAAGGCGCGCATCTATACCGAGCTGCTTTACCGCCATTGGACCGCGTGGCAGGGCAAGCGGCGCAGCCACCTGCTGGTGGTTGGGGCGACGGGGGGCGCGCCGCGGGACCTGACGCCGGGCGCGCGCGACGTGCCGCCGTTCTCGCTGGGCGGGTCCGACGATTACGACATTTCGCCGGACGGTCAGGAAGTCTGCTACTCGATGAACGCCGACGCCGTGCCCGCCATCAGCACCAACTCGGATGTGTACGCGGTCTCGATTGCGGGCGGCCAGCCGCGCAAAATCACCAACACTCCCGGCGCGGATACCAACCCGCGATATTCGCCGGACGGCAAATACATCGCGTGGCGGGCGCAGTTCCGCGCGGGATATGAGAGCGACCGCTGGCGGCTGCTGGTGCTGGAGCGCAGCACCGGCAACGTCACCAACCTCACCGACAACCTGGACCGCTGGGTCAACAGCTTCACCTGGGCGCCGGACTCCACCGGGTTGTTCTTCACCATCGACGATCGCGGCCGCCAGGCCATCCAGTTGATTCCGGTGGCGGGCGGCGCCGCGCGCATGGTGGCCAGCGGCGATAACGAGCTGGACGACATGCAGTTGACGCGCGACGGCAAGACCATGGTCTACACCCAGCAGAGCGGCGTCTCGCCGGCGGAGATCTATCGCGCTGCCTCGGCGGGCGGCGCACCGGTGGCGCTCACCCATCTCAACGACCAGACCCTCAACACCTGCCAACTCACGCCGCTGGAGGAGTTCTGGGTGGATGGCGCGGAGGGCGCGCGCGTGCAAAGTTTCGTGGTGAAGCCGTACGGCTTCCAGGCGGACCGCAAGTACCCCGTGCTGATGCTGATCCACGGCGGTCCCCAGGGATTCTGGGGCCACAGTTGGACCTATCGCTGGAACGCGCAGGTGTTCGCCGCCGCCGGCTACGTGGTGGTGATGCCCAATCCGCGCGGCTCGACGGGCTACGGGCAGAAGTTCATCGACGAGATCAACGGCGACTGGGGCGGCCGCGCGTTCGACGACATTATGGCGGTAGCCGACCACATCGTGACCGACATGCCGTATGCCGATGCCAGCCGCATGACGGCTGCCGGCGGATCGTACGGCGGCTACATGATCGACTGGATACTGGGCCATACGCAGCGGTTCAAGGCGCTCATCACCCACGCGGGAGTGTACGACCTGGAGAGCGAGTTCGGCGCCACCGAAGAGCTGTGGTTCCCGTTGTGGGAATTCGGCGGCACGCCGTGGGACAAGCCGGAGACCACCGCCAAGTGGTCGCCCAACAAGTACGTCACGGATTTTCACACGCCGACTCTGGTGGTGTGCGGCGAGTTGGATTTCCGCGTGCCGTACAACCAGAGCCTGGAGCTCTTCACCGCGCTACAAATGCAGAAAGTTCCTTCCAAACTTCTGGTCTTCCCCGATGAAGGCCACTGGGTCTTGAAGCCGCAGAACAGCATGCTGTGGTACAAGACCTTCATAGACTGGATGGATTCCTGGGTCAAAAAGTGAAAGCGATTCTAGCGGTAATCCTGCTGGCGGTGGCGGCGACAGCCGGGCTGCTGGTGATGTCCACCCACACGGTTTTGAGCCTGGCTGCCCCGGTGAAGATCATCGGGATTCGCACACCCGTCGCGGTGCGGATAGCGAACCCTCACGGCGTGCGCCGCTTCAGCGCGTACGCGGAGCAGAATGGCCAGCGCTATCTGCTCTTCGAGCAGAGCGCGCCCGCGCACCGCTGGTGGTGGCGGCGGCATGAGCCCGCCCGAACCATGGCGTTCGAGGCGGGCAAGAACAAAGCGCCGAACCTGAAGGAAGGCAAGGCGCAGTTGGTGGTGGAAGCCGTCTCCGACGACTTCCGCGGCAGCACGGACACAGCTTCTTACGATGTCACCGTGGTGCTCACCGCGCCGCGCGTGATTGCCGACAACGCGCAACACTATATCAACGGGGGCGGCATGGAACTGGTGACCTTCACCCCCAGCGGCTCGTGGAGCGAAGCCGGCGTGAGGGTCGGCAAATACACATTTCGCAGCTTCCCTTTGCCGGGGCACGCGGACCAGCGCTTTGCCATGTTCGCCTATCCGTGGGACCTGCCGCCCGACGTGACGCCGGTGGTCTACGCGCGAAACCTGGCGGGCACGGAAGCCATCGCACGCTTCTGGTTCAAGCTATTCCCCAAGAAATTTCGCCTGCGCGATTTTCCGATCGACGACGCCCTCATGGAAAAGCTGGTCAACTCGGTGGACCCCACGGGCACGCTGGCACCCGGACCGGACCTGCTCTCGCGTTTCCTCAAGATCAACGGCGAGATGCGGCGCCAGAACAACCAGCAGCTTGCCGATCTCCGTTTCAAGACCGAAGAGAAGGTCTTGTGGAACGGGCCGTTCGTTCACTGGGGCAAGGAAGAGTCGATGTTCGCGGACGTCCGCAAGTACATCTACCACGGCAGGCAGATAGACCAGCAGGTACACCTGGGCTTCGATCTCTCCGACGTGCAGAATGAACCGGTGAATGCCACCAACGACGGACGCGTGGCGTGGGCCTCCGACCTGGGCATCTACGGAAACTGCATCGTGGTGGACCACGGTTATGCGCTGCAATCCATTTACGGGCACCTGAGCCGCATCGATGTGAAGGTAGATGACATGGTCAAGAAAGGGCAAACCATGGGCATTGCCGGCTCGACGGGGTTAGCGGGCGGCGTCCACGTGCATTTCAGCATGCAGATCGACGGCGTGCAGGTGAACCCGCGCGAGTGGTGGGACGAACACTGGATCGAGGACCGAATTTTGAGCAAGCTGAAGTAGGGATGTCTGCCAGCCGGAGCTTTATATACGACCGCGAGAGACGCTTCTCCGCGCGGCAGGAAGATCGGCGCTAGGATGAAATCGGATATGGGCCTTGATCGGATCACCCGAAACCCGGAAGTGATGGGCGGCAAGCCTTGCGTGCGCGGGATGCGCGTCACCGTTGGCGCTATTGTCGGGCTGCTTGCTTCGGGCCGCACGAACTCTGAGATTCTGGCCGCATATCCCTACCTTGAAGAAGAGGATATTCGGCAGGCTCTCGCCTACGCGGCCTGGCGCGTCGAGGAGATCGAAGTTCCACTTCCCGCGGCATGAAACTCCCGATCGACATGAACAGGTGAATCCGCGCGAGTGGTGGGATGACCGCTGGATCAACGACCGCTGAACAAGCTGAAGTAGGGACATGAGCGCGGGTAAAGAGCGGCGCGGTGCTGCAGCTCAGCCGAATAGTTCGCTGTGTGAGCCAAGCCGCGCCAGGCGTAGAGTGTCGGCGTCTGGCTTGCGGTAGATCAGTAGCAAGTCGGGCTTGATGTGGCATTCGCGGTAGCCCGCCCAATCATCGCTCAAGGCGTGGTCCCGGTTATTCTCAGGCAAGACCCGATCGGACAGAAGCAGCGTAACCACGGTTGACACGAGCGAATCCACATCTTTGCCGTGGCGCGGTGTCGCTTTCGCGCGCTTGTAGTCGCGCTTGAATGCCGATGACCGTTCAATCGTCCGCATTCAAGTCCGCCATCAGTGCGGCAGTGCTGGTGAAGCGCTTTCCTTTCCCCGCCTCAAGCTCCGCAATCGCCTTGCGGGTGGTCGCGTTTGGCGCCTTGACCTCGAAGGGCAAACGACGCTCATCCACGATACGCAACATCAGCAGGCGGATCGCATCCGAAATGGACAATCCCATGGCCGCCAGAGCTTCTGCGGCGCGTTCCTTGGTGGCGCTATCTATGCGAGCACGAATGTAGGTGTCGGCAGTGCTCATGGCGACCCTCCCTTGAAGCCGGTTCTTCACGCCTCATTGTAGTCGCATTGCGACTACAGAGCAAGCCGCCCTTTTCGATCAGTTCGCGGGCGTGGACGATTTGCGGGGGGCGGGCAAAGGATCTTCCTTGGAAAACTGTTTCTCCTGCATGGCGGCTTCGAGCTGCCGGGCGAGGACACGCTTGATGGCGCTCGCAGTGACTTCCTCATAGATGCCTTCCTCGCGGAGCCAGCTATCAAAGGATGATCCGATGTTCTTCTTTCCCATATGCCCCACCCCTTCGTGGCGCAGACGGTCGCCTTTCGTCGTCTGCGTTGTCTGTAGGTTGGCAGGCCACAAACAACGATGGCCTGCCCCACAGTCGCTTACCACACCCGGCAGGCGTTGGCGCTCACCATCGGCTGGCCGGCTTTGCAGGAGTACGCTTTCTGGAATTCGGGCATGTTCTGAACCGTGCCGTTCACGCGGAAACGGCCGGGCGAATGCGGGTCGGTCATGGCCCGCTGGCGCGATTCCTGCGGCGACATGCTCTCGCACCAGACCTGCGCGAATCCCAAATAGAAGCGCTGTTCGGGAGTGAAGCCCTCGACCTTGTCCTGCTTGCCTTTCAGCGTGTCCTCGAGCGCCATCAGCGCGACGCGCACGCCGCCGTTATCGGCGGTGTTTTCGCCCAGCGTCAGGCGGCCGTTCAGCTTCACATCGTCCACGGCGGTGAAGCCGGAGTGCTCATCGGCGATGCAGGCGGCGCGCTTCTCGAACTCGGCGCCATCCTGGGCGGTCCACCAGTCGCGGAGGTTGCCATCGGCGTCGAACTTGCGGCCCTGGTCGTCGAAACCGTGGGTCATCTCGTGGCCGATCACCGCGCCGATGCCGCCGTAGTTCATAGCGATATCGCGCTTGGGATCGAAGAACGGCGGCTGCAGAATGCCGGCCGGGAAGTTGATGCTGTTGTTCTGCGGACTGTAAAAGGCGTTGACGGTGGGGGTGGTCATGTACCACTCGGTCTTGTCGGTGGGCTGGCCGATCTTGACGATGCGCTGTTCGTACATGGCTTGGGAGGTGCGCAGGCCGTTGCCAAAGAAATCGTCGCGCACGATGCTCACCTTGCTGTAGTCGCGCCATTTCTTGGGATAGCCGACATTGTTGGTGAAGGCGTGCAGCTTGACGACGGCCGCCTTCTTGGTGGCATCGGTCATCCACGGAAGCGTCTGGATGTCGCTCTCGAGGGCCTTGTCGAGGGCCTCCACCAGTTGCGTGATCTGGGCCTTGGCGTCGGCGCCGAAGGCCTTCTCGATGTACTTCTGCCCGAGCAAATCGCCGAGCGAGCGATCCACCACGGCGGCGCAGCGGTTGGCGCGCGGGCGCGGCTCCTTGACGCCCGATAGGTAGCGCTGCCAGAAATCGAAATTCTCATTCTCAAACGCTTCCGGCAACTCGGAAGCGGCGGCGCGCAGCAGGTGGTAGGAAAAGTATGCCTGAAAAGCGGTCAACGGCTGAGATGGCAACGTGGCGGCGATCTGCTTCAGAAAATCCGGCTCGGCTATGTTCAGGGTCTCAAACGCCGGCGCGCCCACGCCCTTGAGGTAACTGTTCCAGTCGAAGCCCGCGGAAAGCGCCGCAAGTTGCTGCCTGGTGACGATGTGGTAGGTCTTATCGGGATCGCGCATGGAGACCCGGTCCATGGACACTTTGGCGAGAGTGGTTTCCATATCGAGGACCATGCGCGCCTTGGAGGCGGCGGTGTCGGCGGGGTCGCCGGCAAGCTGGAACATGTTCTTCATGTGTTGCTCGAAGCGCTGGCGGATCTCGACGGACTTGGCGTCGGTCTTCAGGTAGTACTCGCGGTCGGGCAGCGAGAGGCCGCCCTGGGCCAGTGTGGCGATGGTGCGATTGGAATCCTTGGCGTCCGGGGACGCGCCAAACACGAACAGCGCGCCGACGCCCATATGGTGCAGGTGGGCGATCTCAGCCACCACGTCCGGCTCATCGCTCATCGCCTGAATGCGGTCCAGCTCGGGCTTGAGAGGCGCAATGCCCTTCTTGTTAATGGTCGCGGTGTCCATGCAACTGGCGAAGTAGTCGCCGATCTTCTGGTCGATGGCGTCGCGGCCGGGCTTCACCACGGCGGCGCTTTCGAGGAGGCCGAGCTCCACATTCTCGTTGTGGTCTTGCAGCTCGCCGAAACGTCCCCAGCGGGAGCGGTCGGAGGGGAGCGGGTTCTTGGCAATCCAGTTGCCGCAGGCGTACTGGTAGAAGTCGACGCACGGATCGACGGACTTGTTCATGGCGGCGGTGTCGATGCCCGACGCCGGCGACGATGCCTGGCCTTGCGCCATGGCGAGCAAGGGCAGCAAAAAGAAAGCGATGACGATTCGAAGTTTCATAGCGTTCAGACCTGGAAGACCGATTTTAGCGCAAGGTGGGGCATGCTTTAGAGGGGCCGCCCGGGACATGATCGAGCCGGCATGGCGCGAGCGTTCCTGGCCAAGGCCGGGTTCAACGTTTCCACCACGCGAGCCATCTTGGACCGACTGCACAGCGATGCCGTTCTACGCCGCCGACCAAATTCGCGAACAGAGCGTGAATTCGAGCCACATACCCATCGTCCCTCGCCGGAAACTCGGTTCCGAACCGCCGCCGGCGATGGACCCCATCAGCGGTCCGTTTTCGCGAGCGCACCGCAGTGGAACGCGTCTTCTCGCGGTTGAAAGATGAATAGTGGAGGGATCCACGGTCCCGACGGAATCGACGAAATGGCAGCCCGACATCCCGGTCTGGAATGAAAGGAATAGGTGTGTCTCTGGGTGGGCTAATCTGGGCGCAAATCTCAATCTGCATCGATTCAGTAACGCTCTGACGTAGCGACCAGTCGACGAACAGCGCCAGGAACTCGCCCATGCCTGCCGCGAGGGTTTATTTTGCAAGTTCCTCTCAAGCGTACCCCACCAAATAATTCTTGAGAACCTCGCCCCTGCGCCGCCACTATTTCTGGTACAACCGATGATCCGAATCTGCTTACTGCTGATCGGCGGCGTCGCCCTCACCGCCGGCGAGCCGGGTGTCAAAGCGCAGTTTATGGGCGGGACGCTGGCCGGAGTCTCCGCCAAATCGAGCGCGCGCCTGGACCTGACGAGTGCCGAGGCGCTGGCGTTCCGTTGCGGCCAGACCGAACTGCGCATCCCGTTCCAGAAGATCGACAGGCTGGAGTATGGCCAGAACGTGAGCCGCCGCTACGTCGCCGCGGTTCTGATTTCGCCGGTGCTGTTGCTGAGCAAATCGCGCAAACACTTCGTCACCATAGAGTACCTGGACGGCGAAGGCAGGCAGCAGGCGTTGGTGTTTCGGGTGGAAAAGGGCGACATCCGGTGGGTGCTGGCCAGCCTGGAGGCGCGCACCGGCCGCCGCATCGACTATCAGGACGACGAAGCCAGGAAGGGTAGCAAATGATGAAAGTGCCGCTGATTCTCCTGCTGGGCGCGGCGGCTGCCGCGGGCGCCGACAATCCGCCCTCGCCGGCCGCCATCGAAGCGGCCGGCCTCCGCCAGTTGCTGACTATCCGGCGCGTCTACGTGGACCGGCTCACGGGAGGCGAAACTGCCGCGCAGATGCGCGACATCCTCATCAGCAGCATGGATGGCGCCAAGCTCTTCATCCTCACGGAGAACCAGGAGCGCGCGGACGCCGTGCTGCGCGGCGCCTCCGAAGACCTGGTGTTCACCGAGGTGCACACCTCGTCGGACGGCATCAACGCGCACGCCAACTTGGGCGTGCGAACCGGCGGCAGCACGCGGACTTCGCGGGGCGATACCGCCGGCGTCGGCGTGGGGGAAAACGAATCGGACCATTCGGCCGAGCGGCGTCACGAAGCCATCGCCGCGGTGCGCCTGGTGAACAAAGACGGGGATGTCATCTGGTCCACCACCGAGGAAAGCCTGGGCGCGAAGTTCCACGGCGCCAGTGCGGACGTGGCGGACAAGATTACGGCCAGGCTCAAGGAAGATTTCGAGAAGGCGCGGAAGCTGAAGTAAGCTCTTCGATCGTCGTCGGCCACAAGAATCCGCGACACAAGACCTATCTGAGAAGATCTTCAAGCTGGATCTTGGTGTCGGTCCTGGCGTCCCGGTACTTCACGATCACGGGAGTGTAGACGGAGATTCCCCAGTCTTTCCCCGGGCCGCTGGGGATGGCGCGCGAACCGGCTACTACCACGGCCGCTTCGGGGAGGACGAGCGGCTCGTCATCGGTGGCGCGGTGGACGGTGTTGCGAACCAGGTCGTAGACCGGGGTCGAGCGATTGAGGATCGTGCCGGTGCCGACGACCGCGCGGCGCTTGACGACGGTGCCTTCGTAGATGCCGCAATTGCCGCCCACCAGGACGTCGTCCTCGACGATCACCGGCATGGCGCCCACCGGCTCGAGCACGCCGCCGATCTGGCTGGCGGCCGAGATGTGGCAGTTCTTGCCCACTTGCGCGCAGCTTCCCACCAGGGCGTGCGAATCCACCATGGTTCCGTCGTCCACCCAGGCGCCCACGTTGATGAACATGGGCGGCATGCAGACGACGCCCTTGCCGATATAGCAGCCGTCGCGGATGCTGGAGCCGCCGGGCACGATGCGCACGTCGCTCTGCACGGTAAAGCGCCGTGACGGAAAGGTGGACTTGTCGAAGAACGGCTGGCGCTCGGAATCGACCGACATGTCGATGACCGCGCCCATGCGGAAGCCCAGCAGGATGCCCTTCTTGACCCAGGCATTCACGCGCCAGCCGGTGCGGGTTTCGGGGCAAGGCTCCGCCGCGCGCACGCGGCCTTCGTTGAGCGCGGCTTTGAACTCCGCGAACAGGCGGAGGTCCTCGTCCGTGTAGACGGAGGGCTTCTGGTCGAAGAGGCGCTCGATTTCAGCTTGCATCGGAGGCCCTCCTCGGCAGGCCGGCGGCCTCGAGAACCTTCGCGATGCGCGCCAGGTTGGCGGGGCTGGGCGGCGTCATCGGCAGGCGGTACACCGGATCGAGCAGCCCCATCAGCCCCATCGCGGCTTTCACCGGAATGGGGTTGGACTCCACGAAGTTGATGTTCATGAGCGGGAGGTAGCGGGCCTGGACGCGGCGCGCGGCTTCGAAATCGCCGCGCAGGCAAGCCTGCGCGAGCTGCGTCATCTCGCCGGGAATCTGGTTGGCGGCCACCGAGATGATGCCGCGCCCGCCCAGCGCCATCAGGGGGATGGTGAGGGCGTCGTCGCCCGAGAGCACCGTGAAGGTTGTGGGGACCTCGTTCAGAATGGTGGCCATCTGCCCGATGTTGCCGGAAGCCTCCTTCACGCCCACGATGTTTTCGATGGCGGCCAGGCGCGCCATCGTAGCCGGCTCGACGTTCACTCCGGTGCGGCCTTGCACGCTGTAGACCACGATAGGCAGGCGGATGGAGGAGGCGATACCTTTATAGTGCTGGTACAGGCCTTCCTGAGTGGGCTTGTTGTAGTAGGGCGTCACCGAGAGGATGCCCGCCACGCCCATGCGCTCCAGCTCGCGGGCCAGCTCGATCACCTCGCTGGTGTTGTAGCCGCCGGCGCCGGCCAGCACCGGGACCTTGCCCTGGGCCTCTTCAAGCGCGATCCCGACCACGCGCAGATGCTCGGCGCGGGTGAGCGTGGGGCTTTCGCCCGTGGTCCCGCAGGGAACCAGAAAGTCGATACCGGCGTCGATTTGGCGCCGGACCAACGCGCGGAGCGTCTCTTCATCGAGCGAAAGATCGCGCCGGAATGGAGTTACTAGCGCGGTGCCGCAGCCTGTGAACATGTACCACCTCCGAATACAATCTCACTGAACTCGTGAAAACCTTTTTTACCTATTAGCCAACGCGCGGCGTTCAGGGCGCCGCGGGCGAAACCTTCGCGGCTCCGAGCGGTGTGCCGCAATGTAATGGTGTCGGCGGAAGAATCGAAGCCGATCTCGTGCGTGCCGGGGTGCGCGCCTGCACGGTTGGAATTGACGTCGATCTGGCGCGCGTATCCCGCTTCTTTCATTTCGTCCACCAGCTTCAGTAGCGTACCCGACGGCGCATCCTTCTTGGTGGAATGGTGGATCTCCCAAGCCCAGGCGCCGTATTCCGGCTGGGTTGCCAGCAGGCGGGCGGCCTCCGACACCAGCCGGAAGAACGCGTTCACGCCCACCGAGTAATTGGGGCTCCATACCAGACCGATGCCGTGCCGGGCCACGGCGGCCTTGACGGCTTCGAGGTGTTCCAGCCAGCCCGTGGTCCCGATCACCATGTTGACACCCAGCGCCGCGATTCGCTCGACGTTGCCGAGCACAGCCGAGGGGATCGAAAAATCGATAGCCACGTCGATGCCACGGAAATTTTCCGGCGTGAGACCAACAAACGCGGCGTTGTTGAATTCGTCGAGCTTGAGCGCCACGGCGAAACCGTACTCGGGGGCGAGCTGCTCGACCAGCTTGCCCATCTTGCCGTAACCTACGATTGCCAGTTCAGGCATCGACGGCCTCCCTTCGTTCGAACACGTCCGGATCAAGCTCGGCGAAAAACTCCTGGTGCAGCGCCGGGACCGCGCGGAACAGGTCGGACTCGGCCACCACCAGGCTGATGTTGAGCCGCGACGCGCCCTGCGAAATCATGCGGATGTTGATGCCGTCAAGCGCGTTGAAGACGCGCCGGGCCACTCCCGGGGTATGGCGGATGTTGTCGCCCACCAGGCAGACAATCACCTGGTCCTTCTCGATCTCGACCTCGGCGAACTGCTCGAGCTCGGCCACGATGTCGTCGAGGCGCGCGGGATTGTCGATGGTGAGGGAAACGCTGACCTCGGAGGTGGCCACCATGTCCACCGGCGTTTCGAAGCGGTCGAAGACCTCGAAGATGCGGTGCAGGAAGCCGTGCGCCATGAGCATGCGGGTGGAATGGATGTTCACCAGCGCGATCTTGCGCTTGCAGGCGATGGACTTGACCACGTTGGAGCACGGGACGGCCTCGGAAACGATGCGCGTGCCGGGCACTTCGGGCCGCCGCGAATTCAGGATCAGCACGGGGATGCTCTTGCGGATGGCGGGCAGAACCGTGGCGGGGTGCAGCACCTTGGCGCCGAAATAAGCCAGCTCGGCGGCTTCGGCGAAGGAAATGGTCTTGACGCGATGGCCGCCGGGCAGGATGGTGGGGTCGGCGGTGAGCATGCCGTCCACGTCGGTCCAGATCTGGATTTCTTCGGCGCCGATGCCCGCGCCTACAATCGAGGCCGTGAAATCGGAGCCGCCGCGGCCCAGCGTGGTGGTGACGCCGTCTTTGGTGGAGCCGATGAATCCGCCCATGACCACCACGGCGTCGCGGGCCATGGGAGGGATGGTGGCCGCGAGCCGCGCGTAGGTCTCGGCAAAATCGGGCGCGGCCTGGGTGTGGCGCTGGTCGGTGACGATGACGCGGCGCGAATCGAGATGCACGGCCGTCATGCCGAAGTGCTGGAACGAAAGCGTCACGATGAAGCTGGAGAGCCGCTCGCCGTAGCTCGAGATGGCGTCGATGGAGCGGGGCGTCAGCTCGCCCAGCACCGCCAGGCCCTTCACCAGCTCGGTGAGTTCCTGGAAGTGCTCATCGAGGGTGCGATCGAGCTCGGCGCGCTGGTCGAGAGGAACCACCGGGCGCGCCTCGCGCGAATGGTAATCGCGCAGGTCGTGGATCTGGCGGATGTATTCCTCGCGGTGGCCGGCAATCGCGGCGGCGGCAATGGCCAGCAGCTTGTTGGTGGTCTTGCCCATGGCCGAGACCACCACCACGGGCCGGCGTTCCGCGCGCGCCTTGACGATCCCGGCGATGCGTTCGATGGCGGCGGCCGATTCGACCGAGGTGCCGCCGAACTTCATGACGATCATCAGTCGAGCATCCCTTCCGAGTGCATCAGCTCGGCGTTCAGCACGGCCGCGCCGGCGGCGCCGCGAACGGTGTTGTGGCCCAGGGCGACGAATTTATAATCCAGCGCCGGGCAGGGGCGCAGGCGGCCGATGAAGGCCGCCATGCCGCGTTCGCGCTCGGCGTCCTTGCGCGGCTGCGGGCGGTTGGCCTGCTCCATGTAAATGACGGGCCGAAGAGGTGCGCTGGGAAGCTGGCGCTGCTGCGGAACGCCGGTGAACGTGTCGAAGGCGCGGCGCAGATCGGCCTCCGAGGGCTTCAAAGAAAGCTCCACCGAGACGGTGACGGTGTGGCCGTCGACCACCGGCACGCGGTTGCAGTGGGCGCTCACCCTGGCGGGCAGCGGCTCGACGTGGTCGCCGCAAAATTCGCCCAGGATCTTCTGCGTCTCCTGCTCCATCTTCTCCTCTTCGCCGCCGATGAAGGGGACCACGTTGCCCACAATGTCCATGGAGGGCACGCCGGGGTAGCCCGCGCCCGAAATGGCTTGCATGGTGGTAGCGATCACGCGCGTGATGCCGAACGGTTTGAGCGGCGCGAGGCCCATGGTCAGCACCACCGTGGAGCAGTTGGGGTTGGTGACGATTTGCCCTTTCCAACCGCGCAAGCGCTGCTGCATCGGCACGAGCTTCAGGTGATCGGGATTGATCTCGGGAACGAGCAGCGGCACATCGCGCTCCATGCGATGGTTCCTGGAGTTGGAGACGACGACGTGGCCGGCCTCGGCGAAGGCGCGCTCGATTTCCGTGGCGACGGAGGCATCCATGGCCGAGAACAACAGCCGCGGGGCGTTGCCGGGCTTGCAATCCTCCACGGTGAGATTGGCGACGGCGTCCGGCGTGGTGCCGGCGAGGTGCCAGGTCATGGCGTCGGCGTACTTCTTGCCGGCGGAGCGGTCGCTCGCGCCCAGCCACTTGAGGTGGAACCAGGGGTGGCCCTGCAAAAATCTGATGAAATGCTGCCCCACCATTCCGGTTGCGCCCAGGATGCCTACTTCGATTCGCGTTTGCATAAGTGCCTTACGATGCGTTGGTAGAGTTCGACTGCTTCGGTCAATTGCGATTTGGCCACGCGCTCCTCGAGCGTGTGCGCCACGTGGATGGAACCCGGCCCAATCAGGAACGGCTCGCCCCACTGGCCGGCGAATGCCGGGATATCGGTGGTGAAGGCCACCACCGTGGTGGGGATGCCATCCACCGAGTTCAGGCGGAGCGCGGGGATTTCGATGATCTCGCGCAACTCCGCGCAGCCCTGGGCGGCGCGGGCCAGGGCAGCCTTGGTTTCGGCGGAATCGCCCACCAGGCGGATCATGATTTCGGCGCGGGCTTCATCGGCGATCACGTTGGGCGCGCGGCCGCCGGAGAGCGTGCCGATGTTGAGAGTGCTCGGCCCCAGCACGGGATCCACCGGCAGCGGGATGCGCCGCATATCGGCCAGCGCGTCGATCAGTTTGTGGATGGCCGAATCGCCCAGCTCGGGGTAGGCGGAGTGCGCCATCTTGCCGGTGGCGACGACCTCGTAGCGCAATGCGCCCTTGGAACCCAGCGCCATCTGGTTCCCGGTGGGCTCGCCGTTGACGATGAAGCGCCCGCCACGCGGCGTACGGGCCGCCCGGTAAGCGCCGGCGCTGTTGCGCTCTTCGCCCACCACGAACAGGAGGCCGAAATTGCGGTCGCCGGCTTCGAGCAGCGCCTCGGCGGCCTTCGTCATGCAGGCGATTATGCCCTTGGCGTCGCAGGCGGCGCGGCCCCAGATGTGCTCGCCATCGTCGCGCGAGGCGAAGAAGGGAGGCACGGTATCTATGTGGGTGGAAAGCGTGACGGTGAGCGCGCGGCCCCACTGCGCGAAGACGTTGAAGCGGCGCGGCTCGACCTCGATGCGCTCGAGGCAGCCGTCGAACCGGGCGGCCAGCGGCGACAGATAGTTGTAGAGGTAATTGCCGACCCGCTCCTCGTTGTTGGTGATCGATTCGATATCGACCAGCGCGCGCGTGAGTTCGAAAACGTTCATAAGCCGCCAGCCGGGGGAGGAGAGCGAAAGAGAAGGAAAGAACGCGCCGAGTGCACGCGGCCTTCATTCCCGATAGCGCTCCACCCGCCGGAGAAACGGGTGACAGTGAGCCGGTATTAGCCGGGCTCCCCAACCGGAAGGAATGAGCTTTCCACCCCGGTTTCGGCGGAAAAACGATCGGCCCCTTTCGGCCCAGGCTTCCGAAGCTCTATCGGAATTCCAGCCTGGCTACTGATGGCCGCCGCGCCTCTACCGCGAAAAGTTCAGGATAGCGAAGGGGCGGAGGGCAAGTCAAATTCTACGACTGCAAAACCACCTCGGCGGCCGCTTCGGGCCGGCGGGTCCGCTTCTTCCCGCCGAGGTTGCGGAAACGCTCCATGTAAATGTAGAACACCGGCGTGATGTAGAGCGTCAGCGTCTGCGAGACCACCAGACCGCCCACCACGGCCAGGCCCAGGGGGCGGCGCGCTTCTCCGCCGGCGCCGAACCCGAGGGCGATGGGGAACGTGCCCATGAGCGCGGCCATGGTGGTCATCATGATGGGCCGGAAGCGCACCAGACAGGCTTCGTAGATGGCCTCGGGCGGCGGAATGCCCTGGGTGTGCTGGATTTCCAGCGCGAAGTCGATCATCATGATGGCGTTCTTCTTGACGATCCCAATCAGCATAATGATGCCGACGAACGAGTAGATGTTGAGCTCGTCGTGGAATATCAGAAGCGTGGCCAGAGCGCCCAGGCCGGCCGAGGGCAGGCCGGAGAGAATGGTGAGGGGGTGGATGAAGCTCTCGTACAGGATACCCAGCACCATGTAGATCACCAGAATGGCCATGACCAGCAGCACTCCCATGCCGCGCAACGAGGACTGGTATGCCGCGGCTGTTCCTTGAAAACTGGTGCGGATGGAGGCCGGGAGGGTTTCGCGCGCCAGTTCCTGGACGCGGTCGACGGCGTCGCCGATCGAAACCCCGGGCAGCAGGTTGAACGAGACGGTGACCGCCGGCAACTGGCCGAGATGCGCGATGGTGAGCGCACTGGTTTCCGTTTTCAGCCTGGCTACCGAGTCGAGCGCCACCAGCTTGCCCTGGTTGGAGCGAATGTAGAGCAGGGGCAGGCGATTGGGGTCGCGCTGGTATGTCGGCAGCAGTTCCATGATCACGTAGTAGGTGTTGGTGGGCATGTAGATGTTGGAGATTTCGCGCGCGCCATACGCGTCGTACAGAGCGTCCTCGACTTGCTCTGCGGTGACGCCGAGAGCCGAGGCGCGGTCGCGGTTAATATCCACGGTGATCTGGGGGCTGGAAATCTGGAGGTCGCTGTTCACGTCGGTGAGGCCCGGCACGGTCTGCACGCGTTTCTCGAACGCGTCGGCGGAACGGTACAGTTCGCCGAGGTCGGTCCCTTGCAAGGTGTACTGGTAGAGGCTCCGGCTGACAAACCCGCCGATGCGCACCAGCGGCGGATTCTGAAGATACGTTCGAATGCCGGGAAGGGCGTTCAGTTTGGGCCGCAATCTCTCGATAATCTGCTCGGGCGTGGATCGCCGCACGCTGCGAGGCCTCAAGCGTATGGTGAAGCGCCCCTGGTTGCCGGATGAAGTACCGCCGCCCTGGCCGACGCTCGAGGCGAACGCCTCGACATCGGGATCGGCTTGAATCACGGCAGCCGCCTCCTTCTGCCGCTCGACCATGCCATCGAACGAGATGTCCTGGGGCGCCTCGGTCGACCCGCTCAGTTGCCCGGTGTCCTGGTTGGGAATGAAGCCCTTGGGAACCATCCCATACAGATAGATGGTGGCCGCCAGCGTCCCGGCCGCGGTCAGCATGGTGAGGAAGCGGTGGCGGATGACCCCGCGGAGGGTCCACCCGTAGAAGTCGCGCATCCCGTCGAACACCTTTTCCGAGGAGCGCTGGAAGGCGTTCTGCCGCTCTCCCGGAGGCTTGAGGAACCGGCTGCACAGCATGGGAGTGAGGCTGAGCGAGACGAAACCGGAGATGATGATGGCGGCCATGATGACGACGGCGAACTCATGGAACAGCCGGCCCATGATGCCGCTCATGAACAGCACGGGGATGAAGACCGCGGCCAGCGAGAGGGTCATGGAAAGGATGGTGAAGCCGATCTCGCGGCCTCCTTCGAAGGCGGCCTGCATGCGCGGCTTTCCCATCTCCATATGGCGGACGATGTTCTCCAGGATCACGATGGCGTCGTCCACCACGAAACCCACTGAAAGGGTCAGCGCCATGAGCGAAAGGTTGTCGAGCGTGTAGCCCGCCAGCGCCATGACAGCGAACGTGCCGATGATGGACATGGGCAGCGCGAGGGAGGGGATCGCGGTGGCGGAGACGTTCCGCAAGAACAGAAAGATCACCATGATCACCAGCGCAATCGTCAGAACCAGGGTGAATTTCACATCGTTGACGGATTCGCGAACAGCTTGCGACCGGTCATAGAGAATATCCAGCTTCACCGAGGGCGGCATCTGCTCGCGGAAGCTGGGCAGCAGCTCCTTGATGGCGTCCACCACCTGGACGGTATTGCTACCGGGCTGGCGTTGCACGATCAGGTAGATGGTGCGCGTGTCGTTATACCAGGCCGCGACCTTGTCGTTCTCGACGCTGTCGATCACCCGCCCCAACTGCTCCAGGCGAACTGGAGAGCCATTACGGTAAGCCACGATGAGGGGGCGATAGGCGGCGGCGGTATCGAGCTGCCCGGTGGCTTGAACGGTATAGGCCTGCCTGGGTCCCCAGAGAGTGCCGGTGGGCAAGTTGGCGTTATGCGCGCCGAGTGCGATCTCGACGTCGTCTATGCCGATGTTGCGGGAGGCCATGAGGCTGGGATCGAGCTGCACCCGCACGGCGAATTTCTGGGCGCCATAGACGAACACCTGCGCTACGCCGTCAATCATGGAGATGCGTTGCGCCATCATGGTCTCGCCATATTCGTCTACCGCCGAGAGGGGCAGCGTGGGCGAGCTGAGAGTCAAGTTCAGGATGGGCATGTCCGCCGGGTTCACCTTGCGAAACGTGGGGGGGGTGGGCATGCCAGTAGGCAGCCGGCCCTGGGCCGTAACGATGGCGGCTTGCACGTCGAGCGCAGCGCCATCCAGGTTGCGGTCCAGCTCGAATTGCAGGGTGATGCTGGTGTTGCCGCGTGCGCTGGTGGAGGTCATGGAATCCAGGCCCGGAATCGTCGTGAACTGGCGCTCCAGCGGCGTAGCGGTCGAAGCGGCCATGGTCTCGGCGCTGGCGCCGGGAAGGCTGGCATTCACCTGGATGGTGGGGAAGTCCACGTTGGGCAGATCGCTCACGGGAAGCGTGCGGTAACCCGCGACTCCAAACAGGAGAATACCCATCATGACGAGCGTGGTCATGACTGGCCGGCGGATAAAGATTTCGGTAATATTCATCGCTCAGCTTACAGCATAGCTTCTTGCGCGGATCGCTGCAGGAGCCGGACGTATAGCATAATGGTGCAACGCATACGCACGTGCAGCAGCTTCTTGCCGAACAGGAGCGCGAATTCTACGACGAGCAGTACCGGCAGTTTCTGGAATTGCCGGATGCGGACCTGGTGTGCAACCGGAGGACGCTGGCGGCGGGTCTGGCCGATCCCGCCAACCCGAGCTACGAGCGCCGGGTGGTGTATCAGGCCGCGCTCGAATACCTGCTGAGCGAGCCGCTCACGGGCCGGACCGCGCTCGATTACGGCTGCGGCACCGGCGATTGGGGCCTCATGCTGGCGGGGGAAGGCGCTGCCGTGACGCTGCTGGATCTTTCGCCGGTAGCCATCCGGCTGGGTCTGCGGCGGGCCGCGGCGAGCGGCGTGGCGGGCCGCGTGCGGGGCGTGGCGCGCGATGCCAGCGACCTTTCCTGCTTCGGCGACGGCGAATTCGACCTGATCTTCGGCAGCTTCGCCCTGCATCACACGCTCAAGTATCCGCGGGCGCGCGACGAGCTGCTGCGCGTGCTCAAGCCGGGCGGGCGGCTGGTGCTGGTGGAAACCTATGGCAATAATCCGCTGCTCAACGCGGCGCGTATTGTGCGGCGGCGCGTGTCGAGGGAGCCGGCCGAGCAGGGTGAAGGGATCATTCTGAACGACTCGGATCTGGACGCGCTGCGCCCGCTGGTGGGAGAGCTCGAGGTCTATCCGGTCAACCTGCTGGCGATGGGGAAACGGTTGTTTCGCGGGCGCTTGTCGCGGAGATGGGCGCGGGGTGTGGTGCGAGGACTGGAATGGATGGACGAGCGGCTGCTGGCGGCCTGGCCATTTCTGCGGCGGTATTGCGGGGAAGCGGTGATTATCGGGCGCAAACGGCGCTGATCAGTACTTGGGCACGCTGGGGTCCACTTTGTCGGCCCACGCCAGGATGCCGCCCTTCATGTTGCGGACGTGCTCAAAACCGGCCTGGCGAAGAATGCCACAGGCTTTGGCGCTGCGCCCGCCGCTCTTGCAGTGGATCACGATGTCGCCGTTGGGGTCGAGCTCGTTCAGCCGCTTGGGAACTTCGCCCAGCGGGATCAGCCGGGCGGCGGGGATATGACAGATCTTGTACTCGTGCGGCTCGCGCACGTCGATCAGCACGAAATGATCGCCGCGGTCGAGCCTGGCTTTCACTTCCGTAACGTCGATTTCGCTTTCCGTCACTTTCGTCTCCGGAGTTTTCGGCACGCCGCAGAATTGATGGTAGTCGATCAGGCGGGTGATGGTGCGGTGCTCGCCGCACACCGGGCACTCGGGGTTTTTGCGCAGCTTGAGCTCGCGAAAACGCATGCCCAGCGCGTCGTAGAGCAACAGGCGGCCCACCAGCGGCTCGCCAATTCCCAGGATCAGCTTCACGGTTTCGGTGGCCTGGATCAGGCCGATGGTGCCGGGCAGGATACCCAGCACGCCGCCTTCGGCGCAGCTCGGGACCAGGCCCGGCGGCGGCGGTTCGGGGTAGAGGCAGCGGTAACACGGGCCGCCCTGGCAGGCGAAGACCGTGGCTTGTCCTTCGAAGCGGAAAATGGAGCCGTAGACGTTGGGCTTCGCCAGCAGCACGCAGGCGTCGTTCACCAGGTAGCGCGTGGGGAAGTTGTCGGTGCCGTCGACGACGATGTCGTAGTCCTTGAGGATATCGAGCGCGTTCTCGCTGGTAAGCGCGGTTTCGTGTTTGGCGATGTCCACGTGGGGATTGATGGCGTGCATCTTTTCCGCGGCGGAATCGAGTTTCTTGCGGCCGACGTCCGGGGTGGAGTGAATCACCTGGCGCTGTAGGTTGGTGAAATCCACCACGTCGAAATCGACGATGCCGATGCGGCCGATGCCGGCGGCGGCGAGGTACAGGCCGAGCGGCGCTCCCAGGCCGCCGGCGCCCACCAGCAGGACTTTCGCCGATTTGAGCTTCTGCTGGCCGTCGATGCCGACTTCCGGGATGATCAGGTGGCGGCTGTAGCGGAGGATTTCGTGCTTCGAGAGCGCCATCTCTTCGGGCGGCCCTGCCAGCGCGGAGCCGCCAGCGATGGAGGGGACCAGCGAGATGGTGTCGCCATCCTGGGCGGCGGTGGCGTCCTTGCTCAGGTAGCGAATGTCCTCGTCGTTGAGATAGACGTTGACGAAGCTGCGCACCCTGCCTTCGTCGTTGAAGATCTGCTTGCGCAGGTCGGGGTACTGGGCGGTAAGCGCGTTGAGCACTTCGCCGACGGTGGCGCCGGCCATGATGACGGCATCCTGCCTCCCGGTGAATTGCCGCAGGGGGGTCGGAATCAAAACTTTGGCCATATCAGTAAGTCAACTCCTCTTGGGTGGCTTCGGTCTGCTCGGGGTTGGGCAGCCAGCTTGTGGCGTGATGGAATTCGCCCTGTTGAATGGAGAGCACCACGAACGAATACCACGGGCACGAATTCCGCAAATCGGTTTGGGAGAAATAGGCGCCGCAATCGGGGTGCGAGTGGTAGATGCCGATCAGGTCCATGTGGCGCTCGCGCGCGGCCTTGTCGGCGGCCAGCAGATCTTGCGGGCGGAGCTCATAGCGCGCGGCCTGGACGCCATCGAAGGCGTTTTCCAGGGGCAAGGCCACGCGCACAATCTTGTCGGGGCCGTTCATTGAGCCGAGCATGGCGCCGCAGCACTCGTTGGGGTAGGTTTGGCGGGCGTGCGAGACCATGGCCGCCCAGGGATCGGATTCGATGCGGATCATCATTCGTCCCAGAAATGTTCGCTCAGGTATTTTTCGGCGCTGTCGCAGAGCACCGTGACGATGGTAGCGGATTCGCCGCGGGCCGCGAGCTCGCGCGCCAGAAGGGTGGCGGCGTGCACGTTGCAGCCGGAGGAAATGCCCACCAGCAAGCCTTCTTCGCGGGCCAGGCGCCGGACCATTCGATAGGCGTCTTCGGTTTCGATCCACAGGTTGCCGTCGGCGAGCCTCTCGTCGTAGATTCCGGGCACGATGGCGGTGGGCATGTGCTTGAGGCCTTCGAGACCGTGGAAGCCGCTGGAAGGCTGTGCCGAGTAGCATCTGACTTCCGACAGGTCGCGCTTCAGGCGGCGGGTGATACCGGTGAAGGTGCCGCTGGTGCCCATGGCCGCCACGAAGTGAGTGAGGCGTCCGCCGGTCTGGCGGATGATCTCGGGGCCGGTGTGCTCGAAGTGCGCTTTCCAGTTGGCCGGATTGTTGTACTGATCGGGGTAGAAGTACAGGTCGGGGTCGGCCATGTAGACCTGGCGGCAGAGGCGGATGGCGCCGTCGGAACCATCGGCGGCGTCGCTTAACAGCATCTCGGCGCCGTAGGCTTTGAGGATGCGCTGGCGCTCGCCGGAGGCGTTAGCGGGCAGGATGAGCTTCACTCTGTAGCCGCGGTTGGCGCCGATCATGGCGTAGGCGATGCCGGTATTGCCGCTGGTGGCGTCGAGGATGACGCGGTTGTGGTTCAGCTTGCCGGAGCGCTCGCCGTCGAGGACCATGTTGAGCGCGGCGCGATCTTTCACCGAGCCGCCAGGATTGAAGTATTCGGCTTTGGCGAAGAGCTCTATGCCGGGGAACTCGAGCGGAATCTTTTCGAGGCGCAGGAGCGGCGTATTGCCGATGGTGGCGAGCAGCGGTTCGGCTTCGGTGCGGGCCAGATGCGGGATCGGGACAAGGTACGCCATAGCCACCTTCTTCGATTCATCCGGCGGCGCGTAGGATGCGAAGATCGCATGCGTCCCGATAGCGCAAGTCGCTACAATACCGGCATCATGTTTCACCGCCGGTTTTCGCTTCGCCCGGCCGCATGGCTGCTGACCGCGGCAGTGCTGCTTTCTCTGTCGTTTGCCCAGACTGGCAAGCGGCCTTTGAACCACAACGATTACGGCGGCTGGCGCTCGATTTCGAGCCAGCGGCTATCGCCGGACGGTAAGTTCCTGGCTTACGGTCTGTTCCCACAGGAAGGCGACGGTGTGGTGGTGGTTCGCAACCTGGTCACCGGGAAGGAGCAGCGCGAGCCTGCCGGGGAGCGCCCGGCGCCAGTGCCCGCGGCCACTCCGGAAGAGGGACCGCCGGCCGACGCGCGGGCCGTGACCATCGCGTTTTCACCGGATAGCCGGACGCTGGTGTTCTCGACTTTCCCGCCGAAGGCCGATACCGACAAGGCCAAGAAGGAGAAGAAGACGGCGGAACAGATGCCAAAAGACGGAATGGTCATCGTCGATCTGGCTGCCGGCAACGCTACCCGCATCGAGCGCGTGAAGCGGTTCCAGCTTCCGGAGAAGGCCGCCGGCTATCTGGCGTACCTGCGCGAAGCGCCCGAGACCGCGCCCGCCGCCAGCCCGTCCCCACAGAAAAAGGCGGGCGGCGGCGCCGATCAGCAAGGCGGCCGCGGCGGCCGCGGCGGTGGCGCAGCGGGAGCGGCCGGGGGCGGCGCGCGCCCGGAGTTCGGCTCGGACCTGGTGCTTCGCAGCCTGGCCGATTCCACGGAGCGCACTTTTCCGGACGTGGTGGAATTCTCGATCGCCGATGACGGAAAACAGTTGGTCTATGCCGTATCGGCCCGGGATACCGCCAAGAACGGAGTTTTCGTGGCCCGGCCGGGCGCGGCGGATGCACCGGCCGCGCTGCTGGGCGGCAAGGGCAAGTATGCCAAGCTGACCTGGGATGAAAACCAGACCGAGCTGGCTTTCCTGAGCGACCGCGATGACGCCAAACCCACATGGAAGCTCTATCGTTGGGACCGCCAGGCGGGCGCGGCCGAGCAAGTGGCATCTTCGGACACGCCCGGCTTCCGCAAGGAATTCGTCATCAGCGACAAGGGCAACCTCAGTTTCTCCAAGGACGGCACGCGCGTCTTCTTCGGCTGCGCGCCGCCCGTCCCCGACAAGCCGGAAGGCGCCGGCGCGGATACTTCGTCCGACGACAAGGCGGTGGTGGACCTGTGGTCCTGGAAGGACGATTACGTTCAGCCCGTCCAGAAGGTCCGCGCGGAACGCGACCGCAACCGCACCTATATGGCGGCGTATCTGATTCCGGAACGCAGGGTGGTTCAACTGGGCGACGCCGCCATGGCGGAGGTGACGCCTTCGGAAAGCGCGCAATGGGCGCTCGGCAGCGACGATCGGGAGTATCGCCCCCTGGCCGACTACGACGAGCGCTACGCCGATGCGTACGTGGTCGACGCCACCACCGGCAGGCGCACGCTGGCAGCGAAGAAGCACCGCGGCACGGTGACCTGGTCGCCATCGGGCCGGTATCTGCTGACCTTCGATGGCAAGGACTGGAACACGATTTCGGTGCCCGATGGAAAGGCGGTGAATCTGACCGCCGCTTTGCCGGTGAAGTTCTGGAACGAGGATACGGATACGCCAAGCACGCCGGCGGCCTATGGCTCGGCGGGCTGGACGAAGGACGGCAACTCGGTGCTGCTCTACGACCGCTTCGACATCTGGCGCGTCTCGCCGGATGGCTCGGGCGCCCGGAACATCACGGCCGGCTACGGGCGCAAGCAGAACCTGCGGCTCAGGTACGTGCGCCTGGAGACGGACCCGCGCGAGCGCTGGATCGACGCCGCCAGGCCGATGCTGCTGTTCGCCGAGAACTTGAAAACCTGGGAGAGTGGCTTCTTCCGCGGCGCCATGGATGGCGGCGAACCGAAACAGCTCGCCATGGCGCCCAAGTATTTCACGCTGCCGGTGAAGGCCAAGGACGCCGACGTGCTCTTGCTCACGGAACAGTCGTTCGCGGAATTCCCCGACCTGATCGCGACGGATGGCAATTTCCGGGAACTCCGCAAGGTGAGCAACGCCAATCCGCAACAGGCGCAGATGCTGTGGGGCACGTCCGAAGTGGTCGAGTTCAAGAACGCGGACGGCGTGCCGCTGGAGGCCGCGCTCTACAAGCCCGAGAACTTCGATCCGCACAAGCAGTACCCGCTCATGGTCTATATTTATGAGCGGCTCACGGACCGCGTGAACCGCTACGTGGAGCCGCGCCCTATGCACTCCATCAACATCAGCTACTACGTCAGCAACGGGTACCTGGTGCTGACGCCGGACATTGTGTACACCACGGGCTACCCGGGGCAGAGCGCGCTCAAGTGCGTATTGCCCGCCATTCAGGCGGTGGTGGACCGGGGCTTCGTGGATGAGAAGGCCATCGGCATACAGGGCCACAGTTGGGGCGGCTACCAGATTGCGTACATGGTGACGCAAACCAACCGGTTCCGCGCGGCGGCGGCGGGCGCTCCGGTGGCGGACATGATCAGCGCCTACGATGGCATCCGCTGGGGTACCGGGTTGCCGCGCCAGTTCCAATATGAGCGCACGCAGAGCCGCATCGGCGGCTCCATCTGGCAATATCCCACGCGGTTCATCGAGAACTCGCCGATCTTCTGGGCCGACCGGGTGCGCACGCCGGTGATGATTCTGCAGAACGACGGCGACGACGCGGTGCCGTGGTATCAGGGCGTGGAGTTTTTTTTGGCGTTGCGCCGGCTGGGCCAGGAAGTCTATCTGTTCAACTACAACGGCCAGCCGCACGGGCTGCGCAACCGCGCCGACCAGAAGGATTACACCATTCGCCTGCAACAATACTTCGATCACTATCTGAAGGGCGCCCCGGCGCCGGACTGGATGACGAAGGGCGTGCCCTACATCGAGCGGGAGCGGACCGCAGTGCCAGCGGCGACAGGCGGCCAATGACGCCTACGCGGCCGGAATGTCCGTCTGCGTGAAATCGTTGCCCGTGTAAAGCAGCGGCATGCCGGCCACGGCGGCTACTGCATAGGCCATGCAATCGCCGAAGTTCAATTTGGCGGGATGACGGCCGCGTCCGAATCGGAGGAACGCGTCCACGGCTGCGTCCAGGTGCTCCTCTGTGAAAGGAACGGCTTCTGCTTCGACGCTTCGGAGAAAACCTCTAAGCCAGGGACGAGCGTCTTGCCCTCGGCGCCTGGACAGCACCAGCGCGGTTTCAAACATCGTGGGAACACCGATCACCACAGCTTTGGCTTCGCCGATGCTGTCGACCAGGCGCTTAAACCCAGGCTCCTGCAATTCGATCGCGACAATCGCTGAGCTGTCGAGAACCATGTCCTAAACTCCGTCCGGGCCGAATCCCAGAATGTCGTCTTCTTCCTCGCGCGTAAGGGTCCTTCCCAGCTCGCCGGGGGGTATGTGTGGCCATACGTTACGTTCCAAATACTGGAGCAAACTCTCTTTGCGGTTCAAGCGTCCGCCCCTCGCCTGGAGGCGGACCTTGCGCTCGATTAGCGCCTGGCGGATGGCTTCCGTCTTCGTTTCGCCCGCCAGGCGGGCGACCTCGCTCGTGAGCTGCACGACCTGTGGATTCTTGATGTTGAGCGCCATGGTGGAATGGTACCTTTCTTCCACCTATTCTACCAGGAAAACGCTATCATGCGCGTACGTCCTTGGTGGGATAGCGGGTGCTCTCTCTGGAAAGCCGGTGGGCGGCGGAAATGGCGGAACTCATTCACCCGATAAAATCGCATCCGCGAAGCGCAGCGGAACCTGGGGCAGCAGGAGGCCGGGGCCGGGAGCGATCCGACGGCCGAATGAATGTGGTCTTGCGATATTCAAGAAGTCAACGCTCGTGAGACCTGACACGCCGCGTGGAGATCCGGAGAACCAGGAGGCCCAGAGCAATCGAGAATAGAATCCACGAGCTGGGTTCCGGCGTGCTTGAGGGAGACGTCGGTCCGGTATCGCTAAAGAACGAGTAATTCGGGTCAAGAGAGGTTATGGTGGTGCTGAAAGTGTCAACGAAATTGGCGCCCGCGAGTGGTCCGTAGCCATCCAGCGTGATTCTTGCCGAGGTGCTAGTTCCGAAGAGGCTCTCATCGGGCGCGCCAGGACCGGTCTGATAACTTAATAAAGCGAAACCCGCGCAGCCGTACGGGCAGATAGTGAAGGGCTGCGTCCAGTTCAGCGCGACTTTGACGGTTCCGTCCGGCTGAGTTGCGTAGGTCAGGTCAGGGTAGTGGGTAATGCCATTGACCGAGACTCTGGCCGTCGGGGGGCCGTCGAGAGTATCATCATAGCCCGTCTCGAAGGAGAAATTCGAAGACCCTCCTCCAATATCGTTCTCATCGTATGAGAATTGGACTTCTAAGAATCCCCCGTCACTAAGAGAAGGGCTCTCGTCCAAAAAGGGCGGTGTGATGGTGCCGGTGAGCGAGAAACTCAGCAGTGCAGGAACCCCGCCATCACCAATGCTTGCGCAAGGCGAACTTGCCGTGCAGAAGAACTCGTTGCTGAAGTTGGCGCTTGCCGAAGAGAAGTAGCCACCACTCGTCATCACTCCCACGCTGCCGGTAGTGAGATTCACGACTGCCTTGGCGGATTGTCCTCCACCACTCACTTGCGACTGGAGGATGGTCGGCCCCCCGTACCCTCCTCCGCCGCTAACCTCGCAAACCCCAGGACCAGGACAAAAATTGTAATCATTATCCGCAGAACCTGCAGAAATGCGGACGACCGTGGATGCAATCGTGTCGGCAGAAAGCCTCTGCCCGACGAACACTGCAATAAGCAAACCGAAGCTGATGCGAAGACAGCGAGTACTCATCGCGGACCCTCCTTTGACGTGAAAACTCACGTGGCAAGATTGTACACCCAAGCTCCTTTATTGGAGCCGTTTTTCTCATTTTTTTTGTCCCGAGCGAATCCAGCGGCCCAGGAGGGCCGCGGCCTATCCGGTAAACACCGGAGGCGCTGCGATCCGGCACACCATGCTCCCGAACAACCGCCGCCTCAGGTAGCTCTCCGCCAACAGCAACCAGTAATACCGGGCGTGTATGACCAAACGGCCACCCGTCTTCACTAACCGCTGCTGCAAGCTCGTCAGCGACCGGTGGTCGATCCTCTTCGGCAGCACCAGGCGCCGCCACAGGTTCCCTAGATTGTAAGCGATCAGGCTCAGCCAAAGCCGCACCTCGTTAGACCGGAACCGATGGCAACTCAACCGCGCCATCTTTACCGCCTGCTTGCCTTCTGGGAGGCGTGATGGGTTTCCTGGCGCCAGAGGCGGCGGCGCGCGCGGGCGGCTACACTGTGATGGTGGCCCGGCGCAAAAAGACGTTCACGGCGCTGGCGGCGGAATACACTTCGCTGGCATTCCTGCTGCCGGCGTCCACCTTCGCCGGCTACGCCATCGGCTACCTGCTCGACAAGGCTTTCGGCACCCACTGGGTGTTCATTCCGTTTCTGATTCTGGGAAGCGTCGCCGGTTTTGTGCAGTTCATCCGGCAGATCATGAAGGACACGGATGATAACCAATCCTGACGATGATTTCTACGAACGGGTGACGTCGCGCATATTCAGGGTGACGCTGGCGATCGCCGGCGCCGGCACCATGGCGGCACTGGCGTGGCGCGGCTGGAGGGTGGGCGCCGGATTCGCGCTCGGCGCGGCCATCTCATGGATCAATTTCCGGTGGCTGAAACACGCCGTGGATGGGCTGAGCGGCAAGCGCGCGCGACCGCGACTGGCGGTGCTGGCGGGCTTCCGCTACCTGCTGTTGGGCGGCGCCGCCTATGCTATATTGAGGTATTCTTCCATCAGCCTGCGAGCCACTCTCGCGGGATTATTCGTGTCGGTGACAGCCGTAATCGTCGAAATCTTTTTCGAAGTGGTGTATGGAACCTGAACTCTGGATCACCCGACTCTTCAACGATCGCCTGGCCGGGTTGGGAAACTCGATTTTGGGAATTGTGGGAGCGCATCCCGATCCGCGGCCGTGGGCCAACTTCGTCGTCATGCAGTTCGTGGTGGTCCTGCTCCTTATGGCGGTGGTCGCCCTTGTCCGGTTGCGGCTGTCGGCCGACCGGCCGGGCAACTTGCAGCAGGCTTTCGAGCTGCTGTACGAATTTGTGAACGGCCAGGCGGAAGATCAAATCGGGCACGACGGCCTCCGGTACATGGGGTACTTCGGCACCATCTTCCTTTTCATTTTGACCGCCAACCTGATCGGGATCGTTCCGTGCTTCGAGTCCCCGACGCAGAATCCCTCGGTGACGGCCGGCTGTGCGCTGACGACCTTCATTTATTACAACCTGATCGGGATTCAGGCGAACGGCTTCAAGTACGCGGCCAACTTTGCCGGACCCGTCTGGTGGCTCGCTCCGCTCATGCTGCCGATCGAGGTCATCAGCCACATGGCGCGTCCCCTCTCGCTGACGGTTCGTCTTTATGCCAACATGTTCGCCGGCGAGAAGGTGACCATGGTCTTCCTGGGCTTGACGGTTTTTCCGATACCGGTGATTTTCATGGGGCTGCACGTTTTCGTGGGGGTGATACAAGCTTACATTTTCATGCTGCTGACCATGGTGTATGTGGCTGGGGCAGTGGTGCACGAGCATTAATACCGGCTTTATGCCGCCTTACAGTGTGAACCCGGCTGCACGGTGTCCGGGGACCACCACCTGGGGCGATTCATCAAGGAGAATCGAATGACGAAGAAGTTGCTGTTGGTGCTGGCGATGCTGTTCCTCGCCTGCTCCGTGTTAAGCGCGCAGACGCCGGGCAATCCGACTGCCGGCGGACATTGGGTGCCCATCAGCGCCGCTTTTGCGATGGCGATTGCTTCCAGTCTTTGCGGTCTGGCGCAGGGCAAGTTGGTGGCCAGTTCGGTGGAAGGCATGGCTCGCAATCCGGGAGCCGCCAAGGCCATCCAGATGGCCATGCTGATCGGCCTGGCGTTTGTCGAATCGCTGGCTCTGTATACCCTGCTTATCGTTTTCCTGAAGGTCAGCTAGGATTTTTCCCGGGGGCGAGCCTGCCTCGCCCCTCCCTTTTGTCCCCCAATCCCTGAGACTTCAAGGCTAGTACTTCGAGAGGTGTCTAGACACACAGGTCTATTGACCTTGCTCCCCGACACCCCTTAGCATTAGAAACGACTCATGGAACAGCGAAGAACCCGGCGTTTCCAACTTCAGCTCCCGCTCTCCGTCACACGTTCCGGCGCGGCACAGGTCGAATTGGCTGGTCGCACCAGGAACATCAGCTCTAGCGGGGTGCTTTTTACCACAGAACGGGAACCGGATTTCGGCGGTCCCATCGAGTACGTGATCACGCTGACTCGCGACGCGGCGCAGGTGGTCAATCTGCGTTGCTTGGGCAAGATCGTGCGCGCCGACCGAGTGGACCCCGGCCGGGATGAGGCATCCCCGGCTTACCGGATTGCCGCCACGCTGGAGCGCTACGAATTCGTGCGCCAGATCTAAAACACAATCACCCCCCCTTGTTTTAGGCGTAGCTTTCGTGTAAGGTAGCAAAGAAAAGGCGAAAGCACGTATGAACCTGTCGCTCGGATTTCCCGAATTCTCCCAGGAACTGTCAGTTTCCCGAAAGCCCTCGCTGGAAGCGGTGGTCGCCCGTTTCCAGTCAGCGCACAAGGAGCCGGACTCGCCCGTCCGCGCCATTCACCACCAGCCGGCGGCGGAGGGGGTTTACGCGGAGATTCCCCCGGCCGTGGACGCGCGGCTGCGCGCGGCGCTCGAGAAGCGGGGCATCACGCGGCTCTATGCGCACCAGGCGGATGCCTTCGAGGAGATCGAGCGGGGCCGCAACGTGGTAATCGTCACGCCCACCGCCAGTGGCAAGACACTGTGCTACAACCTGCCGGTGTTGAACCGGTTGCTGGGCGAGGAGGGCGCGCGGGCCATGTACCTGTTTCCCACCAAGGCGCTGGCCGAGGACCAGCTTCACGAGTTTCAGAGCGCGGTGGAGGAGATGGGCTCGGAAATCCGCGCCTTCACTTATGACGGCGACACGCCGCAGGACGCGCGCAAGGCGGTCCGGCAGCGGGCCAACGTGGTGCTGACCAATCCGGACATGCTGCACACCGGCATTCTGCCGCACCACACGCGCTGGGCGCGGTATTTCGAGAGCCTGCGGTACATCGTCATCGACGAGCTGCACTACTACCGCGGGGTGTACGGCAGCCATCTGGCCAACCTGCTGCGCCGTTTGAAGCGCATTTGCGAGTTCTACGGTTCGAAACCGCAATTCATCTGCTGTTCGGCGACCATCGCCAACCCCCGCGAGCTGGCGGAAGCGCTCACCGGGGAAGCCTTCACGCTGGTGGAGCGCAGCGGCGCGCCGCGCGGGGAGAAGTTTTTCATTTTCTACAATCCGCCGGTGGTGAATCGGCAACTCGGCATCCGGCGCAGCTACATCGACGAATCGCGGCGCGTGGCGCTGGAATTCATCGAGCGCAATTTGCAGACGCTGGTGTTCGCCAACAGCCGGCTGGCCACGGAAGTGCTGGTGACCTATCTCAAGGACGCCTGCGACCGGGGGCCGGTGCCCGGCGAGACGGTGCGGGGATACCGCGGCGGGTATCTGCCGCGCGAGCGGCGCGAGATCGAGCGGCGCCTGCGGGAGGGTGAAATCCGCGCGGTGGTGGCCACCAACGCGCTGGAGCTGGGCATCGACATCGGCTCGCTGGACGCCGTGGTGATGGCGGGCTATCCGGGGACCATCGCTTCAAGCTGGCAGCGCGCGGGCAGGGCGGGGCGGCGGCAGGGCACGTCGGCGGCGGTGCTGGTGGCTTCCAGCGCGCCGCTCGATCAGTACATTGTCGAGCACCCGGACTACTTCTTCGGGCGCTCGCCGGAGCACGCTTATATTAATCCCGAGAATCTCGAGATCCTGCTGGCTCATATCAAGTGCGCGGCGTTCGAGCTGCCCATCCGCGACGGCGAGAAGTTCGGGAGGCACGATATCGGAGAAGTCTGCCGGTTTTTGGAAGAAGCGGGCTTTCTGCACCATTCCGCCGGCGCCTGGCACTGGACGTCGGACACCTATCCGGCGGATGCCACCAGTCTGCGCTCGGTCACCAGTGATAACTTCGTGGTGGTGGACACGACGGGCGAGCCCCGCGTGATCGCCGAGGTTTCCTTTCCCACGGCGCTGACCACGCTCCATGAGAAGGCGATTTACCTGCACGAAGCGCGCCAGTACCACGTCGAGCGCTTCGATTACGCCGAGCGCAAGGCTTACGTCAAACGCGTCGAGTCGGACTACTACACCGACGCCATCGACTACACGCAGGTGAAGGTGCTCGATGAGTTCGAGGGGGAAGCCCTGGCGGGCGCGCGCCGGGCGCACGGCGACGTGCGCGTGAACCGGCAGATTGTGGGTTTCAAGAAGATCAAGTTCTACACCTGCGAAAACGTGGGGGCGGGGAAGCTCTCGATGCCGGAGCAGGAAATGCATACCACGGCGTTCTGGCTGCATTTTCCAGCGGAGTTTCTGGCGCGCTTTTCGGAGTTCACCCCCGCCGAGAAGCAGAGCGGCATCTCGGGCCTGGGAAATGCTCTGCGCACGGTGGCCGCGCTGCTGTTGATGTGCGACCCGCGGGACCTTGGGGTGGCGCTGAGCGAGGACGTCTCCGGCGGTCTCGAGACCTTCGAGCCCAACCTGTATCTCTATGATATGTATCCCGGCGGCGTGGGGCAGAGCGCGCCGCTCTACCGTCTGGCGCCGCGGCTGTTGAAGCAGACGGCGGAGCTGCTGGCGGCGTGCGGGTGCGAGGCCGGCTGCCCTTCGTGCGTGGGGCCGGCGGGCGAAGTGGGGGAACGGGGGAAGGAAGCAGCGGCGCGGATGCTCGGGGAGTTGATGGTCTAGGTTGTCCTACCGCGTCTTCAACTGCTCGGGCAGCACGGCGTAGCCTTCCGGCGGCGGGAACAGCGAGATGAGCAGCTCGAGGCGGCGGCGCAGATAGCGACTGGGCATCTGGCGGGGGCCGGTTTCCACGTCGATGTCGCAGCAGGTTCCGTGCAGGTAGAGCGTGAGGGTATCCTCGAAGGCCTGGCGCGCGTACTCGCGGAAGAGCTTGGTCTCCTGGCGCACGTTCTTCTGCCGGCGCAGCAGCGCCTGCTTGAGATGCCAGCTCTTCTCGTCCACTTCGCCGTGGACTTCGGCGCTCAGCTCTTCGCGAATGGTGCGATAGAAGCGCTCCTGCACGTCCTGGGACCAGTGGTCCGCCAGTAGCGCCGCCAGCGCACTGTAGAACTGGTAGTGATAGCCGGCGACTTCGACGTCCTTGATGCCGAACGCCAGCACGGTCATGCCGCCGGTTTCGCTGCGCGAGCAGGGAATCTGGCGGGTTTCCTGGGGGCGCTCGAAAGTCACGGTGTCCGCGCCCTTGCCATTGGCCTTTTCGAGGTAGGGCGCCAGAAGAATGCCCATGGCCGGCAGCGCCGCGACGATGGCCGGCGAGATGGCGGCGATGGGGTCGTTGAGGTACTGCTTGAGATCGTCTTCCGCCATGGGGAGGGTGGAGAAATAGGAGAACTTGCCAGTGAGCGGAATCATCTCGCCGCGGAAGCGCGCGGCGAGCTCTTCCACGGTGGTCTTCGGCCGTTCTGCGTCGGTGGACATCGTCGTGGTTCGATTGTAACAGGGCGGCACGCTAAACTCTTAGTTGGATGCGCCGGAAAATCCTGGTATCGGCGGGCGAAGCCTCGGGGGACCTCTACGCCTCGCTGGTGGTGGAGGAACTGCGGCGCGCGTGGCCGGACGCGGAGTTTTTCGGCTGCACGGGGCCCCGCTTGCGGGCCTCCGGCGTGCGCACCGTGGTGGACGCGGCCAGCCTGGCGATAGTCGGGTTGCTCGAGGTGGTGGCGCACATTCCGCGGATCTACGGCCAGTACCGCAAGCTGCTGGCGGCGGCCCGGGATGAGAAGCCCGACCTGGCGATTCTGACGGATTCGCCGGATTTCCACCTGCGGGTGGCCCGGCGGCTCCATCGGCAAGGGGTTCCGGTGGTTTACCTGGTGGCGCCGCAGGCGTGGGCGTGGCGAAAAGGACGCCTCAAGGCGATGCGGCGAACCTTGCGGCGCCTGCTGTGCATCTTTCCCTTTGAAGAGGCTTTTTTCACCCGCGCGGGGGTGAAGGCCACCTACATTGGCCACCCGCTGGCCGGGCTGGTGGCGCCATCGATCGGCCGCGAGGAGTTTTTTCGGAAACACGGGCTGGCCGCGGGCCGTCCATTAATAGCGGTACTCCCCGGGAGCCGGCGCGGCGAGGCCGCGCGCCATCTGCCAGCGATTCTGGACGCCGTCGAGCGGCTCGGCCGGGAGCAGGCGTTGAATCTGATCCTGCCGGCCTCGGCCACGACCGGGGCCGCTTTTTTTCGGGAGCGCATGGGCCGCTCGCCGGTTCAGGTGATCGAAGGGGAAAGCTGGGACGCCCTGGCCCACGCCGACCTGGCGCTGGCCGCCAGTGGGACGGTGACGGTGGAAGCGGCGCTTTTGGGAACCCCCATGGTGACTTTTTACAAAGTGACGCCGCCGAGTTGGATGGCCGGAAAGCTGCTGGTGCGGGTGCCGTTTTATTCAATGGTGAACCTGATTGCCGGGCGCGCGGTGGTCCCCGAGCTGATGCAGAGCCGGATGACTGGGGAGACGATTGCCCGCGAGGCGCGCCGGCTGCTGGCCGACCCGGGCGCGCGCGCGGAGATGAAGGCCGGCCTCGAAGAGGTCCGGGAAAAACTGTCGCAGGCGGGAATACCCGCGCCACGACGCGCGGCCGCCATCATTCAAGAAATTCTGGAAGGACAAGTCGCTCATGTTTCCTAATCCCCGTATCTCGATTGTCGCGGCCATGGCGGCCGGCATCCTGACGATGGCCGCGCCGGCGCAGGAGCGGCGTTCCCGCATCGACGTCGAGCAGTACACCATCGACGCGGAAATCTCGCCCAGTACGCAATCCATCGCGGTGAAGGCCGTCGTGCGGTTCACGCCGCTGGACGACAACGTCACCTCGGCCGCGTTCGATCTGAACAACGCGCTCAACGTTTCGCGCGTGCTGGACGCCCAGGACAAGCAGATTCCCGCCTCGCGCAACCAGCAGGATTCCACCGTGCGGCTGAGCTTCGAGCAGCCGCTCCCCAAGGGCCAGCCGGTCACCATCGCGTTTTTCTACGACGGCCGGCTGACGGGGCAGGAAGACTCGCCGGTCTACGGCATTAAGTTCGCGGCTATCCATCCGGATTTCGCCTACCTGACCTACCCGGCCCGCTGGTTCCCCGTGAGCGGCTATACCACCGACCGCTTTGCGGCCGATGTGCGCGTCACCGTCCCCACGGGTTACACCGTGCTGGGCAGCGGGACGGACTCGCGCCACGCGGCCGGCGACAAGAACGTATTCGAATTCAAGTTCGAGCATCCGTCGTTTCCCGGCAGCATTGCGGTGGTGAAGGGAGATCCCGTGAAAGTGTCGTCGGAGGGCGTCACCACTACGCTGTATTTCCGCGGGCCGGAAGCCGACATGGCGCAGGCGTACGGAGAGCAGACCGGCAGGGTGATGTCTTATTTCACGGGCATGTTCGGCCTGCCGCCCTATGCCAATCTGACGGTGGTGGAGACCGAAGAGGGCGCGCCCAACGGCTATGCGGCGCCGGGCTTGATTTTTCTGGCGCCGCGCGGCATCGGACGCCAGCCCAGCGCCAAGCTCATCGCCAACCAGGTTTCACGGCAGTGGTGGGAGGAGCTGGTGGGACCCTCCACGCGCAATCATCTGTGGCTCACCAACGGGCTGGCGGCTTACTCGGAACTGCTATGGACGGAGCACGCCAGCGGTCCCGGCGCCATGGAATCGCAGGCCCGCGACGCGATGGTGGAGGCGCTGACCGTCGACAATGTGCCCATCATCCAATCGGCGCGGCTGGAGGACTATTCGCCGGAGTTGTGGGCGCTGACCGGCTCGAAAGGCGCGGCCGTCCTGAACATGCTGCGCTACCTGATCGGCGACGATAAGTTCTTCCAGACGCTCAAGACCTACGCCCAGCAGTACGCCTGGAAGTCGGTGAACACCGACGACTTCCGCAAGGTGGCGGAGGACGTCTCAGGCCAGAGCTTGGACTACTTCTTTATCCAGTGGATCGAATCCAGCAGCGCGCCGGAATTCAAGCTCGAGTACACGATTTTCCGCACGAAAAAGGGCTTCCGCGTGATGGGCAAGATCTCGCAGGATCTGGACACGTTCCGCATGCCGGTGGACCTGAAGATCGAAACCGAAGGCAATCCGGAGCAGAAGCGCGTGGAAGTGGTGGGAACTTCGTCGGAGTTCTCGGTGGACACCTTCGGCAAGCCCAAGAACGTGGTGATCGACCCCGGCAACCGCGTGCTGCGCTTTGGCAACGAAGTGCGCGTGGCAGTGGCCATCCGCCGCGGAGAACAGTTCGCCGAACTGAGCGAATTCGGCGATGCCCTGAAGGAATACCAGAAGGCGCTCGAAACCACCCGCAACAGCTCGCTGGCCAACTACCGGATTGCCGAAATCTTCTTTCTCCAGCAGAACTGGCAGGCGGCGGCCAACTCATTCCGCGAGGTGCTGAACGGCGACCTCGAGCCCAAGTGGACCGAAGTATGGGCGCACATCAATCTGGGCAAGATTTTCGACGTCACCGGGCAGCGGGAGCGCGCCGTGAACGAGTACAATCTCGCCATTCGGACCAAGGACAACACGCAGGGCGCGCAGGAAGAGGCCGCCAAATATCTCAAGACGCCCTACGAGAGGCAGCGGCGTCCCGAGCAGTGAAATCCCGTGCAGGGTGGCGTGCGCGAGGTGGCGCGAACACTGTGTTGGCCGCGTCGAAAGTACCGGTGGCCGGGTTCTTGGCCTAGTACTACCATTTTTGGTGGATCGTACCGGTACGAAAGGCCGGTCCTGGGCTATGATTTATCCCGTAAGTAGCTGTTAAATAAAGATTTAAATACTGTCTACGGCTTGCGCTATGGTGCTATTGGTGCTATTCAGGTACTGCACAAGGTTATCTTGAATCTGGCCGCGAACTATCCTAAATTTAACCGTTGAGAGCAATGAGAGGCGTCGAGGTGTATCGGAGGTGCGCGTGAGGCGGGTATGCCTGCTTGCCGGCCTGCTGGCGGCAGTGGTAAATTTGTGCGCATCTCCGGTCATCAACTGCGCCTTGAGCGGTCTGGCCACCGGAGTCATCGTTCCGACCGGTGCAATCAACGGCAGTACCGGCTGCTGGACGAATTCGTTCATCAACGCCACGATGGATGACTCTCTCAACTGGGGGGCGCCGACGAGTTCAACCGGGCAAAGCGGTTTAGGCACTGCGACTCAGGGTAACAGTTTTGCCGTGTCAGACTCGGTTCCCGTGCCGACAAGGACGGCTACATCGGACGGTGATCAAGTCTCCATACAGTTGGCTCCGAGTTACTCGGGCACGGCTACCTCGGTGACGCGGGTGGACGACTTCGCTTTGGAGTTTAATGGGATCACCTGGGCCAAGGCCGCTTCCGTGACCCCCGTTTTGGCGGGTTTCGCGGGGCACTTCAATTCTGCCTCGCCGAGCGCACCGTCCCCCGCGGGCAACGACCACCTGCTCGAGTTGTCGAGCGGGGGCCCTCTGGAACTCACGTTGCTCGGTGGACCGGCGTTTGGAATATGGTTCCAAATCGCGTCCATCAGTGCCAGCAAAAACACCTTGTTCGTCGCAGACGTGCAGGCTTTCGACTCGAGTGGCCACCCTATCGGATCGTACCAACTTACTGAGTCGGGTGCTTACGGGAGCGGCGGGATATGCCCGACGCTAAATGCCAATTGGCCGGTGGCCTGCAATGACGCGCCTCATGTGGGCTTTTACGATCCCGAGGGGCGGATCAAGAGCATATACATATCGGTTTTCGACCCTAGCAACCTTGCCAACCCCATTGGATTCGCGATCGACGCCTTGCAGTTGGATGAGGTTCCGGAGCCCGCCATGCTACTTATGATCGGTGGCGGTCTGGTGGCAATCGCGCTGTACGGTCGAAAACGTCGCGCACGGTCGGGATGATTCTGGCTTCCCCGGGAGGCATGCAGCGGATGGTCCCGGGCTGTGGCTTGCCGCGATTCTTCCTCAGCGGAGGTTCGGTGCGCGTCATTACGCAAAGTACTTGATCGCGAGTTTCGTCCTTCTGATCTCCGTCCGGTTGATCCTGTTGAGAGCCCAGTATGCGGGCGTCGCAATCAATCGTTGGACGCCCACTGCAGACATGGTATTCGCTCGAGCGGCAGCGCCGACGAGCAGCGGATTGAGGAGGACAAGCCACCGCAGCGCCAGCATAAGCGCCAGGAAAACCAGCACGCGAAGAAGGAACCATAGTGGATCGGACAGTTCGTAACCGTACTCACCCACACCATCAGGTTCGCACAGGGCGAGCCGGTGCCTGGCTTATGCCCCGGCGGTGCTCCGGGATCGTCTCGCCAGCAGGGCACCGGCCCCGGCCAGCAGCAGGCCGAGGGTGCCCACGGCAGCGGTGCTCAACGTGGGGACGGCTGGGGGGGGTGGGCTTGCCTGGGGGAAGTAACGGAACTGGGCCATGGCGAAACCGTTGGCGTCCGCGGGAATAGTGATCACCACGCTGGTGATCGGGGTGGTGCTGGACGCGGCCGCCAGCAACGCGCCCGCGTCTCCGCTGATGCTTTGCGATACCGTGCCGAGCAGCGTCGCTCCGTGATAGAAGTTGGCGCTGACAGTGAAGGTATCCCATATATTCGGCTGGATTTCGAACCCGAACGTGGTGGAGGGAAGCGAAAGGTTCAGGGTCACGCTCGTAACCGGGGTGGGATTCGCCAGGATGCGCGGTGTGCTGCTTTCCGTGTTGGGCGGCGAACCCCAGGGGCCCCAGTAGAGGGACGGGGGGCTCTCCGCGAAAAACGGCGCGGAAAGCGTGATGGTTTGTGTGCCATTCGTGAGCGACGTCAACGAAGTCCCATCCGCGGCCGTGATTGGAATCAGCGTGGTCGCCCCGGTGTATGTCGAGGTCGGCGTCGAAATCGGGGAGAACTGTCCGAAAGCCGGAATGCATTCGGCGAGACCTAGCCACAGGGCAGTCTTGAGAGTTCGATACAACTGCACCAGTACCTCCTCACGTGAAATACCGGTTCAAGATATCATACTCGCACCTCCCAAAACAAGCACGTTGAGAGTACGTTGAGAGTATCGCAGCAGTATTGGAAGTTCCGCGAAGGAGGATTCGGCGCTGTGGAGCGGATTGCCATCGTGAGGGAGGCAGCGTTCCTGCTGGCCGTTGAGCCACGGCGGGCCTCGGCGGGGTATCACTCCACGGAAAGCGGTCGAGTTGTCAAACAGCGACGGAGCGCTGCCAGCCGCCCGCACCGCGCCGGGATCACCCGGTATCCGGCGGGGCAGCGGGTCCCCAGGCTCAATGAGAGATAGGTGAACAGGTCCATGGCACAGCGAATGCCATGGCCGCCGCAGTGCAGATAACGCAGCCGGTAAAGACGTTCGATGACTAAAGCCAAGAGGATCAACAGCCCAACGATGAGCGTGCGATTGGCCTCGTGGTGGCGGATGTGCTCCATGCCATAGCGGTTTTTGCCGTCGTTGAAGCCCCCAATTCTCGATCTTCCAGCGGCTCTTGGCCATGCCGTAGAAACTCAGGATGCCCACTTTGGCGATGGAGAAGTTGGTCAGCCACTCGGCCCACAGGTTGCCCTACGGCCAACCTGCCCCACAAAAACGCCTCAGAAGTGCTTTCGCAGATCCGCGAACTGCTCCACCACCAGGAGCTGGCCTTTCCCCGGCCGCAGGTCCTGCTTTTCCAGAATCCAGGTGTGCGCGTGCGGGACGAAAACCGCGTTGAGGCCGGCCTCCAGGGCGGGGTTGATGTCCGATTTCGGGCTGTTGCCGATCATCCAGGTCCGCTCCGGGTCCATGTCGCGCTCCTCCATTAGCCGGCGATACGCCGTGGCATCCTTCTCCTTGACAATGGCGGTGTGGCCGAAGAATACGCCCAGCCCCGAGCGGCCGATCTTGAGCTTTTGCTCTTCCCGGTGCCCTTTGGTAAACAGCGTCAGATGGTGGCGCAGCGAAAGATATTCGAGGGTTTCCGGGACCCCTTCGATCACCTCCATGGGGCATTCCAGAATTCGCTCGGCGAACCCCATGGCGGCGCGGAGGTCTTCCTCGCGCACCTCGCGCTCAGTCAAGCGCTGGTAGCACTGCCGCAGATTGCGCGCGAAGTTGGCCGAGCCGTAACCGTGGATCTTGTTGTTGGCTTCTTCGATCTGGTCCAAAACGTCGCGCACCTCGCGCGGCGTCATCGAGGAATGGTCCAGGAACCCGGCGAACTCGTCGAAGGCGCGCTCGAAATAGATATTGTTCTCCCATAGCGTATCGTCCGCGTCGATAAGCAGGAAGTGGCGCATGGGAGGCGCTACCGCCCCGCGGGCCCGCCGCCGAAACCGTTGGTGGGAGCCAGGTGCTTCACGTGCTCGATGCGGCGCTGGCGCGGAATGTACCCCGCCAGGTAATGGTTGAGCTCCTTGAGCCGGCTGGTTTCCGACCGGCGCGCCAGAAGCGCGTGCAAAAAATCCAGGTCCGGCAGCGCCTGCGCCAGTTGAAAACTGAGTTGCGGGTCGTCGAGGTCGGGCTCGCCGCGCCCTTGGGAAGCGGCCAGCCCGCTCAGGTCCCGGTAATTCGAGAGCGCCTGGTCGCGCAACTCGGCGGGCGCGGGGGCGGGGTCGTCGTCGTCGAAGTAACTCACTTCGGCCTGAAGATAATTTTTCTCCCCGCTCAGCTCCACGATTTCGAAGCGCCTCAGGCCGCGCGTCAGGATATCCATGCGGCCATCGGGGTATGTTTCGAGCACCTTCTCCACCATCACCGTGCAACCGGCGCTCACGATGCCGTTTTCCTTTGCCAGAACCACCCCGAATTCCGAGTGGTCGCGGATGGCGTCCCCGATCATTTCCTTATACCGTTCTTCGAAAATGTGCAGCGGCAGCCGCGTTCTGGGAAAGACCACCACGTGTAACGGAAACAGCGGGATGAGCCGCGCAGGCATGGTAACATTATGACGTTTCAAGTGGTGCCTATGCGAATTGACGGCAAAGTCGTCCTCATCACCGGCGCGTCCGAGGGAATTGGCGCCGCCTGCGCCGCGGAGTTCGCGCGCGTGGGCGCGAAGCTGTCGCTGACCGCCCGCTCCGAAGAAGGTCTCAAGAGGGCCGCGCCGGCGGCGCTGGTCACGCCGGGCGACCTCACCAGCGAGGATACCCGCCGCCGGGTGGTGGCGCGCACGCTGGAACGGTTCGGCGCCATCGATATCCTCATCAACAATGCCGGCGTGGGCACCTACCTGCCCTCCTGGAGCATGCCCATGGAAGAGGCGCGCGGACTGATGGAATTGAATTTCTTTGCGCTGCTCGACATGACGCGGCTTGTGGTGCCGCACATGCGCGCGCGCCACAGCGGCACGATCGTGAATATCGGGTCGATCGGGGGCAAGATGGTGCTGCCCTGGTCCACGCTGTACAGCGCGTCCAAATACGCGGTAGGCGCTCTGACCGAAGGGCTGCGGATGGAACTCCGGCGCGATGGCGTCCGCGCCATGCTGGTCTGCCCCGGGTACGTGAAGACCGGTTTCCAGGAGCACGTCCGCGGCGGACGCGTGCCGGCCGATGTGCTGCGCAGCCGCCGCTACGCCATCACGGCCGGAGAATGCGCCGCGGCCATCCGCCGCGGAGTGGAGCGCGATGCCCGCACCGTCCTGATCCCGCGCGCCGGCTGGATTCTGGTGGCGCTCGCCCGCCTGTTCCCTGCCATCGTCCAAGCCCGCATGGCCGGAATGAACGAGACCGCATGAACCTCAAGCTCAAGCGCACGCCCGGCATTTACGTGGTGGGCTTCATGGCCTCCGGCAAGTCCACCGTCGGCCGCCTCCTGGCCCACCGTCTGGGCTGGAACTTCTTCGACACCGACGAGGAGATCGAAGCGGCTGAAAGAGCGGCCATCGCGGAGATCTTCGACACGCGCGGCGAAGCGGAATTCCGCCGCATCGAAACCGGGATCATCCGTCATCACGTCCGCCGGATCGGGCGGGGCAGCCCCGCGGTGCTGGCGCTGGGCGGCGGCGCATTTGCCGCGCAGGCGAACCGCGACTTGCTCGAGAGCCACGGCGTCACGGTGTGGCTGGATTGCCCCTTCGAGGTGGTCGAGAGCCGGGTGGCGCTGGCTGCGCACCGGCCGCTGGCGCGCGATCCCCGGCAGTTCGCGGCGCTGTACCATGCGCGGCGCGAGGCGTACGCCCTGGCGGACGTGCGCGTTCCCATTGAAAGCGACGATCCGGCCGGTGTGGTCGAAGCCATTCTGAGCCATCCTCTAATGCTATGAGCAATCGAATTCTGCGCAAGCATGCACGCACCATTTTCCAAGCCGCGTTGTCGGCCGCGGACCCCGCCGGCGCCGTCGAGCGCTATCTGAAGCGTCGCGATTTCTCGCGCTTTCGCGACATCTATGTCGTCGGCGCGGGCAAGGCCGGGGCGTCCATGGCGCAGGCCGCCGAGCGTGTGCTCGGCCGCCGCATCGCCGCCGGGCTGCTCAACGTAAAGTATGGACACACGGCCAAGCTGCGCCGCATCGAACTGAACGAGTGCGGCCACCCGGTCCCCGACCCTAACGGCGTGGCCGGCGCCGAACGGATCGCGCGGATCGCGGCCGGCGCGGGGAAGGACGACCTGGTGATCTGCCTCATCTCGGGCGGCGGGTCGGCGCTGCTGCCGGCGCCGGCCGAGGGCATCACCCTCGAGGAAAAACAGGCCACCACCCGCCTGCTGCTGGCGTCGGGCGCCAATATCCACGAGATCAACAGCGTCAGAAAGCACATCTCGCGCATCAAGGGCGGGCAACTGGCGCGGCTGGCGGCGCCCGCCCGGGTGGAATCGCTGATGCTCTCCGACGTGATCGGCGACAATCTCGACGTCATCGGCTCCGGACCCACCGCGCCGGATGTCTCCACCTTCGCCGATGCCGTGGGAATCCTGGATCGGTACGGCATCCGCGAGCGCGTGCCCGCATCCGTGAGGGAGCGCCTCGAACAAGGCGCGCGCGGCGCCGTCCCCGAAACGCCCAAGCTGGACGATCCGGTCTTTGCCCGCGTGCGCAACACCATCGTGGGCAGCAGCCGCCTGGCCCTGGCCGCGGCCGCGCGCCACGCCCGTGCGCTGGGTTACCGGACGCTGGTGCTCTCGAGCGAGATCCAGGGGGAGGCCCGCGAGATCGCCCGCATGCACGCCGCCATCGCGTCCGAAATGGTGCGCACCGGGCACCCGATGAAGCCGCCCGCGTGTGTCATCACGGGCGGGGAAACCACCGTCACACTGCGCGGCGATGGCTTGGGCGGGAGAGCCCAGGAATTCGCGCTGGCCGCCGCCATCGATATCGCCGGGCTGGAGAACGTGGTGGTCTTCTGTGCGGGCACCGATGGTTCCGACGGCCCCACCAACGCGGCGGGCGCGGTAGCCGATGGCCAGACGCTGGGCCGCCAGCCGGACGCGCGCAGTTATCTCAATCGCAACGATTCCTACCACTACTTCGAATCGCTGGGCGATCTGGTGATCACCGGACCGACCAACACCAACGTGATGGATGTGTGTATCGTTCTGGTGGGAGCCGGGAAGTGAGATTATGGCCACGGATGAACCCGACGAGAGGGATTGCGATTCCCGGATCATGCCTGAGGTGGACCGGCGCCAGGAGGAAGTCGACAAGGCTCTTGCCGCGATCCACGAGTTGCGTAAGCGCACAGGCAGAATCACGGTGGGGGAGCTGCTGTCGGCCCGGGATGAGGGACGCAAGTACTGATGGCCTTCGTTCTCGATGCGTCCAGTACGGCGTGCTGGGCCTTTCAGGATGAAGACCACCCCGATGCCGGTGCGAAACATCCTGGTAGTGAACGAACGCAGGCGCCGTAGAGCCGCTCAGGCGCTGCGGGGCGGCGGTGGAAGCATAGCGGCGCGCCCCGGCCCACAGCGTCGCCGCCAGCGCCACGGAAAGCGCCGGAATCGCGTACATAGCTTGGTGAAGGCCAATCGCCCGGCCCCCGGCCCCTGCCATCACATCTCGATCTCGGTCTCTTTGAGGTTCTTAGGCGCCTTGGGAGGCTTCGGAGGCGCGGCGGGATCGGGTGCGCTGGCCAGCGTCCCCTCCTTGCGCACCGAAACCGAGCCGCGGCTGGCGGTGAGGTGGATGCTGGGGCCGTCGCCTACCTTTCCCTTCAACGTGGCCGTGCGGCCCGCCACTTCCTTCTGAATTTGCGGCCCGAAATCGTTGACCGCTTCACCGCGCTCGGCGGTGGCCTGCAATTGAAAAGCGGCCTTCCCAGGCAGCACCAGGTCGATCCTGCCCGTTCCCGAATGCGCCTCGATGGAGGATAGAGGCAGCCGCCCGGGCTGCAACTCGATGTCCCCTCGCTGGGTCTCCAGATCGAGCGGCTGCGTGAACTGCTCGATCTTGATATCGCGCGATTGCGATACCAGCCGCATCGGTCCCACAATGTCCCTGGCCGTAAACTCGCCCATGTCCATGCTGATGCGTCCGGGCACCGCCTGCACGCTCAGCTCGGTCGAGCGCGCGCCTTCGAATTGCAGGGGCTTGGCGAGGTTCTTGAATTCCAGCGTCCCGGTGTAGCCGCCGTTGATGGTGACCTGGCCGGCGATGTTCTCGAGCTCGATGTCCGAGCCGCGGCCCTGCACGTCGATCTTGCCCTTCACGTCCAGCGCGCGGATCACGTCGCTGCGGCCCATATCGAGCCGTGCGTTGCCGCCCACCCGCGCCAGCCGCACATCGCCGCGGTCGGCCGCCAGCTCGACATCCCCGGCAATGTCCGAGATCTCGTAATCGCCCGTGCGGCCGCGCGCTTCGACGGCCATTCCGCGCGGGACCGTAACTTCCAGATCGTCGGAGATCCGCTGGTTGTCGGGCGCGCGATCCTGGCTGGTGCGCACCAGCAGGCGGTCGCCCTGCGGCACCATCTCGACGGGCGTTTTTTCGTTGGTGCGATCGGCATCGCCGCGGGCATACGCGCGGATCAGTTTGTGGCCGTTGACCGTCACCTCTTGCGTGTCGCCGCCGGTGACCTTGATGTTGCCGCGCGGATTGTCGAAAACGATGCGGTTCATGCCCGTGGCTGGGCCGTGCGCCGAAACCGGATAGTCGTACTGCTCCCCGAGCCAGTCCGGGCCGAAGGCGTTCCACCGGATGCCGTGCTGGTGCGCCTCCCAGATTCCCGACCCGGCGAGGCAGATCAGGACCACCAGCACCACCTCCCCGCCGGTGAAGCCGTAGCCGTATCCCTCCCTGCTCCAAATCAGGGCCTCAATCAACCGCAGCAGCCCCCAGGCGATCAGCACGAACGGCCAGTACGATGCCAGCAAATCGAAAACCGGCGCTTCCGGGTGCAGGTTCCTCCACAAAAACAGCGCGCCAATCAGCAATAACAGCAGGGGTCCGGTGAACGAGCGCCGTCTCATACGGAGCCTCCTGGAGGGGCGCCGGCGTCTCCCGATTGCGGCGGGGCGCCCGGCGTGCTTGCGGGCCCGCCCGCATACGGACTCTGGGAGTAACCACCCGGAGGCGGGTAGCTATACGGCGGTGGTGGCGGCATGTTCGGCGCGTTGGCCGGACCGGTTGGTTGCATGCCACGCCGCAGCAGGCTCAGCAGCCCGAACACGATCAGGATCACCGGCCACGTCTGGTCGAAGCCGTACCTGGTAAAGTTGTTCAGCGCAAACAGCACGCCGATGGTGATCAGCGTGACAGGCCCGCGGATGGCGCGGATGGTCGAATGGCTATTGCCGTTCATGGCGCGCCTCCTTCCCCGTAAAGCGGCTATACAGCAGGTAGGCCCCCGCTGCGATCAGCAGCACCGGCCAGAAGCGCGCTACGTACTCGAAGTCCAGCAGGTCGAGCGTATGCAACAGCAGCAGGACACCCAGGATAATGAGCGCGGCCCCCGCCACCGGAACCTGGTTCGGCCGGCCCCGCAGGTCCACCAGGCTGGAGTATTCATCCACCGGTTCGCCTCTCCGGCGCTTGAGCGCGGTGTGATACGCTTCGAACGCCATGTAGGCCCACCAAGCCAGCACCAGCATGACGAAAACCGGTTCCAGGCCGTGGGCCGCGCGCGAATTGGCAATGCTCATAAGAATGCCCCATATGACGGCGTGTACCAGCCCCTTGGCGTACTGGCCGTTATAGATGGCGCCGACTCCCGGGATCATGCCCAGAAAGAGAGCCAGGCCGGGTGAGACGTCCGGGTAGACATACCCCGGCGGCGGGGCGGCGGGCGCGGGCCCGGCCGGCTCCCCGGCCGGCGCGGGCGCATGTTCCCCGCAATAGACGGTTCCGAAGGCGTCGCGGCGGCATTCGTCGCATATCGGCTTGCCGCACGTGCGGCAATATGCCGTGGCCGGGACCTCAGTATGATTCTGACAATTCATAACGTACCCCCTTAATGCGATCCCCCCGAGGGATTCGTAGCTGGCCCTCCGCCGGTTGCGGCGCCCAAGGCGCCCCCCTGGTCCGGAGTGGCTTTGACTGGCAGCTTATGCTCGTCCGTTTTCCGTTCGGGAGCCTCCTGAACGGGAGCGGACTGCCGATCTTCGCCCTGCTGCTGCCATTCCCGCAGGGTGGTTTGAATCTGGTAAACGAACTTCAGGTTGTCGTAAAACTTTACCGTACGCCCCCAGGCTCGGTAGGCGCGGTCCTCGAGCCCCGCCCACACCTCGGCCGGCTCCAGGTCCGACATTTTCAACTGCCGCACGGGCGCCACGAACCGCGCCAGCAACGCCAGCGAAAGAATGGTCATCGCCATACCCATGGCGAACCGCGGCTGCAGAATCGGGCTGAGAATCCCCGCCATCCAGCCTCGCGCGCCCTTCGGCTTGGTCCTGTTCTTGCTCCACGGCGCATCGAACAGAATGCGCGTGATCAGCTCCGGCGGAGGCTCGACATCGGCGGCGCGCTCCATGAACGCCACCGCGGCGGCGGAGTCCCGCGCCAGCTTGGCGCACGCCGGGCATTGGGCCAGGTGGCGCTCCACCGCGGACTTCCGCTCCGCCGCAAGCGTGCCGTCCAGGTAATCGCAGATCAGGATTTCAACGTCTGCGCAGTTCATACCACCAGCTTCTGCCTTCGCAGCAGCCGGGCCAGCTCGGCCCGGCCCCGATTGATTCGCGATTTCACCGTGCCTTCGGGAATCCTCAGCACTTCGGCGATCTCGCGGTATTCCATCTCCTGCAAGTCGCGCAGGATCACCGCCTCCCGCAAATCCGGCGAGAGCTTCTGCAGCGCCGCCTGCAGGATTTCACTGGCCTCCCGGCCGGCTACCGCATGGTCCGGACGCTCCGACGCCGTGGCGCCCTTTTCCTCCAGTACGGTGAGCTGGTCTTCGATCGGATCCGTCACGCGTTCCTGACGAGTGCGGCGATAGTGATCGATCAAAAGGTTACGCGCCACCCTCGCCAGCCACGTACCGAACGACCCCTCCGCCGAGCGAAACGTCTTCAGCGTCCGGAACACCCGGAGAAACACTTCCTGCGTCAGGTCCTGCGCTTCCGCGCCGCTGCCGGTGAAGCGGTAGCAGAGTCCGTAGACCTGCCGGGTGTGCTGCCGCACCAGATCCTCCCAGGCGGCTTCGTCGCCGCTCAGGCATCTCGAAACGAGGCTGTGAACCGGGCCCAAGCTCCGTTCTACCAGATTGTGGCTTCCGTGAATACCCACCACGCCATTCAAAATGCGGCCGCCGGCTGTGTGGTTTTCGAAAATCCCAAAAGCTAACGTCGTGGCGGCCATGGCACTCGTTCTTTCATATGGAGAAACGAGGCATTATCATGATAGGTTCAATCTTTCCGGCACGCCAGCTTTTTTGGGGCGCTTCCGGGGGAGGAAGATCGATTCGCCGTCATGCGTGGAAATGGGTGGCCGGCGCCGTGCTCGCCGGCACCCTGGTGGTGTGGCTCCTCGGCGCGCATTCGCCGCTCCGGGGCTTTGATTGGAACCTGGCTGCCGCCGCCCTCGCGCGGCTCAACTGGCCCTGGCTGCTGCTCTCTCTGGCGATGGCCGCCGCCAGCTATTACGGCCGCGCGCTGCGCTGGGCGGTGTTCCTCAAGCCCTTGAAGGCCCGCCCATCTATCCGCAACCTGCTCTCGGCCACTGTGATCGGGTTCGCCGCCGTCACCCTGTTTGGACGCCCCGGTGAGCTGGTGCGGCCTTATCTGATTGCCGTCAAGGAGCGTGTGCCCGTCAGTTCCCAGTTCGCCGCATGGTTCCTGGAGCGCATCTTCGACCTCCTGATGGCGCTGCTGATTTTCGGCTTTGCGTTGACGCGCGTACACGCCTCGGGCGTTCATGTGGGGCCAAGGCTGGCCGGGGTCCTGGCCGTCGGCGGCAGGCTTGCGGCGTTCGCCTCCGTGGCCTTGCTGGCCGTTCTGCTGTCGTTGCGCCACTTCGCCGAGCCCATCGGGCGGCGCCTCGTCGCCGGGCTGCGCCTTCTCCCCGAGGCGCGCTTCCTGAAGTTTGAGAAGCTTGTGAACACCTTTATGCAAGGCGCGGAATCGACACACAGCGACGGCGCACTGCTGCTGGTCCTCATGTACTCGGTGGTAGAATGGGCGCTGATCGCCGCTTGCTACGAGTGCCTGGCCCGGTCTTTTTTTGGCGCAAGTCTTAGCTTTATAGATGTTCTGGTGTTGCTGGGGTTTGTTTCGTTTGGAACCATCATCCAAATACCTGGGATCGGCGGCGGCATGCAGGTCGTTTCGATCGTGGTTCTGACGGAATTGTTTGCGGTGAAACTGGAAGTGGCCACTGCGTTTGCCATGCTGGTTTGGATTATTACATTTGTAGCAGTTGTTCCCGTTGGCTTGGGCCTGGCCCTCAAGGAGGGGCTGGATTGGCATAGCCTGCGACGGATTAGCCGGGAGACGTCTGCATGAAATGTCCATTTTGCAATCACATGCACGATAAGGTGGTGGATTCCCGGGAGAGTAAGGAGGGTGACGCCATCCGCCGCCGCCGGGAATGTCTCGAATGCGACCGCCGGTTCACCACTTATGAACGCATCGACGAAGTCCCTTACATGGTCATCAAGAAGGACGGGCGCCGCGAGAAGTTCGACCGTCAAAAGGTGCTCGCAGGCCTGCTGAAAGCCTGTGAAAAGCGCCCCGTGGGCATGGCCAGGCTTGCCGAACTGGTCAACCAGGTCGAATCCAAGGTGAGCGATTCGCCGGATCGTGAGATATCAACTACAGAAATAGGAGAATTCCTGATGGACACCCTCCGGGAGATCGACAAGATCGCCTATGTACGATTTGCGTCGGTATACCGGGATTTTCAGGATGAGCAGGCATTCTTCAACGAGCTCAAGAACCTCATGCGGCACAAGTTGACGTGAGATCCCGGCGACCCGCCAGCCATGCTCCCAAACTTCATGTAACCTAATCAGTTTTATGACATCCTTAAAAATAGAGCTTAACTTTATTGGGGAATGATGATATCATCAGTTGAAAGTCAAACCCCGAATGCCGCCGATCTTCTCAACACTTGGGGCGGGACCAGCCGGTCGGGCTTTTTTCAGGTAGTACCCCATTTTCCAGGCACTTCCATGTAATGGATCGCGTGTCCATGGGGGAGGTGAGTGTTAGTGGACCATTTTGAAGATCAGTTTCTAGCGGACAACCCTGAAACCCTAGGCCTTAATTTTGAGGATGAAGCTAAGTTCTTCGATCCCGAGGCCGTACACGAAGCCGATTTCCTGCACCCCGTGCCGGTGGAGGAATCCATTTACACGGACGATCCCGTCCGCGTGTACCTTCGTGAGATGGGCGCCGTTCCGCTCCTCACGCGTGAGGGCGAAGTCGACCTGGCACGCCGCATGGAGCGCGGTAAGCTACGGATGCAGAAGGCGATTAGCCGCTCCGCCCTGGTGCAGCATGTGGTCGTCGACCTGGCCGATCAGTTGAAGAAGGCGACCATCGAAGTCGAAAGCATCGCGGATCTGGGGGATGTCGAGGAAGGATCTCCCGCCGATCTTAAGGTCCGGGCTGACGCGGCCAAACAGTTCGCCGATGTGGCCACCCTCTACAAGAAGCTCCAGCAATTGCAGGACCGGGTGGAGAATACCCCCGCCTCCAACAAGAAGCCCCGCAAGCGGCTGTGCGCAAAGCTGGATCGCGCCAAGGTAGAAACCTCTCTGGCGATTCGCCGCGTTCCGTTCAGGCTCATCAAATGGAAGGAGTTCTCCCGCGAAATCGACCGCGCTGTGGATGAAATCAGCCACCTCGATAGCGAGATCAAGAAGCTCGAAGCCAGGAACAACCCCGTGCAGCAGGTACGCGCGCGGGAATTGAAACGCGAATTGCGGAAACGCGAAGCCACAGCCGGCGCCACCCTGCCCGAGTTGAAGCACACCCTCACCGTGATCCGTCATGGCGAAGCCGAAGCTGAGCGCGCCAAGAAGGACTTGGTGGAAGCCAACCTCCGCCTGGTGGTTTCCGTAGCCAAGAAATACGTGAACCGCGGACTTCACCTGCTCGACCTCATTCAGGAAGGCAATATCGGCCTGATGCGCGCCGCCGACAAGTTCGAATACCGGCGTGGCTACAAGTTCTCGACTTATGCCACGTGGTGGATTCGCCAGGCTATCACGCGCGCCATCGCCGACCAGTCCCGGACCATCCGTATTCCCGTCCACATGAACGAAAGCATGAACAAGTTCCTGCGGGCGACGCGCGAGCTGGAGAAAGAACTCGGCCGTACTCCTACAAATGACGAAATTGGGCGCCGGATGGACATCCCGGTGGAGAAGGTGCAGAAGCTGAAAACCATCTCCAGGGATCCGGTTTCGCTCGAGACCCCCGTCGGCCGCGACGGCGAATCGGCACTCGGCGATCTGATCGAGGACCGTTGGGTTGGTTCACCGGTCGATTCCGTCATCGAATCCAATGTTCGCGATGAAACCGCCGGCATTCTGAAGACGCTTTCCCCGAAGGAGGAGAAAGTAATCCGGATGCGGTTCGGGATCGGCTGTGAGCGCGAGCACACGCTGGAAGAGATCGGCCAGGAATTTGACGTCACGCGCGAGCGCATTCGCCAGATTGAGGCCAAAGCGCTGCGGCAGTTGCGCGCCCCGGAACGCGCCCGCCGCTTGCGCGCGCTGATGGCCGCCCGATAATCTCAGTGCAATTTCTGCCCGGATGTGGCATAGCTGGCTCACATTTCCCGGGAAGACCCGTCTGATAACAAAGGACATCTTCTCTGGCAGGCGGATTGCTCTCGGGACTGGCCTAAGGAGGAGCGGCGGATGCCGATCATTAAGATTACAGGACAGGGCTTGTCGGCGATTGCGCTATCGGTCGCCCTCCTTTGGGGCTGCCTCATCGGCCAGCGCGTTGAGGCGCGGCAGGCCTTCTCGGAGCGCGCCAAGGTGATGCGCGAGAACTCCCGGATCGAGCGCAGGCAGCGAACACAGCCGGTTTCGGCGCCGGCGCCGTTCCTCCGTCATCGCGCGCGCGTGGCCGCGGGATAAGCAGTACAATTGCAACGATGGCGAAACTTGTTGCAATCCTTCCCATAGTTTTGTTCGCTGCCGGTTGCAGCCGGAACCCTTCCGGCCAGCTCGCCCGTCTCTCGGATGAGTTTGTCCACACCACGCTGGCCTTCTCGCCTGCCACGGCGACCAGCGTGGGCCTACACCAGTACGAGGGCCAGAATCTCGACAACCTGCTGGACGACACGAGTCCGGAGAATCTCGACAGGCAGCGACGTTACTACGAACATTTTCGCGAGCGGCTGGATGCGCTCAAAGTCAATCGACTCACCGGCGAGGACCAGGCCGATTTGAACATTCTGCGGGATCAGGCCTCGCTCGCGCTGCTCGATTTGAACGAGTTGCATAGCCATCTCCACAACCCCACTCTTTATGTGGAGACGATGGGGAACGCGCTGTTCAGCCCATTTGTTCTGGAGTATGCGCCCCAGGCGGAGCGCATGCGCAACATTATTGCGCGGCTGCAGAAGGCGTCATTCTTCTTCGACCAGGCCAGCACCAACCTGACCTCCTCGCCCGGCATATGGACCAAGGTGGCGATGGAAGAGAACGAGGGCAACATCGCCCTGGTGGACAAGACCATCCGCGCCGCCGTGCCGCCGGATCTGCGCGACGCCTACAACCTGGCTGCGCTGTCGGCGCTGGACGCCATGCGCAAGTTCCAGGATTATCTCAAGAACAGCCTCTCCGGCCGCGACGACACCGGCTGGCGCATGACCAGCGACCGGTACATGCGCAAGTTCCGGTTCACGCTGGAAAGCGGCGTCGAGGCCGACACCATGTTGCAGATGGCCGAGCGCGAGCTGGTGCGCGTGCGTGCGGAAATGCTCGAGCTGGCCCTGCCGCTCCACCGGCAGTTGGCGCCGGCTCACAAGGACCACGCCGAGCTTTCCGGCGCCGCCCGCGAGAACCAGGTGATCGGCGAGGTGTTGGCCAAGATCGCGGAGCGCCATTCCACGCGCGAATCCTATATGGACGATGCGCGCCAGGATCTGGCCGAAGCGCGCGCCTTCGTCGAACAGAAGCGCCTGCTCACGCTTCCCACGCGCGGGAATCTCCAGGTGATTCCGACGCCCGAGTTCATGCGCGGCGTCTATTCGGTGGGCGGTTTTTCGGCCGCGCCGGCGCTCGAGCCGCAGTTGGGCGCCTTCTACTGGGTCACGCCCATTCCCGCCGACTGGCCCAAGGAGCGCGTCGAATCCAAACTGCGCGAGTACAACTATTACAAGCTCAAGCTGCTCACCATCCACGAAGCCATGCCCGGCCACTACGTGCAGATGGAGATCGCCAACAACGTCCAGCCCGAGAGCCGGCGCCTGCTGCGATCGGTCTTCGGCAACGGTCCTTACATCGAAGGCTGGGGCGAGTATGCCACTCAGGCGATGCTCGATGAAGGTTTCCTGGCCCGCTCGCCGGAAATGGCGCTTACCTTCGCCAAAGAGAAACTGCGGGTGATTGCCAACGCCATTCTGGACGTCCGCCTGCATATGCTCAACATGACCGACCAGGAGGCTCTCGACCTGATGGAGAAGCAGACGTTCCAGGAAGCGGAAGAGGCCACCGAAAAGCTGCAGCGCGCCAAGCTCTCCTCTTGCCAGTTGCCGATGTATTTTGTCGGCTGGAGCGACTGGCTGCACGTTCGCGACCAATACAAGCGGAGGCACGCATCGTCCAGCCAATCCGACTTCAACGACTGGGCGCTCAAAGAAGGGGCTGTGCCGCTGCCGGCTCTGACACGTCTGCTGACGCCGTAATGCGCGTAAAATAGAAGCAGGGATGCAGGAAAACCACGGCTCAGATCCTTCCCTTGGCGCGACGCCGGCCCGCTCCACCATCTGGAGCGCGCTTGCCTGGGTGCGCGACCTGGCGTTTTCGGTGATGATCGCGGTCATTCTGATTGTGTTCATCTACCAGCCAGTCAAGGTGGAAGGCACCAGCATGATGCCCGCGCTGGCCGACCAGGAGCGCATCTTCATCAACAAGTTCACCTATCGCTTCGGCCTGGGCAGCGTCGAGCGCGGCGATACGGTGGTGTTCTGGTGGCCTCCCGATCCGGCCAAATCCTACATCAAGCGGGTGATTGGCCTGCCTGGCGACACCGTGAGAATCGACGCCGGCCACGTGATTGTGAACGGCCGCCCGCTGCTGGAGGATTATGTCCCGGAAGAGTACCGAGACCGCGTCTCGTGGGGACCCGAGCGGGTGCCTCGCGACAGCTATTTCGTCCTGGGCGACCACCGCATGTCCTCGAGCGACAGCCGCACCTGGGGATATGTCAAGCGCAAAGACATCTACGGCAAAGCCGTGTTTGTCTACTGGCCCCTGGAGAAGATGGGCCGTCTCAGGTAACTCACTTTCGCAAGATCCACAGTACCAGCGAAAACAGCGCGCTGAGCACGATACAGGTGGTCAGCGGAAAGTAGAAGCTAGAGTTCCTGCCGTGTATGTAGATGTCGCCGGGCAGCCGGCCGAGCCTGACAGGCAACCGCCCGGCGAAGGTGACCAGCAGGCCGGCCGCGACCAGCACGATGCCGAGCGTGATCAGCAGGCGGCCGAGAGGCATGATTCGAGTATAGGCGCGTCAGCGATTGCGGGGCCGGATGCCATCCGGCCCCACAAGCCAGCCGGCGTTACAACCCCGCGATCTGCCCGTAAACCGGCTTCAGCGCGGGGTACAGCGCCCGGTACACTCTGTGCGCCTTTTCGTAAAATGCCGCATCGGCGGCGCTCGGGGAAACCGACTCGGTTTCGCGGATAGCGGCGCGGCACACTTCCACCACGGAGGCGTACTCGCCTGTTCCCACCAGCGCCAGCAGCGCGGCGCCGTAAGCCGAACCTTCCTGGGTTTCGAGCGTCACCACGCGCTTGTTCAAGACGCCGGCCAGCAACTGCCGCCAGAAGGCGCTCCTGGCGCCGCCGCCGGAGGCCCGCACCGAGGTCGCCGCCACGCCCAGCGCCTCGATGATGTCGAGGCAATCGCGCTGGCTGTAGCAGACGCCTTCGATCACGGCGCGGATCAGATCCGCGCGCGTATGCCTGGCGGTCAGGCCGATCCAGCCGCCGCGCGCGGTGGCATCCAGGTGCGGGGTGCGCTCGCCCATCAGGTACGGCAGCCAGAACAGACCCTGTGCGCCGGGCGGTGACTGCGCGGCTTCGGCGGTGAGCGCGTCGTACTCGGTTCCGGGTGCGAGCTGGTTGCGGAACCATTGCAGGCTCAGACCGGCGCCCTGCGTCACGCCCATCACGTACCACTTGTCGCGCACCGCGTGGCAAAAGGTGTGGACGCGGCCGGCGCCGTCGTACGCCACCTTCTCCATGTGGGCAAACACCACGCCGGAGGTGCCCAGCGTGCAGGAAACCGTTCCCGCCTCCACAATGCCATTGCCCACTGCGCTGGATGCCTGGTCTCCACCGCCGCCCACCACCGGAGTGCCGGCCTGAAGTCCGGTGATGTCCGCCACCTGCGGCGTTACATGGCCCGTCACTTCGCTCGACTCGTAGCATTTCGGCAGGATGCCGCGGTCGAGGCCGAGACCGTCCATCATTTCGAACGACCAGCGGCGGTTGACCACGTCGAACACGGCGGTGCCCGAAGCATCGGAAACTTCAGTAGCGAACTCGCCCGTCAGCTTGAAGCGCACGTAGTCCTTGGGCAGGAGCATCTTGCGCACGCGCTCAAAATTCCGCGGCTCATTGTCGCGGACCCACAGCAGCTTGGGCAGGGTGAAGCCGGTGAGCACGGGGTTGGCGGTGAATTTCAGGATATTCTCGCGGCCGATTTTGGCGTTGACGGCGTCCACCTGCGCCTGGCTGCGCTGGTCGCACCAGATCAGCGAGGGGCGGATCACGCGGCTGGCGCTGTCGAGGATCACGAGGCCGTGCATCTGTCCGGAAAGGCCGATGCCTTTTACCTGGCGGCCCGGGACGCCGGCTTGGGCGAGCACGCCGCGGATGGCTTCGACGCAGGCATCCCACCAGTTCTCGGGGCGTTGCTCGGCCCACAGCGGGCGCTCCATCCGCATGTCTTCGTGGGGAGCGGTCGAGGCCGCGCGGACGCCGCCGCGCCCATCCACCAGGAGCGCGCGCGTGCCCCCGGTGCCAACGTCCACGCCCAGCCACATAGAGTTTATCGTGGCACAAATGGTATCGTCGTGTTTCCGGTATGAAGTTCCGGCCCGTTTTAGATTCCGAGTTCGTCCCGGCCTCTCTGTGGAACCGGCTCTATCGCGCCAGAGTCCGGGAGAGCGGCGGCGGCCGCAACTTGGCGATTGCTCTCGAGCGCAGCGATGGCTCCGTCTCCGTGTTCCGCACCGCCGTGCTGCAACACGAGGGGAAAAACGTGGCCGTCAATAACCGCTACGTCGAGCGGCTGCTGAAGTTCCTGTTGTGGCAGAAGGGCGGATACCGCGTCACCATCGGGGGCGACGCGCGCATCGCCGATTACCTGCGGAGCGTATACGCGCCCGAAGGAACGCGCGCCTTCGACTACCAGTTCATGGGCGAGCGCGTCTACGGGCGGCCGATGGCCATCGGGAACACCTCCTTCGACGCCGCGCCCGTGGAAAGGGAGACGACGGCGCCGCTCGGCCGCCACCTGGATGGCTTCCGCATCGGCTTCGACCTGGGCGCCAGCGATCGCAAGTGCGCCGCCGTCGCCGATGGCAAGGTGATTTTCAGCGATGAGGTGGCGTGGAACCCGAGCGCGCAGGCCGATCCGCAATATCACTTCGACGGCATCCACGATTCGCTGAAGCGGGCCGCCGCCCACCTGCCGCGCGTCGACGCCATCGGGGGCAGCGCCGCGGGGGTGTACGTCAATAACGAGGTGCGGGTGGGATCGCTCTACCGTTCGGTGCCGCGGGCGCTGTTCGACAGCCGCGTGCGGCGCCTGTTCTTCGAGCTACAGGCGGCCTGGGGCGGCATCCCCTTCGAAGTGGTGAACGATGGCGAGGTGACCGCGCTGGCCGGGTCCATGGCGCTCGGCGACAACGCCGTGCTGGGCATCGCCATGGGCAGCAGCCTGGCCGCCGGGTTTGTCACGCCGCACGGCGCCATCACCGCGTGGCTCAACGAGCTGGCATTCGTGCCCGTGGATTACCGCGAGGACGCGCCGGCCGATGAGTGGTCCGGCGATCGCGGCGTGGGCGTGCAGTACTTCTCGCAGCAGGCCGTGGGGCGTCTGCTCGAGCCGGCGGGCATCGGCCTTCCAGCGGAGGCGCCGCTTCCCGCCAAGCTCGAACGGGTACAGAATCTGGTGGCCGCGGGCGACAGCCGCGCGCGCCAGATCTACGAAACCATCGGCATCTGGTTCGGCTACACCATCGCCCACTGCGCCGATTTCTACGACATCCGCAACCTCCTGGTGCTGGGGCGCGTGATGTCGGGCGAAGGAGGGGACCTGATTCTCCAGTTGGCGGAGAAGGTCCTCAAGGAGGAGTTCCCCGCGGTAGCCGAACGCATTCGTTTTCACATCCCCGATGAGAAGGAAAAGCGGCACGGCCAGGCCATTGCGGCCGCCAGCCTGCCCGCAATTCGAGTCAAGGAGAGCAATCATGCGGTTTCATAATTCCAGCGCGGACCTCTTCGTTCCCGATGGCGTGGCATCGGAAGCCGCCCTCGCGCGCACCACGCACCTTTCCATCTCCGCGCACCAGGACGACATCGAGATCATGGCCTACCACGGCATCGCCGAGTGTTTCGGCCGGAAAGAGAAATGGTTTACCGGCGTGGTGGCGACCAATGGCGCAGGCAGCCCGCGATCCGGCATTTACGGCGATTACACAGATGAAGAGATGCAGAAGGTGCGCCTGGCGGAGCAGCGCAAAGCAGCCTATGTAGGAGAGTACGCCTGCCAGATCCAACTCGGCTTCACCACTTCTCAGGTGAAGAATCCCGATGAGAGCGCCGTGGTCGAGGATCTCGAGCAGATCCTGCGCGCGGCCCGGCCGGACTTCGTGTACCTGCACAACCTGGCGGACAAGCACGATACGCACGTCGCCGTGGCGCTCCGCTCGATTGCGGCGCTGCGCGCGGTGCGCCAGGACGTGAAGCCGAAGCGCGTCTATGGCTGCGAGGTGTGGCGCGATTTGGACTGGCTCCCCGACGAGAGCAAGCAGGCCTTGCCGGTCTCCGCGCGCTCCAACATCGCCGCCGCCCTGGTGGGCGTCTTCGACTCGCAGGTGAGCGGCGGCAAACGCTACGACCTGGCCACCGCCGGCCGGCGCCTGGCGCATGCCACCTACTACGCCGCGCACGGGACCGACGAAGAGAGCGCTCTCAGCTTCGCCATGGACCTAACGCCGCTAGTGGAAGATCCCAGCCTGCCGGTGACGGATTACGTTCTGAACTTCGTGGACCGGTTCCGCGCCGACGTCGAGAAGCGGCTGAAGACGGTGGGCAGGTGACCACCCCGCTCAGTTCTTCTTCTGCCCAACGTCGCCACAATCCGCGCCGAGCCATTTGGTGGCCCATTCCATCTTTATGTTCCCGCCACGGCCGCCCCCGGAGGTCATGACCATCGATCCTTTGGTGTTCTCACGGTCGATCACTTCAATCTGAACGTCGCCGCTGCTCTTGATGGGTCCCGAGGTGCATTCCATGTGAATCACCTGCTTGGTGCTGGTCGAGGTGACGAAGGTCCGTGTGCAGGTCTGCCTGGCGCTCGTGTTCGCGGAGGAGAGCGCTTCATTGATGGTGTCCTTGGTCACGCAGTGCTTGGTGGTGGTGGTCCGCGAGCCTCCGCGCCCCATGGACCCTTCCATCTTGGCCCGCTGCTCGGGCGTCAGTCTCGCCAGCACTTCGGGCGGCATCACCGCCGACATGTCCGTCTGGTTGGTCATCGTAGTTTCCCAGAGGCCCAGTTTGACGTCCATGGGCACCGGGTCGACCGCCCAACCAGCCAAGGGCGTCAAGATGGCCATAACCAGCAAAATCCGTGTTTTCACTTGAACTCTCCTAATGAAAGCTTCCCACGAAAAGGGGACAGACGCATTTCTTCCTTGCTAGAATCTGATTTCCGTACCCGGCTTTGCGAGCCACGCTGCCACATCAGGAGGATCTCAGTGGATTTCAGAATGCACGCGAGGAGGACCATTCCATTGGCGGCGCTGCTGGTTGTGGCGTCCACGCGGGCGCAGCCGCCGGGCCGCAGCGATCCTTCTTTCTCGCAACCGTCGCTCGCTCCCGGCGTGGACTACGTCGTGCCGGCCGAGGCCGATGTCAAAGCCACGCTCGACCGCGTCCGCGACTACTTCGTCCGCTCCACTCAGTACCGCATCATCGACACCCGGACGGGACAGCCCGTCACGGACCTGTCGCGGCCCATCCAGACCGCCGCACTCGACTCGCGCGGCGGCCAGTTCAACGACTGGGATTATCCCATGGGCGTCGTGCTCGCCGGAATGCTGCTGGCGGCGGAGGTGACCGGCGACTCGCGCTATCAAGATTACGCGCTCAAGAACTTCGACTTCGTATTCGACCACTTGGACTACTTCCGCAAGCAGGTGGCCGAGTTCGGCCAGCCGTCGCATGGCTTCAGCCGCCTGCTCAACATGCGCGAGCTTGACGATTGCGGCGCCATCGGAGCGGCTTTGGTCAAGGCCTACGCCAAGAAACCGGACCCGCGCTACCGCGCCACCATCGACGCCATCGCCGACCACATTGCGCACAAGCAGATGCGCATGTCCGACGGCACCCTCGCCCGGGCGCGCCCGCTGCCGGTTTCACTCTGGATCGACGACGCTTATATGAGCATCCCGTTCCTGGCGCAGATGGGGCGGCTGACCGGCGATCGAACCTGGTTCGACGATGCCGCGCGGCAGGTGATCCAGATGTCCCAGCGCCTCCAGGACCCCTCCACCGGCTTGTACCGCCACTCCTGGTACGAGGGCGCCGAACACCCGGCATTCTATTGGGGCCGAGGCGCCGGTTGGGGGCTGATGGCCGCCGCCGAACTGCTGAGCGTTCTGCCGCGGGACCATCCCGCTCGCGACCGGGTGTTGGAGATTTTCCAGCGCGGGGCGCGGGGAGCTGCGTCCGTCGAAAGCGGCGTCGGGATGTGGCATCAACTGCTCGACAAGACCGATAGCTACCTGGAGACCTCGGCGTCGGCCATGTTTACGTTCGCCATAGCGCGCGGCGTCAACCGCGGCTGGCTCTCTCCCGTCTATGCGCCGGTCGCCCAAACCGGCTGGCAAGCGGTCTCCAAGCGCGTTCTTCCCGATGGCCGCATCGAGGGCATCTGCGTCAGCACAACCGCCGCCTACGACTCGGTGTACTACTACAACCGTCCCACCGACCTCGGCGCCATGCAGGGCTACGGCCCGGTCCTGATGGCCGGCGCGGAAGTCATCGTCATGCTCCGCTCGTTCGACATCTCTCGCACGCTGAACACGTTCCACTACAGGGCGCGAAAGCCATAGCAGGCGGGGCACGCTTGAGAGGGACTTGCAGAATAAACCCTCGCGGCAGGCATGGGCGAGTTCCTGGCGCTGTTCGTCGACTGGTTGCTACGTCAGAGCGTTACTGAATCGATGCAGATTGAGATTTGCGCCCAGATTAGCCCACCCAGAGACACACCTATTCCTTTCATTCGAGACCGGGATGTCGGGCTGCCATTTCGTCGATTCAGTCGGGACCGTGGATCCCTCCACTATTCATCTTTCAACCGCGAGAAGACGCGTTCCACTGCGGTGCGCTCGCGAAAACGGACCCGCTGATGGGGGTCCATCGCCGGCGGCGGTTCGGAACCGAGTTTCCGGCGAGGGATGATGGATATGTGGCCCGAATTCACGCTCTGTTCGCGAATTTGGTCGGCGGCGTAGAACGGCATCGCTGTGCAGTCGGTCCAAGATGGCTCGCGTGGTGGAAACGTTGAACCCGGCCTTGGCCAGGAACGCTCGCGCCATGCTGGCTCGATCATGTCCCGGGCGGCCCCGCCCACGCCGGACGGCTACAAAACCGTCCAGTTGCAGCATCGCCACTGCACAAACGAACTGCTCATGGTGATTGCTCATCGGACCCAACTCCTCCCGTATGGCCGGGAACAGTTGGTTTTGCAGGATCGGTCCGAACGACTGGGTCGGAAACTGAAGTAGGCTGTTCATGGGGGCTGCTCTTCCGAACGAATTTTGTTTCGTCACAAATATTCTATTGGGATTCAGTCCCTACTCAAAACATTTTTTAAACTTTTTGTTTTTGCGAGCTCGGGGGGCAGGATGCGAATTTTGCAAGTCCCTCTAAAGCATGCCCCCCCGGCGCCGTTTCCGCTCGGCCGCGCGGACCTGAAGCTCGTCCATTCCGAAATAGTGCGCCACTTCGTGCCACACGGTATCCTCGACCAGCTTGGCGAGGTGCTCGGGGCTGCCAGCGAGGCGCTCGTGCGGGCCTTGAAAGATGGTGATGCGGTCCGGCATGGCGAAGGGCTCGAAGACGCTCCGCCGGGTGAGCGGGCGGCCTTCGTAGAGGCCCAGCAAAGTGCTCCCCCGAGGCGCGCGCCCGCGGGCGAGTTGCGCCGGCGCAGGCTCGGGTTCGACCACCACCGCGATGTTCTTCAGGCGTCTGCGGAATCGCGCGGGGATTCGGGCGTAAGCCGCGGCCACCAGGCGGTCGAATTCGGCAGGCGTCATAGGGAGAGCATCCGTCCTGTTATTCTACTGTCTTGAAGGACCTCCGACAGAAGCGCGTAGTGGTGGCCATCGACGGGCCGGCGGGCGCGGGCAAGAGCACCATCGCCAAACGGGTGGCCGCGAGGCTGGGATTCACCTACATCGATTCCGGCGCCATGTACCGCGCGGTGGCCCTGTGGGCGCTGCGGCAGAAGGTGGATACGGGCGACATGCATCGCATGGAACAGCTCGCCATGGCCGCGGAGATCGAGCTGTCGCCGGGGCGCATCCGGCTCAACGGCGAGGACGTGACGGACGCCATCCGCACGCCGGAGGTTTCGGGCGGTGCGTCCAAAGTGGCGGTCATCCCGGGCGTGCGGCGCGCCCTAGTGGCCAAACAACGGGCCATGGGCGAGCGCTCGAGCGTGGTGATGGAAGGGCGGGACATCGGAACGGTGGTGTTCCCCGATGCGGACGTCAAGGTTTTTCTGGACGCCGACCCTCGAGAGCGCGTGCGGCGCCGGCTCGAGGACGTGCGGGCCGCCGGAGAGGAGATTCCCGAGAGCGCGCTGGCGGCGCAGATGAAGGAGCGCGACCAGCGCGACAGCACGCGCGCCGACGCGCCCCTGGCCCAGGCGCCGGACGCGGCGTACCTGGATTCCACCTCGCTCACGGCGGAAGAAGTGGAAGAGGCGATTCTCAAGATTGTGCGTTCGCGGGTGACGAACGGAAAGGATTTCAGTTGAAGAACCTGCTGGTAATGAAGTTCGGCGGGACCAGCGTGGGTTCGGCCGAACGCATTCGGGTGGCGGCGCGGATCGCCGCCGGGGAACGGGAGAAGCGGCCGGTGGCGGTGGTGGTCTCAGCCATGTCCAAGGTCACGGACCTGCTGCTGGGCACCATGCGGCACGCCGAGGCAGGCGATCGCGCGGGCATGGAGGCCAACCTGGCGGCGTTGCGGAGCCGCCACGAGGAAGCTTGCCGCGAATTGCTGCCGGAAGCGAAACTGGCCGGCGTGCTGGCCAAGGTGCACAAGATCGTCGGCGAATTCGAGCGCATCGCGAACGGCATGGCGATGCTCGGCGAGCGGCCTCCGCGCTCGGTGGACGAGGGAGTGGCGGTGGGGGAGCGGCTCGCGGCGCTGCTGGTTTCCGAACACCTGAAGGCCGAGGGCACGCCGGCCGCGGCCGTGAACGCGCGGGACGTGGTGGTGACGGATGCGGTCTTTGGCAATGCCTCTCCGCTGATGGAGCCGACCCGCGAGAAGGCGCGGGCCAAGCTGCTGCCGCTGTTGCGCCAGGGCACGCTGCCGGTGATCACGGGTTTCAATGGCGCCACGGCCGATGGGCGCCCGACCACACTGGGACGCGGCGGCTCGGACTTCTCGGCGTCCATCCTGTCGGCCGCGCTGGATGCTTCCGAGCTGTGGATCTGGACCGACGTGGACGGCATCATGAGCGCCGATCCGCGGCTGGTGCCCGACGCCGAGGTGCTGGCGGAGGTGACCTACGCGGAGGCGGCCGAGTTGGCCTACGCCGGCGCCAAGGTGCTGCATCCCAGGACGCTGGCGCCGCTGGCGGAGAAAAAGATTCCGGTGTGGAGCAAGAACAGCTTCGCGCTGGAGAAGCCGGGGACCAAGATAGTCCCCTCGATTTCCGTGGCCAACGGGGCGCGGGCGGTGACCTCCATGGCCAACGTGGCGCTGGTGTCGCTCGAACCCGCCAGCCCGGAACTGAGCGGGGTGCAAGTGATGGCGCGGGCGCTCGACGCGGTGGCGCGGGCCAACGTCGAGGTGCTGTTGTTTTCCAGCTCGAGCTACCGCCAGAATTTCTGCTTCCTGGTGCGCGAGGAGGAACTGGACCGTTCGGTTGAGGCGCTGGAATCGGCGCTGGCGCTGGAGCTGGCCCACCACTACGTGCACCCGATCCACGTCGATCGGGACGTGGGACTGCTGGCGGCGGTAGGCGAAGGAATGCAGGGCAAACCTGGACTGGCGGGCCGCATCTTCACGGCCATCTCGCGCGCGCAGGTGAATGTTATCGCCATCGCGCAAGGGTCCAGCGAGCTGACCATTGCGGTGGTGGTGCGCCGCGATGGACTGGAACGGGCGGTGCGGGCGGTGCATGCCGAGTGCGGTCTGGGCCAGCGGCCTCCGGTCCCGGTGTTTCCGTTTTCACCGAAGAAGGGCCGGGGCGGCCAGGGAGGCCCGTCCCACTGATATACTATTGTTTTCCCCTTTAGAAGACAGGAGTTTTTCCGGAAATGTTTGATCTGTTTCGCAGCCGAGAGAAGTCCGTGCGCATCCTTCTGGGCGCGTTACTGCTGCTGGTGGCGCTTTCCATGCTTACCTACCTGGTCCCCAACTACAACACGGGGTCGAACACGTCGGATACCATCATCGCCGAGATCGGCAAAGACGACGTGATTACCCTGCCGGAGGTGCAGAGGCTGATCCAGAACACGGTGCGCGGCCGGCAGTTGCCGCCGGATGTTCTGCCCAACTACGTCCCCACCATGGTGGACCAGATGGTTACGGAGCGCGCGCTGGCCTATGAAGCCGCGCGGTTGGGGTTCCAGGTGACCGACGCGGACCTGGCGGACACCATCCGCCAATCGGCGCCGGGCCTGTTTCAGGACGGCAGGTTCGTGGGCAAGGACGCCTATGCCTCCATGCTCGCCCAGCAGAATATCTCTATTGCGGAATTCGAAAGCGATCTGAGGCGGCAAATCCTGGTTACACGGCTGCGCGAGGTGGCCATCGAAGGCACCATCGTCACACCGCTCGAGATCGAGCAGGCGTACCGGAAGAAGAACGAGAAGATCAAGATCGAGTACGTCAAGATCCCCAACGACAAGTACCGCGCGGAAGTGCAGCCGTCGGCGGGGGAAATTCAAAACTTCTACAAGGCGAACAACGCGCGGTACCGGACGCCGGAGACGAAGAACCTAGCCATCCTGATTGCGGACCCGGCCAAGATGGAGCAGACCGCGACTCCGGCGGACGCCGATCTCCGGCGCATGTACACCCAGAACCTGGACTCGTTCCGCACGCCGGAGCGCGTCAAGGTGCGGCATATTCTGCTGAAGACCGATGGCAAGCCGGCGTCGGAAGAGCCCAAGATCAAGGCCAAAGCCGAGGATCTGCTGAAACAGATCCGGGGCGGGGCGGATTTCGCCGCGCTGGCGAAGAAGAACTCCGAAGACACCGGGTCGGCCGCCAATGGCGGCGCCATGCCGGATTGGGTGACGCGCGGGCAGACCGTGCCGGAGTTCGAAAGAGCGGCGTTTTCCCTCAAGCCGGGTCAGACCAGCGACCTGATCAAGACGCAGTATGGGTACCACATCATCCAGGTGCTGCAACACGAAGATGCGCGGTTGCGGTCTTTCGAGGAAGCCAAGAGCGAGCTGGCGGTCCAGGGGAAGAAGCAGAGCGTGAACGATGCGATGAACAAGATCTCCGACACGGCCCAGGCGGCGCTTCAGAAGGACCCGGCGCACCCGGAAAAGGTCGCGGCCGACCTGAACATGCAACTGGTGCGGGTGGACGGTTTCGCGGCAGGTCAAACGGTCAAGGAGATTGGCGCCAGCCCGGATTTCGATCAGGCCGTCGCGGCCCTGAAAAAGGGCGAGGCCTCGCAGTTGCTAGCCTTGCCGGACAATAAGGTCGCGCTGGCGCTGGTGACGGACGTGACGCCGCCACGGCCGCAGACATTCGAGGAAGTCCAGAACAAGATTCGCGATACGATCATGCAGAACAGGCTGGTGGTGGCCGTGCAGAACCACGCCAGAGAACTGGTCGAGAAGGCCAAGTCGATGGGCGGCGACCTGGCGAAGGCGGCCAAGACGATGGGCCTGGAAGTGAAGACCTCGGGCGAAATCGACCGGTTGGGTTCGGTCGAAGGGCTGGGCTCCGCCGCTTACGTGCAGGAAGGTTTCACGCGTCCCGATGGGACCGTGTTTGGCCCCATCTCCACGCCGGATGCAACGGTGGTGGCCAAGGTGCTCCAGCACGCCGATCCGGACCTGTCGAAACTGCCCGAGCAGCGGGTGGCCCTTCGCGACGAAATCAAGGGCCAGAAGGGTCGCGACCGGAATTCGCTCTTCGAAACGGGACTGCGCGATGCGCTGATCAAGCAAGGTAAGATCAAGATCCATCAGGATGTGATCAACCGGCTGCTTGCGAGCTACCGCGGCTAGCCAACCGGATGATCCAAGCTGTCATCGATTTTCTCCGGTCGCTGACCAACCCCGAGCGGCTCATCCAACTGCTGAGCACGCTGCTGTCCGGCTGGCTCGGGTACCTGGCGCTGTGCGGGGTGGTGTTTTCCGAGACAGGTCTGCTGCTGGGCTTCTTTCTCCCCGGAGATTCGCTGCTGTTCACGGTCGGCGTGGTGGCGGGCGCGGGGCAGTTGAACATCGTGCTGGTGAACGTGGCGCTGATGGCGGCGGCGATGGCGGGCGACTCGAGCAACTACTTTCTGGGCCGGAGAACCGGGCCGCGCATCTTCAGCCGCCCGGATTCGCGCCTGTTCAAACAGGAATACGTGACCCGCACCAAGGCGTTCTACGAACGGTACGGGGGCAAGACCATCATCTTCGCCCGCTTCGCGCCGATCATCCGCACGTTCGCGCCGTTCCTGGCCGGCGTGGGGGGGATGCCGTACCTGCGCTTCCTTTCCTTCAGCGTGTTCGGCAGCACGGGGTGGGTCTTCCTGCTGACCATGCTGGGCTACGGGCTGGGCAACGTACCGTTCGTGCGGCGGAACTTCGACATCGCGATTCTGACCATCGTTTTTGTGTCGCTGCTGCCGACGTTCATCGAGGTTGTGAAAGCGCGGCGATCATCGGCTCGCGCGGCCCACCAGGCCGGCGGCGAATAAGCGGTCGTCGACCCGGCCCAGGCGCGCGACGATCCGCGGCGCCAGAAGCGGCGTGTGGGCGATGGTGGTCAGGTATTCGGGCACCGCCCAAACGTCTTCCTCGGCCGTCATCCAGTGGATGGAGTCGAACCGGCGTAGGTTCACCGGGCGGGAATAACGGCGCAGGGTCTTCTCCTTCCGCAAATTGTAATAGTGCTCGAAATAGGACATCGCCAGCTCGCGCAGCGTGCGGTAGACCGGCTCGCGGTAGCGGAGCCCGGAATAATTGGATTTGGCGAGCGCGCCCCAGTGGCCGCGGGAGCGGAAGATGGCGAGGACGTGATCGTCATCGCGCACCGCCTCGAGATCGAGCAGCAGCGGCGGGTGGCCGAGCATGCGCAGCGCGACCGCGCCGAAAAGCGCGCCTTCCATGCACTGCGCCGTGCGGTCCCGCAGGACGCGCCGCGGGGAGCGGCAAGTGGGGCCATGAGGCTCTTTGTTGTAGGGCAGCTCATCGAGGAAGCGCTGGATCCTTTCGGGCGTCGCGAGGCGGCGGAACACGGCGCGCTCGGCGGCGGTGAAGTCGTCGGGGGGCATTCGGTAACAGGTTAGCGTACTACACTACAACCTATGGCATTCTTGCTCCCGATCCTGCTATTGGCGGCTGCCACCAATCCTTACGACATCGTCATCCGCGATGGGCGTATCGTCGACGGCACCGGATCGCCGTGGTATGCCGGCGACGTGGCGATTCGCGGCGGCCGGATCGCCGCCATCGGCCGCCTGGCGGACGCTCCGGCTCGCCGCATCGTCAACGCTCGCGGTCTGGTGGTGGCGCCGGGGTTCATCGACATGCTGGGGCAATCGGAACTCACCATTCTGGTGAACCCGCACTTGCCGTCGAAGATCTATCAGGGCATCACCACCGAGATCACCGGCGAAGGCAGCTCCATCGCGCCGCTCAATGACGCCGTCACGCAGGCGGACCACGTGACCTACGAGCACTATGGCGTCGAGCCCACCTGGCGGACCTTCCGCGAGTACTTCGCGCGGCTGCGAAAACAGGGGATGGGGATCAACCTGGCCAGCTATGTGGGCGCCACCCAGGTTCGCCGCGTGGTGTTGGGAGACGGCAACCGAGCGCCCACCGCGGCGGAACTGGAGCGCATGAAGGCGCTGGTCCGCGACGCCATGCGCGATGGGGCCGTGGGTCTCTCGACTTCGCTGCAATACGCGCCGGCGCCCTACGCCACCACGGAAGAACTGATTGCGCTGGCGGGGGAGGCCGCGAAGTTCGGCGGCATCTACGCCTCGCACATTCGCAACGAAGGCGACTCGATTTTGACCGCGCTCGACGAAGCCTTCCGCATCGGGCGCGAGGCCGGGATACCGGTGGAGATCTGGCACCTGAAGGCGGCGGGCAAGGCCAACTGGGGCCGCATGCCCGAGATCGTCGCGCATATCGAGGAGGCACGCCGGTCGGGCGTGGACGTGGCGGCGGACACTTATGCGTATCCCGCCTGGTTCAATTCGTTTTCCGCGGTCATCCCGCCCTGGGCGCACGACGGAGGCGACAAGAAACTGGTCGAGCGCCTGAAGGATCCCGCCGCGCGCGCCCGCATCCGCAGGGAGTTGGAAACGCCTTCGAGCGAGTGGAACAACGAGTGGCAGGAGGTGGCCGGTCCGGAGTCCATTCTGGTCGGCGCGGTGCAGAACCCCAAGCTCGTTCCGCTCGAAGGCAAGAACATCGCGGAAATCGCCAGGTTGTGGAACAAGGACCCCATCGACACGGCCTTCGATCTGCTCATCGAGGACGAGGCCTTCACCGAAGTGGCGATGGTTGGGATGTCGGAACCGGATGTGGCGCTGGCGCTCCAGCAGCCGTGGGTATCGATCTGCAACGACTCGCAGGGCACGGCGCCGGACGGCCTGCTCGGCAAGGAACACCCGCATCCGCGCGCCTACGGCACGTTTCCGCGCATCCTGCGGAAGTATGTGCGGGAAGAGAAGAAGCTCACGCTGGAAGACGCCATCCGCAAGTTCACGGCGCTCCCGGCGCAACGGATGCGGTTCGCGGACCGCGGCGTGCTGAAGGCGGGAATGTGGGCCGACGTGGTGATCTTCGATCCCGAAACGATTCGCGACGTAGCGACGTTCGAGAACCCCAACCAGCTTTCCGAAGGGATGCGCTTCGTGCTGGTGAACGGCGTTCCGGTGATCGACGAGGGCAAAATGACCAACGCGCTGCCGGGGAAGGTGCTGGAGCGGCGGTGAGGGTTCACACCCGATGAATGGCTCTCACCGCCAGCGCCGGATCATGCTCAATGATGCTCAAAAGTGCGGCTGCCGGTCCCGTAGGGTGTCGCCGGTACCACCCGGTCGGCTGCTTCCGGGTGGAGCGCGTACCCACTCATGCGGGGCGGTGGCGCTGGCGCTGAGCCTCGGTCTTCTCCATCAAGCGCCGGTACGCTTCCTCGCCGTCAATCGGCTTCACCCTGCCGCTTTCCAGATCGTCAAAGCGCCGGTCGAGCATTTCCCGCGTGTGCGCCAGCTCGTGGCTCGGGCGTCCGCTCTCCCGCGCCATCTGCTCAAGCTTCGCTTGCACGTCGGGTTTGAGATGCACTTCAATTGCTTCGGCTCCTTCTCTTAGGGTTCAACCGGGCGCGGGTTGCTATGCTTGAGGTCTTGAAACTAACTGGGGGGGTGTCATGGCGAGAAGGAACAAACTGCCGCCCGTCCATCCGGGCGAGATCATCAAGAAAGACACCCTTCCGTCTGTCGGCCTGTCTGTGACGGCCGCGGCGAAAGCTCTGGGCGTGTCCCGTCAGATGCTTCACGACATTCTGGCGGGGCGCAAGCCCCTGTCGGCCGTCATGTGCCTGAAGGTGTCCCGCCTCTTTGGCGGCACGCCGGAACTGTGGATGCGGTTGCAGGCAGCCTACGACCGGAAGAAAGCTGAGCAAAACAAGAAGGTCATGGACCGCGTCGCGCGGATCGTGCCGGTAAAGGCGGCCGAAGAAGTCCGGGCCTGAACAGCGATCTGCCAGTGAGGTTTACTGGACCGGCGAGGGCGGCAACGGGTAAATCTGCGTCTTCCAGACCGTCTTGAAACCGGGCGGCAGAGAAAAATTAGGACCGCGGACGAAAAACGTTCCCACGCCGGGCACTTCGTGCGTCCAGATCCGCTGGCGGTACGCGTTGTCCCACGTCACGGCGTTGAATCTCGGGCCGGCGGACCGGAACTCGCCCGGCTCCGCGCGCGTGGTGTTGTCGAGCACCATCTCGGCGCCTTCGCGGCGGTCGACATCCTGGAGGTCCGCATAGAAGCGCAGGTTTCCGCCGGGCGTTTCGAGGCCTGTGAATTCCAACGCCACGATGAAGTAGTCGCCGGCATCGGAATAGCGCTCCAGGCGGCGGATGCGGCCCTCGACCAGCGCGCCCTCGGGAACCAGAACCTTCCCCTTTTGCATTACGCTGCCCGCCACCTTCCCTTGGACGATCGATCCGACGGCGGCGCGATCGTCAAGGGGAGTACTCAAGGCGACGGCGATGCGGAGCTCCGGCGGCAGCGTTCCTTCCGCCGCAGCCGGCTGGGGCGGCGCTGCGGCCGGGCCGACGACAGGCGCGGCATCGCGGGGCGCGCCGAAAACCAGCGTGCTCTCGGCGTGGAATCCCTGGCAGTGAGTGAATTCGATGAGGTTGCGGTTCTCCTCGCCATCCACGCCGGTGGTCCGCACATCGGCGGTCTGCGGCAGCAGGACGTCGCTCGCGCCAATGCGTACGCGATTGTAGTCGATGGTGGTGGAGATATCGGCGTAGAGCAACTCGGGCGGAATCTCGTCGGCGTGAAACTCCAGCCGGCGAAGATCGTACGTTTCGGGATCGGCCCAGAAGGAGCCGCGCATGGCCACCACGCCGGAAGCAGCTGCGCGTTGGACCGTATAGCCGCTCGCCATCCGCGATATGTGGAAATCGTAGCGAGCTTCGCGACGCCCGGTGGGGGATTCGTCGCCCTTGTACCGGATGATGGGTCGGCTGTCGAGGAAGATGGCTTTGAGGTGCAGCCCGAAGAGGCCATTGCTAATCATGCCGCTGGTCAGGAAGGCGAACGGGTTGGTTTCCCAGTGCGTGTCGCCGGGGAAAGCGAACAGCTCTTTGCCGCCGGTAAACAAAATCTGCAGAACCGCGCGGTCTAAGGGCTTGAGCTCTTTACCGGCGGGCTTCCGGAAGCGGGCCACGGTCTCGACACATGTGCAGTCCGGCAGCCCGCACTGATGCTACCACGTCAGTCTCTCGCCTTGGCCGCATAGAAGCACGGTGGGGGGCCTACTCTCGGCCTCTCAGAATCGCGGCCATCACGCCGTTGTGCTGTTCCACAGGCGCGAGAGGTGTTAGCGAGGTCGGCGCAGGAGGTGTTTTCCGCGGGAACCGGGCCATGCGGGCCGTCCTACAGAAAGTGCCGTCGCAGACCGATATCCTTTGTAGCGATGCCGGGTGAGCAACGCGCTGGGCGATCGCGCTCAAAATGGCCGAAGCGAAAACACGCCGTGCAGCGGGAGCCGCCGGCCTCCCTCCGACAATGATTCTCATTCTTCTCGGCGCCGGATGCGGCCAGCCGGGAAACCCGGGCGCCGCCCGGACGCCGTCTCCGGCGGCGGTGGTGGTCGAGACCGCCGAGCGCCGGGATGTGCCGATTATGGTGGAACTGGTGGCCCGGACCGAGGCGGCCGCCACCGTGGAAATCCGCGCCAACGTCGAGGGCCGGTTGACCGAGATGTCGGTAGTGGGCTACTTTGAATTTCCCCGAACCTCCCCCGAATGAATTGCGGTACGGATCAGGTGTTTACGCTAGTACCCAGCTCTACAGCCGAAGATAACTTCGGCGCATTTCTGGGCACGCTGCTGCGCGGGCTGGTGAACGACATCTATGTCCAGATCGGCCTCATCATGCTTTTGGGGCTGGCGGCGAAGAACGCTATTCTCATCGTGGAATACGCCCGCATGAAGCGCCAGACCGGGAACCTGTCGATTCGCGACGCCGCGCTGGCCGGCGCGCGCCTGCGATTCCGGCCGATTCTGATGACCTCCTTTGCCTTCATCCTCGGGGTGGTTCCGTTGACGATGGCCAGCGGGGCCGGCTCGGCGGCGCGTCACTCGCTCGGGACGGCAGTGTTCAGCGGCATGGTCGCGGCCACCGTGCTCGGCGTGCAGTTCGTCCCGGTTCTGTACGTGACGGTGGAACGGATGCTGGCGCGAATTCGGGGAGTGTCACAGCTTTCTCCCGCCATGGACTCGCAGTACGAATCGCGGCAGGAGGCGGCGCGATGAACCGGCTGACGCCGATCGTACTTTTCGCACTGCTGCTTGGCGGCTGCGCCGGCACCCGCTACCGGCGGCCGGACCTGTCTGTTCCTCCCAGCTACCGCGGAGACGCCCAGGCTCCCGGCGTTCCCGGCGCGGCCAACAACGGCGAGACTGGCGGTCTCGGCGAACTCCGGTGGCAGGATCTGATCCGCGACGAGGAGCTGTTGAAGGTGATTCGGGAGGCGTTGACCAACAACTTCGACGCGCGCATTGCGGCCGCGCGAGTGTTAGAAGCGCGCGCCCAATTCAGCGGCGCTCGATCGGATCGTTTCCCCTCGGTCGACGGCCACGCCAGCTACAACAATCTTCGGACGGCGCAGAGTGGCAGCACCCCTCTGCCGCCGAACACTCCGGCCGACACCGATTACACCGGCCTTACCGTCAGCTTCGGCTGGGAACTCGACCTCTGGGGACGAATCCGGAATGCGAGTGCGGCTGCGCGGGCTGACCTGCTTGCCAGCGAGCAAGCGCGGCGGGCGGTCCTGCAGACGCTGGTGAGCGAGTTGGCGGGCGCCTACTTCCTGTTGCGCGACCTGGATCTGGAACTCGAAATCACCGGGCGCGCTCTAAAGCTCCGCGAGGATTCCCTCGAGCTGGTTCAGCTTCGCGTGGATCACGGCTATTCCTCCGAGATCGATCTCCGCCAAGCCGAAGTGCTCGTGAAAAGCGCCCGCACGGCGCTGACCGGCCTGGAGCTGCAGAACGAGCAGACCGAAAACCAGCTCGGCATCCTGCTCGGCCGGAATTCCGGACCGGTGGTGCGGGGTCGATCGCTCGTCGAACAGGAACTGGCGCCCGGCCTGCCTCCAGGCTTGCCTTCGACTCTGCTCGACCGCCGGCCCGACATCCGCGAAGCGGAGCAGCAGTTGATCGGCAGTCGCGCGCAGGTGGCCGTGGCCAAAGCGGCGTTCTTCCCCAGGCTTTCGCTGACGGCGTCGGCCGGGTTTGAGAGCTCCGCTCTGCTCAACCTTCTCAATGCCTCCAATGGCACATGGTTTTTCGGTCCCGCGGGAAGTCTGCCGATCTTCAACGCCGGCAGGATCCGGGCGGCTGTGCGAAGCGCCGAGGCGCGCCGCGAGCAGGCCCTGCTCCGCTACCAGCAGACCGTGCAACAGGCCTTCCGCGAAGTGGCGGACTCGCTGGCCGGCTGTCGAAAGCTGGCCGAGCTGCGGACCCAACAGGAGGGGCTCGTCGAGAGCCTCCGCCTGGCGGTGGATGTCGCCGATCTCCGATACCGGGGCGGCGTCGCCAGCTACCTCGAATACCTTGATTCGGAACGCCAATTGCTCGACGCTCAACTCCGCCTGGTCCAGATCCGCCGCGAGGAATTGACCAACGTCATCACCCTGTATCGCGCCCTCGGCGACGGCTGGCGGTAAGGGTGCCGCCAGTGAGGATCAGTCTTTCCGTAGCGAAAGGCATCGCGGTTCATCCCGGATTTGACCATCGCAGCAAGTTCTTCACGGACTGAGCAAAGGAGAATCGAAAGCGGGGTTCTAAAGTCGGCCAGGGGGGACCCGATTGTGAACTCAAAACAGAGAACGCGCAATCGTCCCCTGAACAAGGAGAAGGGTCGGGAGCTTTGCCGAACTATATCCATAATCAATGACTTAGCAGTGTCTCTTGCAGGAGGGCGACTTTCTATTTCTTGTACTGTCGTGCTCGGGGAGACAATTTAAGTCCTTTAGTTTCAACGCACCCGTTAGCAAACACGCCAGTTGCCGCGTCGCGCCCAAGCTGGGTCCGCCAACGTGAATCCACCCGTCCTTACCCAAGTTTCCTTATCCTTATCCTTATCCCCAGGGGTATCCTCGGTTTCCCCCCCAGTGCTTCGCAAAGCCGCCATGAGTTACCAGAAGATGGGAGGGCTGTATGCCGCCTCGTCCGTAAGCAGGCCTTCGCCGAAGCTGATCCCGCAGTAACGACTCCCTGCGGTTCAAACAGTTACACACATTGGGCCCTCCTCGGCCCTTTGCGCTCGTGGCGCACAATCGTCGGCTCGGTATCCGGGGTACCCTCTGGGTCCGCCGCTGCTTTCCGTCAGCTTTCGGTATGTATCGCCGCCGCACCCGACCCAGAGGGTGCCCCGGGACGATATCGGCCTGCTCGAAGGTCGGCTTCGAGGCCCGCCAGAAACTGGTCCACACCATGCTGCTCAATGTCTTCCAGCGTCTCGCGATCCACTCCCGCCGCGCCCCCGGTTGCTGCGCACTCGCCTCCATGCTTCCGGCAGAACGTCACTAGCGCGTTGTCTTGCACGCCTTCATCGGTACTACGGACCCCTCGGTCTCCCTCCCGGCTCCGCTCGATTTCAGCCATCCGGCCTTATACCAGCGGTCTTTGCCCGACAAGGTCCAGCAGCCGTTCCGGTCCGGGCTGCTGTCTGTTGCCTTCGCCATGACATGACTGGCTCGGCCCTTTCGAACACCTTTCGGCTGATACTATGACGTGGCTGCGGCGTTCACTTGATGTTGCGGCCCGCTTCCTTGCTCTCCACAGAATGGACTCTTGACGCCCCGCTCGGACGGCAGGCATCTCTGCCCTCGCCTGGGGCCTGCTACCGGGCGCTCCGGCGCTTACCCGGACAGGTCTTGCACCTGCTGGAAGAACGCGTCTTTCAGGACGCACCCTGCCCAGGAGTCTACCGCGTCACGCCGGCCTTACTGGATCCGAGCCCGGCGCAGATGTGCCACCAGTTGCCATCCGAGAATGACGGCCGCCAGCAGTGCCGCAATCGCCCAAGTCAGGTCGCCCAGAACGGCGTATAGGGCCATCACGCGATCGCTGAAAAACCGCCCCAAAGAGATATAGACGGCCGCCCCAGTGAGCTCACCTAGGATATCCCAGAAGAGGAATCGATGCCACGGGTAGCCGGCTGTGCCGCTGGCCAGATTGATCCAGGGTCCCAAAGGACTGAGCAGCCAGCGCGTGATATAGATGCCGGGGCCGCCCCAGGCTTTCGCCTTGGCTTCCATGGCCTGCAGGCTGGCGCGCTTTCCGAACAGGCCGCCGATCTTTCCGACGAGAGCCGGACCTCCCCATCGGCCGATGGCATAGCCGGCCTGATCGCCGAGGATGGAACCGGCGCCGGCCACGCCAATTGCCCACCAGAGGTTCATGGCGCCTTGCGAAATCATCGAGCCCGCGACAATCAGAAGGAGCGTGATGGGCAGTGGCACTCCCATGGCCGCAATGGCCACGATCCCGAAAAGGGCCGGCACGCCGTACTGTGAAACCGCCGCGAGAAGCTGATCGTTCATCGCGGGTGGCCGCCGGGTGGTTGCGCGGCGGCATCGATGGCGCGCTGCAGTTGGGCTATCAGGTCGGGAACGGGGCGGTTCAGGTCGTGAGCGATGTGGCGAACGGATCGCCTATCGCGCGGCTCCTGCGGATGAACCCCGATAGCTTGAAACAGCACGGATGCGGGGAGGTGGTGGGCATGGGCGATAAATGGGATCGACATCCAGGCGTGGATGGGCTCATTTTCCGTGCGGATATGCCGCACTCGCCGGCCGGCCCTGTAGGCAAAGACGAAAGTACCCGTGATCGCCACGACGAAGGCGAGCCCAACCGCCAGCGTGCGCCGCCACGTTTCGCCCACAATTCAATATAGCCGGTTCCCGCGAATTCGAGCGCACCGTGGATCTGCCGGCGCGCGCACACGGCGTCAATCCATTACCAGGCCCCCGTTCACATGGAGAGTCGCGCCGGTGATGTAGCCTGCGGCGGGGGAGGCCGGGAAGGCAATCGCCCCGGCGATCTCCCCAGGCTCGCCGAAGCGCCGCCTCCCAGATTTCATCCGGCATCGCTTCGACTGCCACATCCGTCATCTCTCCGGCGTTGTGGACGAGGATGTCGATGGGGCCGAGGGCCGCGGCGGCCTCGGCGTGACCGGACGGGGACGACCAGCGATCCGCCGATCTGGTTGGCGCGATGATCCCAGTACGCGATTTCTTTAGTCTGCCGGTCCTTGGCGGCGGCCATGGTCCTGGTCACCAAGTCCTCGCGGCGCTCTCGGACTTCGTCGAGGTGTAGGGGAACGAGATTGGCAATCGCGTGGCCAACCACCACCGATTCCAGGTCTCCCTTTAGTCATGCTTGGGACTCCAACGGTGCAGCCAGACTGGTCCGTTCTTGAGGCGCCGCCGGCCAATAGTCCAGGTAAGGGGCGTATCCGGCGTTCCTGGTGGAGCCCAGCGCATCCATCTCAATGAACTGAAGCTGGCAGGAGACGACCCGGCGATTACCCGTTTTGTCGGTGCGGCCGTCCTGGATAGTGAGTTCCAGGTAGAAGAGCGCGCGGACTTGTATACGTCGCCTTCGCGCGTCTCTTCCGCCAGCAGGTTCCAGAGATGGCATACTTCGGTCTGCCCAATGCGGTGAATGCGACCGAACCGCTGTTCCAGGCGGTTTGGGTTCCAGGGCAGGTCATAGTCGACCATCCGGCCCGGCGCAAGTGGCGGCTGCGCACGCCGGCGCGGCTTCGAAAGTGGCGCTGGCACGGAACCAGCGCGTCGCTCAGGCTTGGCTGCCGAAACAACGAGCCCGAACCCGATCGACTGAACGAGGTCATCGCCCAGTGAAGCGCGCGAACCGATGCGGAGTATGATTGTAGGCACAGGAAAAGGACCTATGAAGGCTCCACGCTTCCTTTACAGCACCGCACCTTCCGAGCGCCACCATTCCAAGGCTCTGTTGGTCTGTAGTCGCGAAGGGGGATTCGTGGAATCGATGGCTGGGAGACGGCAAATGAGACGCTTGATCGTAACAATTCTGTTGACTCTGCTCGCTTATGCCTCCCCCGCCAAAGAGCTCCATGTCGCCGTCAATGGAAACGACAACAACGACGGCTCGTCGTCCAAACTGTCCAAGACGATTTTTGCAGCCGCCCAGATCGCGCAGCCGGGCGATGCGATCACCGTGCATGAGGGCACCTACCGGGAACGGGTGACACCACCTCGCAACGAAGTGATCGTGCGTGCCCTGGAAGCCGGCTGGTCGCGGGAAAACATCGGTTCTCACGTCGTGCGCAACAACGTGATCTTCAACTGTGAGCAGGCCGGCATTGTCGGAAGTCTCGGCGCCGCGTTCAGCCAGATCTCGAACAACCACATCTACAATATCTGGGTCAAGCGGCAGTTCGGCGGCGCGGAAATGGCGGGCATCAAACTGCACGGTGCGATCGACGTGGCGATCAAAGGCAACCGCATCCACAACGCTGGCCGCGGATTGTGGATGGACTGGATGGCCCAGGGCAGGCGGATCACTGGCAATCTCCTCTACGACAACAGTACGGACGACCTGTTCGTCGAGGTGAATCACGGGCCATTTCTTGTGGACAACAACCTTTTCCTGTCCGGCATGAGCTTGCAGGACTGCTCCGAGGGAGGCGCCTACGTTCATAATCTGATTACCGGCCGACTTATCAGCCGGTCCGAACCCCAGCGCTCGACGCCATATCTCAAAGCACACTCGACCGCGCTCGCCGGCCTTAACAGCACCACGGGAGGCGACAACCGTTTCTACAACAACATCTTTGTGGGAAATGGCGGGCCACCCGATAGCGGCAACCAAGCCGATGCCAACCCGCTGCGCTTCGGCGGCTACGGGCTGTGGGTTTACAACCACCGGGAGTACCCCCTGCAGACGGGTGGGAATGTGTATTTCGCGGGTGCTCGCGCCTATTTCAGGGAGGACGGTGCGCTCAACCTCCCCGGGGCAAACCCCAAACTCGAACTCGTCGAGGAAGGCGACCGCGTGTATGTTCGCTTGACCCTAGGTGCAGAGGTGCACACTGCCGCGACCAAGCTCGTAGATACCGAGCTATTGGGGAAGGCGAAGTGTTCAGGACTTGCGTACGAAAACGCCGATGGCTCGCGCGTGGTCATCGAAAGCGACTATTTCGGCAAGAAGCGAAAGATGTCCACTCCCTTCGCCGGGCCTTTCGAGGACCCGGGTCAGGGTGGCTTGGAGCTTAAGGTCTGGTGATTGTGGCCGGCGCCCGGATGCACGAAAACCTCCCTCTCACGTCGGATGCGCAATCGCAAACCCGTGGCTATGCGTATCGCATCTCGTCGGTCACGGCGTTGAGTGGATTCCTGTTCGGTTTCGACACAGCCATCATCAACGGTGCGATCGTTTTTCTTCGGCGGCATTTCCAGTGGACGGAGATCGAAACCGAATTCGCGGCCGGAAGCCTGTTGGCCGGGTGCGCACTCGGAGCGGGAGCAGCCGGCCCTCTCAGCGACCGTTTCGGCCGCAAGTTCGTTCTGCTCCTGTCGGCCGTGATCTTCGCGCTTTCCTCGGTAGCGACCGCGCTGCCAAACGGACTGGGCGCGTTTGTCGCCGCGCGGGTTGTGGCTGGGGTCGCCATCGGGATCGCTTCGATGCTCGCCCCGCTCTATATCGCGGAGGTTTCTCCCGCGGCTATCCGCGGGCGTCTCGTCAGCATGAATCAACTCGCGATCGTGCTGGGCATTCTGGTTTCGTACCTGGTGGGATGGGCACTGGCCGGTCTTGGCGATGGAAGCTGGAGGTGGATGTTCGCTGTTGCCGCGGTTCCGTCACTGCTTTTCTTGGGCGCTCTCTTCTTCGTACCGGAAAGCCCCCGCTGGCTGGTGAAGGAAGGCCGGCATGCCGAAGCCGCACAAGTACTGGCAAGGTTGGGCGAGCCCCCCTCCCAACTGCGCGAGATCGAGCGCGCGATCGCCGAAGAGAGCGGATCGTTGCGCCAATTGCTGGAGGCCGGGATGCGCCGTCCGCTGCTGATCGGCGTTACCCTCGCTATCCTTCAGCAGGTCACAGGCATCAACACGGTACTCTACTACGGGTCCATCATCTTCACGGAGCAGGCGGGAGTTCGAAGTACGTCCGCGGCCCTTTGGGCGAATGTTCTGGTGGGTCTCATGAACCTGGTCTTTACTGTTATTGCGCTGTTCACCATCGACCGGCTCGGACGCAAGGTGCTGCTCATCGCGGCGGCCGCGGGCATGGGACTGTCGTTGGCGGCGCTGGGCCTTGTCTTTAGGACGGGTTCCAGAACACCCTCTAGCGTCCTGGCATTGATACTCTGCTACGTCGCGTTCTTCTCCTTCGGGATGGGACCTGGCGTGTGGGTTGTGATCTCGGAACTATTCCCCACGCGAATTCGAGGACGGGCGATGTCGTTGGCAACCGTTGCGCTGTGGCTCGCCTGCCTGCTGATCACGCTGACGTTTCTTTCGCTCGTAAAGGCATTCACGGCTGCCGGGGCGTTCTGGATCTACGCGTTCATGTGCGCCTGCACCGTCTGGTTCGTGTGGAAGTTCACGCCTGAGACGAAGGGCAAGAACCTCGAGGAGATCGAACAGCAGTGGAAACAGTAAATGCGATTGCAGCCGCCGTGCGCGGCGGCGCGCCATCGAAGTCGTGCGCCAGCAAGCCGTTGAGTGGAGCCTCGATCCCGCCAAGGTCGGCATCATGGGCTTCTCCGCGGGTGGCTATGTAGCCGCCCAGGCCGCCCTCGATCACACCGCCGCCAACCGCCCGGCCTTCGTCGCCTCCATTTACGGCTGCTGCGAAAACGCCGCCGAAGTGAAGGTCCACCTGGTACGGGAAGGAGCACTTGATTATAATGGCGGTCGGCATTATACGGAGAAACTCTCATGCCGATGCAAAAGCTTGCGTGGACGATGGTCCTGATGGCGGCTCTGGCCGGCGTTGCAGTCGCCGCGACGCCGCCGGGCATTCCGGACGGGTGGTCGGACGGGTATGTGTTCGCGAACGGAATCCGCATCCACTACTATCGTGCCGTGCCCGCCCCCGGGAAGCCGGTGATGGTGATGGCTCATGGCGCCACCGATTATGGGCTTAACTGGACGACTCTGACGAAGGAGCTCCAGGCCGCCTACGACATCTACATGGTGGATGCGCGGGGCCACGGTTACACGGACCCGCCCACGGCGGACGCCAAGGGCGACACCGGCGTGGAGGACCTGGCCGGCTTCCTTCGGGCGATGAAGCTTGAGAAGCCCATTCTGATGGGACACTCAATGGGCGCCGGCACGGTGATGCGGATCGGGGCGACGTACCCGGACCTTCCGCGCGCCGTGATCATGCTTGATCCGGGTCTGGGATCTCCCGGCGGAGGACGAGGTGCGGGCGCCGCTCGCGGCGCGGCGGCAGCGCCTGCCCTGGTGATGGGCGGGACAGCGGAGGCGTTGGTGGCGCAAAACAATCGGCCGTATGACGACCTGGTGGCGCAGTGCCGGAAGCAGACGCCGAAGTGGGATCTGCTCGACTGCCAGTACTGGGCGGTGTCGAAGAGAATCTATCACGGCTCCTACGCATCCGGCGATGGGCGCGGGCCCGGTGGAGGAGGCGGAATGAGCACCTCCGAAGCGCTTGGCAAAATTACCGCGCCGGCGCTGATCCTGAAAGCCGATGCGCCGCCCGAGACGAGGAGAGCGAACGAGGAAGCCGCGAAGGTCCTCAAGAACGGCAAGTTGGTGCACATAGACGGCGCCGGGCACAATCTGCACCACGATGAAAGACAGCGGACCGTGGAAGCGTTGGGGTCGTTCCTAAGTTCCCTCTAGGCCCGATGCGGCCTTAGAGGGGCGCCCCGTCCGGCCAGCGCATCGCGGCCAGCTATGACACCAGGGTGGTAACGGTAGGCACAGGGATGACGGGCAAAGATCGCATTCTCGCGAAACTGCGCGGCGAACCGACCGATTCGTTGCCGTTGATGCCGATCACGATGATGTTCGCCGCCGAACTGGCCGGCGTGCGCTACGACGACTACGCGCGCGACCACCGCGTGCTGACCGATGCGCAGGTGGCGGTGGCGGACCGCTTCGGCTTCGACTACGTGTCGGCGATTTCCGACCCGGCGCGCGAAGCCTCCGACCTCGGCGCCGAGGTGGAGTGGTTCGACGACCAGCCGCCCGCGATCGTGGAGAGCCGCGCGCTGCTCGATGAGAAGAGCAAGCTGGCGGGTCTGCGCCCGCCCGACCCGTCCACGCCCGGACGAATGCGCGATCGTGTCGAGGCGGTGCGGCTGCTGGCGGAGCGCACCGGCGCCACGCGGATCGTCGAAGGGTGGGTGGAAGGGCCGTGCGCGATGAGCGCCGATCTGCGCGGGATCAACACGCTGATGCTGGATTTCTTCGACGACCCGCCCTTTGTGGAAGCGCTCTTCGACTTCACGGTGCGCATGGAAGTGGAGTTCGCGCGGGCGCAGGTGGAGGCGAGCGCGACACTGATCGGCGTGGGCGACGCGGCGGCTTCGCTGATCGGGCCAAGGCTGTATGCGAGGTATGTGCTGCCCTACGAGCAGCGCCTGATCGCGGCGATCCGCGCGCTCGGCGTGCCGGTGCGGCTGCACATCTGCGGCAACACCAGGCGCATCGTGGAAGGCATGGGCCAGACGGGCGCCGACATCATCGATCTGGATTCTCCGACGTCGCTCGGCCACGCGCGCCGCGCCATGGGGGAGACGCAGGTGCTGCTTGGCAATATCGACCCGGTGCGGGAGTTGCGCGACGGCACGCCTGAATCGGTGGAAGCGGTTCTGGCGGAGTGCTACGAGCAGGCGGGCGCGGCTTACATTTGCGGCGCCGGCTGCGAGGTGCCGCGCGGCACGCCGCACGCCAACCTGGAAGCGATGGCGCGGTTTGCGCGCAGCCGCTCGTGAAGCTCGAACTCCATCCCTGCGCGCGGCAGACGCTGGAAGAACCCTACCGGCTTTGCTCGATGTCCTCGGCACTCCGAGGTAATGTCCAGTTCGCGAGGCTCGGGTGAGCGTGTGGAGGGCGGCGATTGGCTATATTCAGCTTATGGCCTTCAATCGCAGATCGTTCATTGCCGGCCTGCTGGCCTCGCCCACGGCGGCGGCTTACCAGAAGGCCGCGCAGAGCGCGCCCCCAATTCGAATCCGCAGCATCGAGACCGTCTACTGGAAATCGCGCGAAGACGCCCCGTTCTGGCCGCACTGGACGTGGTTGAAGATCGACGCCGACGGTGTGTCCGGGATCGGCGAGACCTATCCACGCAATCCCACCGAGGCGGCGGCCATTCACGGGATCGCCGAGCAGTTGATCGGCCACGACCCGCGCGACATTGAGCGCATCTGGGCGGACCTTTACCGTTCGTTCGATTATCAGGTGACAGGTGGCGCCGAGATGCGCGCCTTGAGCGCTATTGACCTCGCACTGTGGGACCTGCTGGGGAAATCGCTGGATGCGCCCGTCTACCGGCTGATCGGGGGAAAGACGAATCCGCGGGTGCGGCTCTACAATACTTGTTTCCCTTACAAATACGATTTCATCCGCGAGCCAGAGAAGATCATGCGCGAGTTGATCGATACCCGCGGCATCAGGGCGATCAAGGTGTGGCCCTTCGACGGCGCCGCGCAGCGCAATGGCCATCAGTACATCACGCAGCAGGACATCGACCAGGCCCTGCAGCCGGTGAGGAAACTGCGCGATGCCTTCGGGAGCGATGTCGAAATCGCCATGGAGTTTCACTCCAATTGGAACCTGACCGCCGCCATTCGTATCGCTCGTGCGCTGGAGCCATATCGGCCGATGTGGCTCGAGGATATGCTTCTACCCGGAAACCCCAATCAGTACCGCGAGCTGGCGTTGGCCACCTCGCTACCGCTGACCATAAGCGAGCGTATGGCGGGCAAGATGCAGTTCGAGCAACTGTTGGCTGCGCGCGCAGCCAGGTTTGTCATGTTCGACGTGACCTGGTGCGGCGGCCTCACCGAAGCGCGCAAGATCGCCAATATGGCGGACGCCTATCAGCTTCCGGTGGCTCCGCACACAGCCGGCGGCCCGCTGCTGTTCTATGCGTCAACACACCTCACCACCGCATCTCCCAACGTGTGGATCCAGGAGAGTTGCCAACGCTTCTACGAACGCGACTGGCCGGCCATGCTGGAGAATCCCATCTCACCGCGGGACGGATTCATCCAGGTTCCCGAGGAGCCGGGCTTCGGCATGAAAATCAAGCCCGATGCGTGGAACCACCCCGCCGCGGTGAAGCAGGTGAGCGGGCGGTAGCGTGGTTTACGGGTGCAACTCAGCGGCAGGAATTGCCCAAGCGTCCCGTCCTCTTGGAAATGGCTCCCGACAACCCTGGCTGGCAGCCCGTTTGGGCGACATCCAAGGCCGAAGACTTTATCTGGCGAGTTTCATGGTACGCTCTTCTGGGTGTATACTTCGCTTCGAGGAGAATAGCAGGACATGCGATCCAACCGGTTTCTGGCCTTGGCTGCCTTGGCGGGTCTCAGCGCAATGGCCGTCTTTCCGCAGAGCGATCCGTTCGCGCAGAACCGGCGGCTGGGGCGTGGAATCAATATCCCCGGGGTGTTCGATCGCGGCGGGGCAACGGTCCCGGAACCGCCGATGAAGCCGGAATACTTCCGGAAGATCAAAGACGCGGGCTTCACCAACGTGCGCCTGGTGATTCGCTGGTCATCCTATTCCCAGCAGGAACCGCCGTTTGGCATCGATGCCGGTTTTCTCAAGAAGGTCGACTGGGCCGTGGACCAATGCATAGCCCAGGGGCTGGCCGTGGTTCTCGACTTCCATTACTACCCGCTGATCAGCTTTACAGGCACGGAGGCAAGCAACGAAGATCCCCAGAAGAACCGCGCCCGTTTCCTGGCTCTCTGGCAACAGCTCTCCGAACACTACCGGAGCTCGCCACCGGAAGTGATGTTCGGCATGTTGAACGAACCGAGCCGGCAGAATCTCGGCGCCGACGCCTGGAACAGTCTGATTGCCGAAACCATCCCGCTGATACGCCGGGCCAACCCGAATCGCACCCTTCTGATCCAGACGGCGAACGGGGGAGGCTTCGGGTCGATCGACGACCTGCGCATCCCGGGGAACGAACGCAGCACGATCGTCGAGGTGCACTATTACGATCCCGGCAGGTTCACGCATCAGCAGGCGTCCTGGTCGAGCAACCGCATCTACAAAGATATTCACTGGACCGCATCGGAGGAAGAGCGGGCCGCGGTGGATGCAGCCTTCGCCAAGGTAGCGGCGTGGAGCGAGAAGAATAACCGCCCGCTGTATCTTGGGGAATTCGGCGCATACCAGGCTGCCGATATGCCCTCGCGCGTTCGCTGGACGGACTATGTCGTGCGCACGGCCGGGAAGAACGCCATGAGCTGGTCGTACTGGGGTTTCTGGCGCTGCGGCTTCGATGCATTCGACGCGCGAGCGGAAAACTGGACGAAGCCGCTGCTCAAGGCGTTGCTGCCTTAGCGGGACGACGATCCACGCTCCCGCCGCGGCCTTGCGGCAGCCGTTCTGCCGGACTATAGTGAACGCTATGCATCCCAATCGCCGGGCTTTCCTTACATCGGCTTTGACGGCCGCGCCGTTGTTCGTCCCGCGCAGCGCGTGGGGCGCGAATGATCGCCTTGCATATGGCCTGATCGGCGCCGGCGGGCGAGGCCGCTACCTCAACGTCAATTTCAAAAAGCTGGGCGCCGAGTGCATAGCCATCGCCGAGGTGTATGAACCCCATCTGCAGGCGGCACAGAAGGATTCGCCCGGCGCCAGAGCGTACCTGGATCACCACGACCTGCTTTCGCATTCGGGCTTGGACGCCGTGATCGTTGCGACGCCCGACCATCAGCACGCCCCCATGCTCTTTGCGGCGCTGGCGGCGCACAAGGACGTCTACCTGGAAAAGCCGATGTCCCATTCGCTGGCACAAAGTAAGCAGATGATCGAAGCCGTGCGCAAGACTTCGCAAATTGTCCAGGTGGGGATGCAGAGGCGGAGCGCGCCTTCGGTGATGGCCGCCAAAAAGATTGTCGATAGTGGCATTCTCGGCAGAATCACGCTGGTCAAGCCCATGTGGAATTGGAACGTCTCCAAGCCGCTCGACAACCAACCGCTTCCCGGCAGCCTGGATTGGAAACGATTCCTCGGCCCGGCGCCGGATCGCGATCTGGAGCCCATGCGTTTCCGCTCCTGGCGCTACTTTTGGGATTATTCGGGCGGAAACATGACGGACCAAGGGACGCACCTGATGGACGTGGTCCAGTGGTTCACGGATTCGGGAGTGCCGCGTTCGGCCGTGTGCTACGGCCAGAGGGCCAAGAACGCCGGCGCGGAAGTGCCGGATGTTTTCTGCGCGGTCTTCGAATACCCGAACTTCATGGCTACCTGGACTTTGAATTACTGCAACTCGTACGACAACGATTGGTCGATTCAGTTCCAGGGCGACGAGGGCACCATGATCCTGAACAATGCCGGCTACCGCATCTGGAAAGAGCCGGTACCCAGGAACCCCGATCCGGTGCAGACCGTGGCCGCTCCCATTCCCATCGAGACGCACATTCAGAATTTTCTGGATTGCGTCAAGTCCCGCCAGGAGCCCAATGCGCCGGTGGAAGTAGGCGCCAGTGCCGTATCCGGCCCGCACCTGGCGAACGTGGCATTCCATGAGGGCCGGCAGGCGCACATGAGCGCCGATGGATTCAGCGCCAGCTAACTTGCGCATGGACCCTCAGTTGCACTATCTTCGTTTCGTGACCATCACACGACGCACCGTTCTGACTGCCATGTCCGCGGCTGCCGCCGGCCAGGCGCAGCGCAACCGGGTCCCGAGTTGGAAGCCCAAACTCGGCGTCCTCGGCCAGTATTCCGACGCCAACCTGGAGTTCGTCAAGGCCGAAGGCTTTACCAGCATGCAACTCCAGCTCAATCCCGAACGCTTGGACGACGCTGCCATCGCTGCCCTGAAGGACAAGATCCAGGCGTCCGGCATCTACATCTCCTCGATGGGTTGCGATGGGAACCACATCGACCCCGACCTCACACTGCGCGACCGCCAGATCCAGAAGACCATCAAGACCCTCGAATTGTGCGGCAAGCTGGGGATTCCGAACATCGGGGGACCATCCGGCGCCATCAAGGGCCGGCCCTTGCAGCAGCAAGTGGATGAGATCGTGAAGGTCTACACGGAGAAGTACTTCCCGGTGTGCGAAAAGAACAAGGTCCGCATGCTGTGGGAACCCTACGCCGGGGCACCCACCATCGCCACCGGTCCGGTAGGCTGGGAGGCCCTCTTCAAAGCGTTCAAAGACAGCCCCTGGGTCGGCTTGCAGTTCGACCCCTCCCATCTGGTTTGGCAATTCATGGACCCGGTCGAGGCCGCTCGCGACTTCGTCAACAAGATTTACGACGTGCACCTCAAAGACACCGAGATCCTCTGGCACGTGTTGCGCCGCACCGGAATTCAGCCGGTCGACAATACCCGGTGGTGGCGCTTCCGGTTGCCCGGCGAGGGATCGATCGATTGGAAGGGGCTCTTTTCGGTGCTGGCGGAAGCCGGCTATAGCGGGGCCATGAACATCGAGAACGAAGACGAGTTCTACTACCCGAATTACCAAGGGGCCGATTTCACTCCACAATTCAAGCGCGGTTTCCATCTGGCGCACGAATTCCTGAAGACGCTAGTGCCTCCGGTCGCGGTTTAGGACGGCTCGCCCGCACCAGCCGCTTAGGAGGTTTTCAGCGCTTCATCCAAAGCGACGCACAGCGCGGCGAGGTCGCCGATTTGTTCGTTGAGAGCGGCCGGCACGATTTCGCAGGCTGCCACGGAGGCGCTCAAAGCTTCGCGCCGCAAGACGGCGCGGGCGGGCCTGAGGAGATCGTCGCCCAATCGCATAGCCAGACCCCCGATGACAATGCGCTCCGGGTTGAGAATGTCCACCAGTATCGCCAGTGTCTCGCCCAAGCGGCGGCCGGTAGAGCGGATGAGTTTGCGGGCGCGTTGGTCGCCGGCTCGAGCGGCTTCGGCAACATCGCGTGCGGTCAGTTCGCGGCCCTCTCCGAACACCTTGGTAGCAATGCGGCCAAGGCCGCCGCCGCTGGCCCATCCTTCGACGGAACCGGCCTTGCGATATCCGATCGGGCCGCCGCGTGTGAGGCGCACATGCCCGATTTCGCCCGCCGCGTCGCAGGCGCCGCGGTAAAGGCGGCCATCGGCTATGATACCCGCGCCGAGACCAGTTCCCATGGTGAGGAAAATCATATTCCGGGCGCCGCGCCCCGCACCGAAACGGTGCTCGGCTACGGCACCCGCGTTGGCATCGTTTTCCAGACCGCAGGGTACGCCAAATTCCGATTTGAGAATGGACGTAATGGGGACGTCCACCCAGGTCCAGAGATTAGGCGGCGCGCAAATCACGCCGGTTGTGGAATTCAGCGGTCCGCCGCAGCTTACCCCGATGGACCGGAGCGCGGAGCGATCGAAACCGCGCGCGCGAAGCGATTCATCGATGCCGCCGACGATCATATCGATGGCGCGCTGGGGGCCTTCGGCGGGTAACGTGGGGAACTCGCTGCGGCAGAGCACGCTCGGTGGACTCTCCGACAGGACTACGGCCGTCTTGGTGCCGCCGATATCGACTCCGACCCAAAGGTTCCCGCTCATTCTCGGGGAGCCTCTTCTTCGAGCACGTCCACCTCGCGAATCACGCCGCTGCGCGAATTGAATCGCAGCGTTTTGATCTCCGAGGGCCGGAAATTGCCCGTCCATTTCCGTTGGGCGAATCGCAAGTCGAGCGACGCCGTGGCGGCGTGTCCCGCGGTTTCGTAACACCGGAAGATCAGATCGTCGTTGTCCTCGGCCTGCTTGATCGTCGAAACCACAATATTCGGAGCATCCACCACCACGAATGAATCCGATTGCCGCCGCCGGCCCCCGTGGATGCCTTGATAGATGACGGGGATGGGCGCGGTAAACTCCTCGGCGGCACGTTGGATGGCGGCTTCCTGCCGGCCCCCCCGGTGCGGCATGAGCAACATACGGAATGTCTGCGATCCTTGATCCTGCCAGAGAATGTCGGGGCGCGGGGCCAGCACGTGGGGAATGTGATGAGCGTAGGGCGCCCCGCGCACCACCGAAATGCGCATATCGTTGCCGGCCACGCTGTAGCCGTATTTGGCATCGTTAATCACGGCCAGTCCGTACTCGACGCCATTACGCGTGCCACCGAGATCGATCCAGCGCTGCCCCGGCTCCTCATCTCCCGTGGCTTCGCGAGCGAGATGCCCATAGGCGATTTCATACGTCGGGCTGGGCGACGTTATGTCCACGGGGAACGAGAACTTCATCATTTTTCGATGTTCGTGCCAATCCAGCGAAACACGCGCTTCCAGGGTCGGTGCGCCGGCGTAGAGCAGCCAATCGGTGGCCAGGGTCGATGCCCCATAGGTGGTGGTCACTCGCACGCGGGCACGGAGCGGACCGTTCTCCATCACCATGATCTTGGCATTGCCGAACGCACCGATCGCCCGATCGTACCCGCGCACATCGTGGCTCCAGGTATCGCTGGGATCGTCTAGCACCACCGCGCGCGCCCCGGCGGCGCCTCCGGCGAAGACCTCGGCGCCCGCGTCTTTATCGAACAGCGCAATGCCACCGTCCGCGCCGAACGTCACCCGCACGCGCTCGTTTTCGAGGGTCTTTTCGTCAGCGTGGACACCCGCGGCGGTCGATGCCGGCTGCGTTCGCCGAATCCGGATCTGGCGATAACCGAACGCGGGCAAGGGCGTGCGGACGATCAGCCGTTCGCGGCCATTGACTTCGCTCGATGGCGGCGTGGCTTGGTGCGGCACTGGGTGGCCGTTCTCGTCCTCGACGGACAGAGGAGTTTCGGGCGCGAACCCGATATCGTACTCGATATTTGCGGTCACCTCCCAGGCATGCGGATTGAACACCAGCAGGTATTTCGAATCCGGGTCGGCGGCCGGGACGTCCCACGCCAGTTTCTGCGCCGCCAGGTACATGGCCTGGTTCGCAATATCCATGGCGTAGCCGTATCCCTGGGGCACCGCCGTCTGGTAATGCTCGGGCAAAGCGGTGCCCGCCAGGCTATCGTGGAACTGCAAGAAAAGCACCCGCTTCCACGCGGAAGTGAACGACGCTTTGGGATAGGCCGCGCCCCAGACCGCCGCACCGATCGCGGCTATCTTTTCGGCCGTCGTGAGCGCCAGCTCCGCGGTGCGGTTCAGCTTTTTGACCGTCGCTTCGGCCGTATAGCAGCCGACCGAGTGATGCTGCAGATCGCCCTGCACTTCGGGGAAATCCGGCGGAGACTTGCGGATCTCGTCAAAGTACCGGTCCGGCGTGCTGTAGAGCAGCACGGGCGCGCCAGTCTCACCTTTGATTTCCTGAATCGACCGGATATTCTCCTTGGTAGCCCCGCCCCCATGGTCGCCCGCGCCGTAGAACGCCATCATCGTACGGGTAGGTTCCTTCAGGTCGAGCGTGCGGCTGATGCGCGCCCGGACCGAGCCCTCGTCGTTGTAACTGTAAGGGATCCGGTAAGTAAGAACACGGCTGCCGTCCGGCGCGCGCCACCAGAACACGTCGGCGGGCAGCGTCTTCTCGCGCGGCATGGGACGCATGAAGACGTAATCCTCCATTCCCTGGAGCCGGAGGATTTGGGGAAGCGTGCCGGGATGCCCGAAGGAGTCGGGATTGTACGCGACATGCGCGATGCGGCCGAGCAGGCGCTTGTAGGTTAGCTGCCCATAGAGGCCTTGCCGCACCAGCGATTCGCCGCTGGGGATGTTCACGTCGGGTTCGACCCACCAGCCGCCCACCAGCCCCCAGCGGCCCTCCTCCACACGCTTGCGGATTTCGGCGAGCATGGCCGGATCGTTCTCGGCGACCCATTCATAAAACTGCGCCGAGCTGGCGGTGAAGGCGAAGTCCGGCGTCTCGTTCATGCGGTCGAGGGCCGAGCGGAAGGTGCTGTGAACGACTGACAATCCTTCGGGCCACGGCCACAGCCATACCGGGTCGATATGCGCCTGCCCGATCATGTGGATGCGATACTCGCCCGCGGCGGCTGGCCATGGAGCGTTCTGCCCAAACGCACAGCCGCCCGCCAGCGCACAGGCGAGCCATACCACCCTGAGTAAGGCAAGTCGCCGATCTGCCCTAAAGTTTTTGTCCGAGTTCATCGGTTCCCCACGTCTCCCATGGCAACCGTTTTACCTCCTATCGGGAGAGATTAGCACGCGGTAGGAGCGGAAAGCCCGACGAGGAGCAGTCGCCCATCCGCTTACCGCAATTCAACAGCCCCCCTTCCCCACTCTCCCTCGTCCGGGATTACTCTATACCTGATGTCCACTAAGCGCCGCACCTTCCTCAAGCAGATGACCCTTGCCAGCGCCGCCACTCAGGCCGCCGCGCAAACCCCAGCGCCGGCCGCGGCCGCGCCAACATCGCCCGCCGCTCCCGAAATCGCGTTCCCCCGTGTCTTCACCGGACGGCGTCTCACCGCCATCGCCTTCCCGCTCGGCGGCGTCTGCGCCGGGTGCGTCAGCCTCGGAGGGCGCGGGCAGCTTCGCGATTGGGAGATCTTCAACCGTCCCGACAAAGGCAACGCGCCCTCCTACGCCTTCCCCGCTATCTGGGCGCAGGCCGGCAACCGCAAGCCCGTCGCCCGGGTGCTCGAATCGCGCATCCAGCCGCCCTTCGAAGGCTCCAGCGGGCTTGGCGCGCAAAACGCGCCCGGCCTCACGCGCCTCGCCTCGGCAACCTTCACCGGCGAATTCCCGCTGGCGCGCGTCGACTTCTCCGATTCCACCTTGCCCGTCAAAATCACGCTCGAAGCCTTCTCGCCCTTCATCCCCCACGAACCCGACGAGTCCGGCCTGCCGGTCGCCATCCTGCGCTACCGCGTCACCAACCCCGGCACGGCGTCGGCCAAGGTCTCCATCGCCTGGTCCATCGACAATCCTACCGGCCGCACCCAGGCCAAGGACACGCGCGTCAACGAATATAAAACTTCCGAACGGCTGGCCGGCATTCTCATGACCAGCCCGGAACTGCCCGGCAACGACGCGCTCAAAGGCAGCTTCGTGCTCTCCGTGCTCGATTCCGCCGGCGCCCGGGTCACCTACCTTCGCGGATGGGAGCGCAGTCGCTGGTGGAACTCGCCCATGTTTTTCTGGGACGACTTTTCCGCCGATGGCGAACTCGGCCCCGAGTCGAAGGACCCCGGTCTGGTGGGCGCGCTTTCGCTCGGCCGCACCATCGCGCCCGGCGCCCACGCCGATTACACGTTCCTTCTCGCCTGGCATTTCCCCAACCGCACGCCGCGCCGCTGCGGCTGGACCGCCGCGCGCGGCGATGAAGACACCCTGATCGGCAACCACTACACCACGCGCTTCCCCGACGCCTGGGCCGCCGCCGAATACGCCGCCGAACACCTGGAAACCCTCGAGAAGAAGACCCGCCGGTTTGCCGCCGCCATGCGCGAGTCCACCATCCCCGCCGCCATCAAGGACGCCGCCAGCGCCAACCTCTCCACCCTGGTCACGCCCGTCTGCTTCCGCACCGCCGACGGCGAATTCCACGGCTTCGAAGGCGCCAACGACCACGCAGGCTGCTGCCACGGAAGTTGCGCACACGTCTGGAACTATGAGACCGCCACCGCCCACATCTTCCCGAGCTTCGCCCGCTCGCTGCGCGGCTCCGCCTTCGGCTACCAGCTCGACAACGCCGGCGGCATCCGTTTCCGCGAGCGCCTTCCCCACCGAGGCGACAGCTTCGGCTTCGCCGCCGCCGATGGCCAAATGGGCCAGATCATGCACGCCTACCTGGACTGGCTCCTTTCCGGCGACACCGCGTGGCTCCGCGAAATGTGGCCGCGCATCAAGAAGGCCATCGAGTTCGCCTGGGTCCCGGGCGGCTGGGACGCCGGCAAAGACGGCGTCCTCACCGGTGTGCAGCACAACACCTACGATGTCGAGTTCTACGGCCCCAACCCGCAATGCGGCATCTACTATCTGGGTGCGCTCCGCGCCGGCGAGGAGATGGCCCGCGCCGTGGGCGACACCGCCAGCGCGGCGGAGTATCGCGCGGTGTTCGAGCGCGGCAGCAAGTGGATCGACGCCAACCTTTTCAACGGCGAGTTCTACATCCAGAAAATCCGCGGCGTCGCCAAGGACAAGATCGCGCCCAACCTGATGGGCGACAGCGGCTCGGCCAACACCGAAACCCCCGAATACCAGGTCGGCGGCGGCTGTCTGCTCGATCAGTTGATCGGCCAGTATCTCGCCGAGGTCGCCGGCCTCGGCCCGCTGGTCTCCACCGCCAACATCCGCAAAACCCTCGAATCCATCTGGCGCTACAACTACAAGCGCACGCTCGCCGGGCACGATTGCGTCGAGCGCACCTACGTGCTCAACGACGAGCCCGCCCTCATGGTTTGCGACTACGGCAAGGCCGAGCGCCCGCACGTGCCCTTTCCCTACTACGCCGAATCCTGGACCGGCCTGGAGTACCTCGCCGCGGCCCATCTGCTCTTCGCCGGCATGACGCGCGAAGGCGTCGAAGCCGTCCGCAACGTGCGTGCGCGCTACGATGGCGAGCGCCGCAACCCGTGGAATGAGCCCGAGTGCGGCCACCACTACGCGCGCGCCATGTCGAGCTGGAGCACGCTCCTGGCCGCCAGCGGCTTCCGCTATCACGGCGGCGAGCAGTCCGTCGCCATCAAGGCCGCGCCCGGCTTCCGCTGTTTCTGGAGCACTGCCACGGGATGGGGGACCTTCCGCGTCACCGCGGGCGGCGCCACCCTGCGTGTCGATCACGGCACGCTCGCGGTGCGCACCGCCACCGTCAACGGAAAGAAGTCCACGCCCAACGCCACCATCGCCGAAGGTAAGGGGCAGGCGCTGTGAAGCCCGTCATCGCGGTAGTCGGCGGTTTTCTGGGCGCCGGCAAGACCACCCTCATCCTCACCGCCGCGCGCCTCCTTCAGCAGCGCGGCCTGCGCGTGGCCGCCATCCTCAACGACCAGGGCGACGACCTCGTGGACACCCGCTACGCCGGCTCCTTGGGCGTCGCCTGCGATCAGGTGACCGGCGGCTGCTTCTGCTGCCGCTTCCCCGACCTCGTGGAAGCCGCCGGCCGGCGCCAAGACTCTGGACATCGACTACGCGCGTTACGCCGAGGCCGAAGGCGCGCTCGACGCCTCGCCATCCGCCCACCACGAAATTCTATTGAACTTGCGCGCGCTCGCCGACCCCGAATCGCTGCGCGCCATCGTGGAGCGCGCATTCGCCGCCCTGCCCGCCCGCCTCACCTGGCAGCACGTGCAATGCTTCCGCCCGTCCCCACCGGTGCCATACCACCGCCCGCGCTCGCGTCTCGCCGGCCCAGCGCCAAGGCGGTGCCGGCGCGCGCCGCTGCGGTTCATCGTCGAGGGGAACCGGTTCGTCGGCAAATCCAGACAAACGGATCGGGATTGACGGGGTTTAATCCGGCGGAAGGGCCTTCGGCTCCAGTCCGCTGAAACCCCGCGACCCGTGATTCGTCTATCATTGCGTTACGTGTCCGGGCGATGGCGATTTGGAGCGGGGAGTTGCGCTCGCCCTGCCCAGAGAGCACCCGCTGAAAGTTCGGTTTATACCAGCATGGGCCAGAGCGGAGCGAAACAGCCACCGGCCAGGATCAGCGGCCAGACCATCATCGACGAGCTGATCCGAAACATGGAATTGGGCGGGCTGGAGATGGGGTACAGCATTCTCCTGCCATGCATCTTCAGCATTTACCTGCATCCGGACGATTACGGCCGGCTGGCGGGGGTCCAGGACCTCATCAGGGAAGACGCCCAGCGCGCTTTGAACGCCCGCATGGCGGAGTGGAACGGCAGAAGGTCGCGCTTCCGGGGCGGAACCTCGCGCAAGCAGTTCCGCATTGCGCAGAACGACTGGTGGATCGAGATGTTCGCCGATACCGAGGGCGCCGTGCCACCGGGGGACGTGGAGATTCACTCCGAGCTGAATGACGTGGCGGCACCCGGATTCCGCGGCGTCAAGACCACCCTGATCGAGCGGGAGCCGGCGGTTACGATCGCGCAGGTGGCGCGCGATCGGGAAAGCACGCGGCGCCAGCCGGACCAGGTGTTCGGCGAGATCCGCTACCAGGACGATTCCGGGCCGCAGACGTACTTCATCACCCAGAACGAAATCAGCGTCGGCCGGGGCGGCGAAGACCTTTGGGTGGACCTGCCGCTGTATACCAGCGACGAGGTCTCGCGCGAGCACCTGCGGCTGCGGCGCGATCCGTCGAGCGGCGCCTTCGCCATCCTCGACAAGAGCCGCAACGGAACCTGGCTGAACGGGCGGCGGCTGGCCCCCGGCGTGGAAGAGCCGCTGCCGGAGCGCGCCGAGATCGGGATCGCGGAAGTGCTGAAGCTGGCCTTCGAGGCGAGGAAGTGAGGGCGGACGGTGCGGGCGCCATACAATCTGCACATTCCTTTCGCGATCGCGTTTCTGGCGTTTGTGGTGTTGTTCGCGATCGTCCACCTGGCGCGGGGGCGCCGATGAACGCCTGGCACTCCGGCGCTGCCACCGACATCGGGCTCTTGCGGGACCGCAACGAGGACCGGTACTGGGTGGATGCCGAGCGCGGCGTGTTTCTGGTGGTGGACGGCGTCGGCGGCCACGCGGCGGGCGAACTGGCCGCGGAGACGGCCGTGGACGCCATCCGCGGTTCCATCTTCGAAGAAGCCGGCACGGTGGAAAAGCGGGTGCGGCGGGCCATCACCCTCGCCAACAACCGGATTTTCGAGCTGGCGCAATCGGACGACGAACTGAGGGGCATGGCCTGCGTCCTGACCCTGGCGGTGGTGGAAGGCCGGCGGATCGTGATCGGGCACGTGGGCGACTCCCGTCTCTACCTGATCTCGAACGGCGCTATCCGCAAGCTGACTTCCGACCACTCGCCGGTGGGCGAAGGGGAAGATGCCGGGAAGCTGACCGAGCAAGAGGCCATGGCGCACCCGCAGCGCCACGAAGTCTTCCGCGACGTGGGGTCCTCGAAACGCCACGCCGCGGACGAAGACTTCATCGAGATCCGCCAGTGCCGGTTCCGGGCGGATGCGGCCATCCTGTTATGCAGCGACGGTCTTACCGACCACCTGACGTCGGCCGAGGTGCGCGGCATCGTGGAGCGGTACGACGGCGATCCCGCGGCGGTGGCGGCCCGCCTGGTGGCGGCGGCGAACGAGGCCGGCGGCAAGGACAATATCACGGCGCTGTTTGTCGCGGGGCCGCAATTCCGCAGCCGCGCGGGAACGACGCGGCCGCGCTTCTCGGCAACGCGTGCGCGCATCCCCGAACGGCTCTTCACCGGCCGAATGGCGTTGCTCGCCTATGGCGTGCTGCTCGGGATGCTGGTCTGGGTGGTCCTGCGCGCGAGAGGCGGATGATGGCGGGAGCGATGTCATGAACGCGCCCACACGCATCGGACCTTATGAAATCGTCCGCCGGCTCGGCAGGAGCATGACGGACGTGTACCTGGCCATCGACACGGTGCAAAACCGCAAGGCGGCGCTCAAGCTGATCAAGTCCGGCGGCGACACGGTCACGCAACTGACGATCGAAGCGGAGCGCCGGGGCGCGGCGATTCAGAAGGAGCTGCGTGTGCTCGACCCGCGCGTAGTCGAGATTTACGATTTCGGCGACACGGACGGCTATTTCTTCGTGGCCATGCAGTACGTGGAAGGCCGCAACCTCGCGGAGGTGCTGCAATCGGAGAGCACGCTGAATCCGGACCGCGCGGCGGCCGTCGCGCTGGAAATCTGCGAGCAGCTCGCCAAGTTCCATTCCTGGCAGTCGGCCGTCGTGCACGGGGATATCAAGCCCTCCAATATCCACCTGGGGCTGAATGACACCGTACGGCTGCTGGATTTCGGGATCGCCAAGACGCTAAGGGCCGATTGCGACGCCACGGCTCACAATTTCGGCAGCCCGAGCTACTGCTCGCCGGAGCGGCTGAGCCGTTCGCGGGTAGACCAGCAATCCGACCTGTGGGCGGTGGGCGCGACGTTGTACGAAATGCTGGCGGGTGTGCCGCCGTTCCAGGCCGAAAGCACGCGCAAGCTGGAGAGCCTGATTCGTTCGAGACGCCCGCCGCGGGCGCTGCCGCCGGGCTGCCCGCGCCCACTGCGGGCGATCGTGATGAAGGCGCTGGCGCCCGACCCGAAGCAGCGGTACCGCTCGGCGCATGACTTCCAGTTGGACTTGCAGGCCTTTCTGGCGCACAAGCCGGCGCTCGCCGAAATGGAGCGCCGGCCCGGCTGGAGCGCGAGCGTCACCATCGACGCGGCGCGCGAGTGTTTGCACTGGGCCACACGCACGGCGCGGAGGGTGCGCCAACCTCTGCGTGTGGCGGGCATGGCGCTGTGGTTCGCCTTGGGCATGACGCTGTCGATCGGCGGCACGTACGCCTGGCAGGCATGGCAAACGGTGCGCGCGGCGGGGCCGGCGCCCGCCACTGCCGGGCTGCCGAACGAGGAGCTGGCGTCCCTGTATATCGCCTCGGCGGACCGCGTCCTGGATTCTTACCGGAGCGGCGACGACCCGGCGCTGGACCACTTCGACTGGCAGAAGGCGGGGGTCTGCCTCGAGCGCGCGGTGGAACTGGGGTCCGGCGACGACCGGACGCGTGGGCAATTGGCGCTTTCCAGAGGCTATGCCACGCTCGAGCGGCTGAGCGGCGGCGGACCGTACCCGGAGGCGGCCGCGGCGAACCTGCGGCTGGACGCGCGAAACCAGTTCGCCATCGCCGCGCAGAAGATGGCGGCCGATCCCGCTCCGCACCTGGCGCTGGCGCGCCTGTACGTCTATTTTCTGCCGAACGTGGAAAAAGCCACGGCGGAGTTCGCGGCCGCCGGGCTGCTCGGAGCCACGTTCGGCCGGCGCGAGATCGAACAGCAAGCGGATGCGCTCCGGATTCGCGCGCAGCGGCAAGCGGCGGCGGAGCCGCGCCTCGCGTGGCAGGACGCGCAAACCGCGCGAGCGCTGTATGAACGGATTCCAGGATTCGACCAGGTGGAAGGGCATCTGCGGGAGCTGGACTCGATCCGTGCGCCCGCGCCCAGGAAAGCCCCCATCCGGAGATCCAGGCGATGGCGTTAACCAGGAGCTGGACGGCGCCCGGCGCGAGGCCGGAGGTAGTCAACGTCCGGAAGCCGGCGGCTCCGCGGAGCGAGCTGGTCTGGCTGCTGGGCGCTTCGTTGCTGGTAGCGGCGGGGCTGGCGATGGTCTACGCGGCCAAGAGCGAGGGATTTGCCGGCGCGGAGGACCGGCTGAAGCGGGGCGAGCTGGTCAACGTCAACCTGGTGACCGGCCCGGAACAGTTGCTCCCCCTGCTGGAATCCTTTCCCGGCCGCGCGGAACGCGAACTGGTGGCCCAGAAGACCTTCGATTTCCTGGCGCGCGCGCGGCCTCTCGGCAACGTGGGCGCGCTGGCCCGGCTGCGGGTCTCGGCCGAGGAAATCGAAGGCGATCCCCGGTGGGACGTACTGCGCAGGCGGCTGCGGCAACAGCAGGCCCAGTCCAGGCCGGTGCGGCGATTCGAGCTTGTTCCACTGGCGATATGGAAGCCCCTTTTGGTGGTGCGCGGCCCGCGGGAGTTCCGGGCGGTGTTTCTCGAATGGACGGCGCTGTACTTCGCGGGTTTCTACCTGGTAGCGCTGGTGTGGGGTGTGGGGCGCTTCCGGGGCGACCGTGCATTTCTTCCGGCCCTGCATCTGCTCACGGGAATCGGGATCGTCCTGATGGCCAGCATGCGCGACCCGCTGCGCGACACGCTGGAGTTTCGCAAGTTTTCCCTGGGCGTGCTGCTCGGGTGCCTGCTGCTGGTTCTGCCCGCCTTCAAGGCCTTCGACTACCGGCGGCTCTCGGACTGGTGTTACACGCCGCTGGCCGCGGCGCTCGGCCTGTTCGCGCTGCTGCTGGCGTTCGGCAGGGGGCCGGGCGGCAACGACGCCAAGGTGAACCTGGGGCCGTTCCAGCCGGTCGAGCCGATCAAGATCCTGATCGTGCTCTTTCTAGCCGGATACTTCACGCGCAACTGGGAGAGGCTGCGCGACCTGCGCGAGAAACGGGGCTGGCCGCGCCTGTTCCGGCGCATCGGCCTGCCGCGGCTGGAACACGTGGTTCCGGTCCTGTGCGCGGTGGGCGTCGCTCTGGGACTGTTTTTCCTGCTGAAAGACCTTGGCCCGGCGTTGGTCGTGTTCTTCGTGTTTCTGGCCATGTTTGGAGTGGCCAGAGGGCGGCCGGGCCTGGCGCTGGCGGGGCTGGCGCTACTGGTGGCGTCGGTAGCGGCGGGCTACCACGCGGGCCAGCCGCCGACGGTGGCGCATCGCATCGACATGTGGCTGTCGCCGTGGGACAACGACGTACACGGCGGCGATCAACTGGCGCACGCGATCTGGGCGTTCTCCACGGGCGGCCCGGCGGGGTCGGGGCCGGGATGGGGCGATCCCCAAATGATCCCGGCGGGCAATACGGACCTGGTGCTGCCGGCCATCGGCGAGGAGTGGGGATTCGTGGGGGTGGCGGCGGTATTCGGGCTGTTCGGTTTTCTGATCTGGCGCGCGCTGGCGGTGGCGGGCCGCGCCGGAACGCGATACGGTTTCTTTCTCGCGCTGGGGCTGGCCAGCCTCATCGTCTTCGAGATGCTGCTGATCACCGCCGGCGTGCTCGGGGTGCTGCCGCTTTCGGGGGTCGTCTCGCCGTTCCTCAGCTCGGGGAATACCGCGATGCTGGCGAACTTCCTGGTATTCGCGCTGCTGCTTTCCATCTCCGCCGACGAGCCCGTGGCCCACGACCTTCTGCGGAATTCGATGCGGCCGTTGAAGGCCGTGCTGGCCTGCGCGGGGCTGGCGCTGCTGGCAACCGCCGCGCGTTACCAGGTGGTGCGGGATAGCGACTACCTGGCGCGCGACGCCCACGCGTTCGAGGAAGACGGCGTCAAGCGGCCGCAGCACAACCCGCGGATGAACTCGATCGCGAGAGAGATTCCGCGCGGGAGCATTTACGACCGGAACTGGATTCCGCTGGCCACCAGCGACTGGGACGAGCTGGAGCGCCACCGCGGGGAATACGCCGCCATGGGAGTATCGCTGGACCAGGCGTGCTCGCGTTTCGACAGCCGTCACTATCCCTTCGGCGCGGATACGGCGCACTTGGTGGGCGACCTGCGCACTGGCGAGGACTTCCACGCCAGCAATGCGTCGCTGGTGGAGCACGACTCCAACCCGAAGCTGCAGGGGTATCGATATGCGGAGCTGGCCGCCCTGGTGCGATACCGCCATCCGCCGGGAAACCAGGGGATCGCGCGCATCCTGGCGCGCGACCGCAACGTGCGGCTCACGGTGGACATCCGGCTCGAGGTGCGCGCCAGGGAGATCCTGGAGAGGCACTTGAGGGAATCGGCGAATACGCATGGCGCCGTGGTGGTGATGGACGCGGCCACGGGCGACGTTCTGGCGCTGGTGAGCGCGCCCGCGCCGGAGCCGCCGGGCATCCGCACGGCCGCTCCCACGCCGGATGAACTGCTGGACCGCGCGCGCTACGGCCAGTATCCACCGGGCTCGACCTTCAAACTGGTGACGGCGATCGCCGCGTTGCGCGCCGACCCGGGGCTCAAGCACCGCACCTTTCTTTGCCGGACGCTGCGGGATGGCCGGGCGGGGACCACCATCGCCGGCTGGAACCGGCCGGTCAAGGACGATATAGGCGACCGGGCGCACGGCACGCTGGATATGCAACGTGCCATAACGGTCTCGTGCAACGCCTACTTCGCGCAGTTGGGCGTCCATGACGTCGGGGCGAAGGCGCTGGCGGAAACGGCCGCTCAAATGGGCATCTCCACCGGCGAAATGCCGGAACTGCGCAGAGCGCTGCCGTTCGCGGCCTATGGCCAGGGCCCGGTGCTGATCTCTCCGTTCAAGATGGCACGGGTGGCCGCGGCGATCGCCGCGGGTGGAAGAATGCCGCTGGGACGCTGGATCGAGGACGGCGGCGACAGCCGCACGGACGGCCCGGTGGATCTGCTTCCGCCGGCGGAGGCCGCGTTTCTGGCGGGGGCCATGCGGCTTGTGGTGACGGAGGGGACCGCGCGCCACGCCATGAGCGGCGCGGAGATCGGCTTCGCGGGCAAGACCGGCACGGCGCAGCTCGACCAGGGAATGCCGCATGCCTGGTTCGCGGGGTTTGCTCCGTACGATGGGGATGTCTCGCGGCGGCTGGCTTTCGCGGTGCTGGTGGAGCACGGCGGATATGGCGCCCGGGTGGCCGCGCCGATCGCCAGGGAAGTCATGGAAGCCGCGGAACAACTGGGGATATTGGAGAGGCCAAAATGAATATCGGCGAATTTCTGGAGAAGTGGGGCAGGAGGATTCTGGAAACACCACTGGCGAGCGGTGCGGGCCAACAGGGGGTCCCGGAGGAGCCGCCAGAGCTGGCCGAGATCCGGCTGGCCGTCCTGGACCGGATTCGCGAAAAGAGCTACCGGTCGGGCGGCAGGAAGGTGTTTCCGTACGATCTGCTGCGCGTCGAGTTGCGAGGGGTGGAGGAGGGCCGTTATGCCGTTTATGCGGGACGGTTCTTCCGCAAATACCTCGAGCAGGAGGCGCGCGACGCTCTGCGGGAGATGGGCTGCCGGTTTCCCGAAAACCTGAGCATGGAGGTCAAAGCGACCGTCGGGCTGCCGCGGCGCGGCGAGGAGTGGCTGGTGGTGGACGTGGCCTTGCAAGAGCAGGCGGGCGCCCTGGCCAAACCCACTGGAAAGCTGGTGGTGCGCGAGGGGAGCGCCAACGCGCCGGAGATCCGGCTGGAAAAGGCGAGGACCAATATCGGCCGGGTGGTGGACGTGTACCGCGCCGAGGGCCTGTCCCGCCGCAACCACCTGGCATTTGCCGGGGACACCGAAATCAACCGCTCCGTATCGCGCGAGCACGCGCACATCGTGTTCGACAAGGCGGCGGGCGAGTACCGGGTGTTCAACGACCGCTGGTATCCCCGCGGAACGCACGCGGGCGAGTGCGGCACGTGGGTCGTCCGCGACGGGGTGAGCCTGGAAGTGCATCGCAATGCCCGGGGGGCGAAGCTGGAACCGGGCGATGAAATCCATTTCGGGCGCGCGGTGGTGATGTTCGAGATGGAGTGAAGCGCACCAGGAATCAACCTCGCGTCGGAGGTTGGAAGACTCGAACTGCGCGACTACAATGCGCGCACGGAGCGCATCTTCATCCACCGGCTCAAGGGATCTAATAGGCATGAACCTCGACGGCGGTGGTAAGAATCTCCCGGCTGAGCGCCGCCCTCAGCTCCGCATCCGCAGCAGCAGGTACAAGCCCGTCAGCGAGAACACCCCGTCGGGCGACCAGGCGGCGATCATCGGCGGAAGCAGGTTGACGTCGCCCACCTTCTCGAACAGCGTCCCGATTCCCCAATATGCCACCGCAATCGCAATGCTTACGCCAATCCCCGTCATCGCCCCGCGGTTGCCCACCAGGAAGGCGAACGGCACCGCGATCATCGCCATGATCAACGCCAGCAACGGCACCGAGAACTTGCGGTAGAACTGCACTTGCAGTTTCACCGTGTCGAACCCGCTCCGCTGCAGGTCGCGAATGTAGCGGTCCAGTTGGAAAAAGTTCATCTGCTTGTCCTGCACCGCTTCCTTGAGGAAATAGTCGGGCGGTTCGGTCAACTCGGAAAACGTCGTGGCCTGGGAAGGAAAGGGGCTGTAGGAACTGCAGGCGAGGCCCCGATATCCGCAGCTCCAGCCGTTTTCGAACACCCATGTCTTCAGAGTCTGGCTCCAGCGCGCGCGCTCGGCCGAAATCTGCCGCGTGAGGCGGAAGGTGTTGGGCTCCAACTCGAACACGCTGACCCCCTCCATCACCTTTTCCGTCGTATCGAAGTATCGGTAGTAGTAAATGCGCGACCCGTAGCCCATGATCCACTTGCGGTCCGGGCGCAGATAGGTTTGCGTGGCGCGGCCCTTGATTTCGTCGCGCAACGCGTCCTGCTTCCGGTTCGCCCCGGGCACATAGTAGAAGTCGAACAGGAACAGCCCCGCGCAGAACAGCGCGCTTCCGATGTACACCGGCAGGGCCAGCCGGTGAAGGCTCACGCCGCAGGCTTTGAACGCCGTGACCTCGTTCTGCTTGCTGAGCACTCCGAAAGCCACCAGCACGGCCACCAGGACGCTGATCGGCAGCGTGTCGTAGATCAGCTTGGGAGTGAGGAAGAACAGGTACGTGAACATCTTGACCAGCGGGATCTTGTTGCGGATCATGTCGCCGATCAGCTCGAAGAAATTGTAGACCAGCGTCATCGATACGAAGCTGGCCAGCAGAACCACCAGGTAGAACAGAAAGTTCGACAGGATGTAAGTATCGACAAGCTGCGGCAGCAAGGGCAGTCTCCAGCCCGCCAGGCGCGGCCGCCCCGGTTGGCCGGCTTTCCTCGACTTCAGCCTTTCGAACAGCCCGCCGAAGGCCGCTTGCACGCCGCTGAGCAGATCGCGATCCCCGGGCCGCTCCATGCGCGCCAGAAAAAGTAGCCCCGCCAGGCCGAAAACCACGTCCGGAATCCAGATGGCTACCGGCACCGGCAGCGTCCGCTGCCTCGCCAGGCCGATCAGCGAGACCGAAGACAGGTGGTAGCAGAAGAACGCCAGGAACAGCCCAATTACATATCCGGCCGATTTGCCACCCTTGCGCGTGGCGATGCCTAGAGGGATTCCCACCAGCGCCAGCATGATACAGGCCACCGGAAGCGCGAAACGCCGGTGCAGTTCCACCTGAGCCTCAATGCGGTCCGGCCCGGTGTAGTGCAGCAACTGGCGCGTGTTCATGGCGCTCGAGGCCAGCGCCTTGGGCACCGGCGGCGACGCGTACAGCGCCTGCTCCCAGGCTGGGGAAAAGCTGTCGTTGGCTTTGCTGTCCTTGCCCATTTCGTGCACGGCGCGGTCGCGCATGGAAAGCTGGATGCGGTTATTCTTGGGATCGGACACGGCGAAGGCTTCGCGCGCCACCGTGATGAGAGGGCCTTCAGCCTTATCCCGCATGCCCCCGGTGCGCTGATCGGGCGGGGTGACGTCGGCAATGAACACGGCGTGCCAGACCGTTACCGGGCCGGGCCGCACATCGCCCACGTAGAGGATGGTGTTGGGGAAATCTTCGTCGAAAACGCGCGGCTGGATTTCCGCGGAAAGCTGCGTCGCCATCAGATCGTTGACGATCCGCGTGCTTTCGCGAATGGCGAACGGCGTCAGCCGCAGCGAAGCATAACCCGCCAGCCCCGCGCCGATGGCCGCAAACACCAGCACCGGCGCGATCACCCGCCGGCTGGAGACGCCCGCCGCTCGCATGGCGGTGATTTCTCCGTCGCTCGCCATGCGGCCCAGCCCGATCAGAATCCCCACCAGCACTCCGAACGGAATCGTCAGGGGCAGCACCGGGGGCATCGCCAGGGCGAACAGCGTGATTACGGTTTTGAACGCCGCGTTGCCGCTGCCTACCAGCACTTCAAACAGCTTGTCGACGCGCTGCAGGAAGATGACACACGTGGCCAGCAGCGTGCCGAGCACCGCGCTCGAGAGGATCTCGCGAAAAATGTAACGGCCGATCAGGCGCAATAGTGCCGTCTCCTCAGCGCACCAACTCCGGCGCCGGCGCTACCGGCAGTTTGGGCAGCTCCTCCTCCTCCGGATGCAGTTCCAGATCGTCGATCAGAATGGAGGGCGCCACCACACACGTTTCAGCCGTGAAGGAAGAGGCGCCGATCAGGGCGAACGGCGCCGGACTGTTCATGAATTCGAATACCGTGCTGTCATCTCCCGCCGCCAGGATGTCCTTCAAAGAACGGGCATTCAACCCGCGGAAGCGCAGGCCCCGCACCATCTCTTCGCGGCCATCCGGGTAGACCTTGTACACCAGGATCGGAATGCTGACCGGCCGCGTGCTCCCCTGCGCGCCGGAAAGCACCCGCCGCGCCTCCTCGAGCGAAGCCGAAGACGGGAAATCCATCTTGCGGACGATGATGCCGTATGGCTTGTCGCGCGTCCGGCAGAGTTCCATCAGCTTCTGCTTCAATTCCGCCGCCGGGGTGGTCTCCGAAGAGCCGATGAACAGGTTGCCGATCCCGGCGGCTCCGGCGCCGTAGCTGCCCGGCATGCGCGCGCGGCCGTTCGATCCTTCAAACCCGCGCACCGGCTGGCGCGTCAGCAGGAATCCCTTGAGCACGCCCTTTTCGATGAGGTGCAGCGGCGCGGCCGCCACCCCTTCGCGGTCCACGTCGTAGCTGCCGAAAAGCGGCCGGCCGCGCCATTCCTTCTGCGTGGGATCGTCCACCACGTCGAACGAATCGGGCAAAATGCGCGCCCCAATGCGGCCCTCGAGTTCGCTGGCCGAAAACCCGCCGCGCCCCTGCTCCGCCACCGGCCGCCGCTCGATCGCCAGATTCCTGCCCAACACTTCCGCAAAAATCTGCGCACCCGCGACGCCCGCAAACAGCACCGGCCCGCTGTAGTCTTCGCCCTTGGGCGCGTGCGCCAGCGCCACCACGTTCTCGGCCAGCGCCGTAACGCCCCGGTTCAGCTCGGCGTCGGTGGGCATGCGCGCCGCATCCAGCGAGTGGAACGCCACGGCATCCCGCACGGTCATGCCATCGGGCGCCTGCGCCGTGGCCTGCGCCCGCAGGTAGGTGGCGCTTTCCGGCGCGCGCACCTCGGCGCCCTCGGAATTCACCAGGTAGAACCCGCCGCCGCCGGATTCCAGCACCACCGTGGAATTCTTCACCTCGGGATACTGCGCGAAAATCGCGGAGAGCGCCCGCACCCGGTTGGTCCACGCCTCTTCATCGATGTCCAGCCGGGAGAATGTCCGGATGTAGTGCACCGGCTCGGCGTGCGCGAAATCGTCGATCTGCTCGCCGGCCGTGACGTTGCGCAGAGCCGCGCGCTTGCGGGAGATGGCTTCCACCGCCGACTTGTACGCCGAATCGGTCTGCAACCAGAAATACCGGCGCAGCACGGGGTAGGCGTCTTCCAGTGGAAACCGTTCCAGGTCGTAGCGCGTGCCGAATGAGAAACCACTGCCCGAGTAGTTGGTGTTGTCGAACTTGTAATCGCCCACCCGCACGTGGACTTCCGGCGATCGAAAGCGCTCGTGGCGCCGCGCTACCAGGCCGCCCAGGCTGGCCGTGACGCTGAAATTCTCCTCCTCGTCGATCAGGTATTCGATGAAATACGGCGCCTCGAGGTTCGAGACCGTCAGCTTGAGCGAGCGCTCCATCTCATCGTGCATGGCCCGGAGCACCGGATCGGGCGCGGGCGCCTGGGCGCTCCATGCCATCGCCGCTCCCAACGCCGCGGCGCCCAGCAGCAGGCGCCTCACTTCCAGTCTCCCTTGCTCTCCATGGATGTGGGCTCGGGAAGCAGCGGGGGCCGGTCCTGCGACTTGGCCTTCTTTTCAATCTCGATTTCCGAAACCAGTATCGCCGGCGAAACCGCCGACACCGGGACGCTGCCCGATTCGGCGCCGCAATACCCGTTGAATACCTCGGGCTTGTCGGAAGTCGCCAGGATCTTGGCAAAGCTCGCCAGCGGCGTGCCCACGATGTCCGCGCCGCGCACCAGCTCGTCCGGCCGGCCGTCGGCGTACACCCGGTAGACGATCACCGGAATCACCTTGAAAGCCTGCAACCCCGTGCGCTGCGTCGTCGTGAAGCCGCCCGTGATGTCGCGGAAGTAGAGTCCGTAGGGCTTGTTCTGCTTCTTGATTTCGCCGATGAGCATCTGGCGCAGCCGCGCTTCGGTCACCGCGTTGGTCGATTCCACGATCAGGTTCGACTGCCGCGAAACCACCTCCAGCCCGGGCTGCCGCCGGCCGTGCCCGTTGGAGTGATCGAAGCCGCGGATGGATGAACGCGACATCAAGAACGTCTTCAGCACGCCTTTGTCGACTACCGTCACGGGCTGCGCCTTGACGCCCTCGTCGTCGTAGTCGTACCAGCCGTTCAAATCCACCGCGCCCATCTTGCGGCGCGTGGGGTCGAAAACCACCGAGAGGAAGTCCGGCAGGACTTTTGTGCCCACGCTCTTGGTGAACGTCTGGCCCTCGCTTTCGTCCTTTTGCCGGTGCCCTTCGACCCTGTGCCCGAAGATCTCGTGGAAGAACACGCCCGCCGCGCGGCCGGAAAAAATGGCCGGGCCGACAAATGGCTCGGCTTCGGGCGCGCGCAGCAGCGCCGAAACGTCGTTGGCCACGCGGTCGATGGCCGCCAGCATCGCTTTATCGTCGGGGAGCCCGGCCCCATCCACGGCTTCGAATGTCGCGAACGTGCTCAGGTCCGTCCCGTCGGCGGCCTTGGCCGAAGCCGTGATTACCACGCGCGCGAAACCGCGCCCGTGCTCGACGCGCGTGCCCTCGGTGTTGACCAGGTAGCGCGTGTCCGTCTGGCACAGCACCGCAACGCGCGAGGTCAGCACGCTGGGGTAATGCTGGAAGCGGCCCGACAGCGTGCGGATGCGGTCGCTCCACGCCGCCTCGTCGAACTTCAACTTGGGGGGCGCCTGCTTAAACACCGCTGGCGCCTCGATGGAAAAATCGTCGGAATTGTCCTCTTCCGCCACCTTCACCTGGGTATTCGTCTTGATCCGGATCAGCCGTTCGGCAGCCGCTCGATAGGCGCGGTCGGTTTCCAGCCACAACCGCCGCTTGATGGAGTTGACATTGTCTTCGTAGGTAAGCGAGGCGCCCGAGGTGAACTGGCCGCGGTCTCCCCGCACCCGGTGATAGTTGTCGAGCTTAGGCGACCCGACCCGCACCGAGACATCCAGCAAGCGGTCTTTTCCGCCGTCGGACGCGGTAATAGCCCCCAGCACGCCCGAAACCGAACCAAACTCCTGTTCCGTGACCTCGTAGCTCATGAAGTACGGGGGAGGGTCCGCTTTCTCCTTCAAAACACTGAAGTTACGGTTCAGCTCCTGGGACATGGCGTCGAGCAGGACCGGCGGCTGGGCAGAGGCCATGGAGGCCGCCGCAACCAGGAATGTGAGACGCAGTGAGACTAAGCGGATCAAGTGTTTAGGATAGCATTGCCGCCCCAGCCGCGGCGTCAGTCGAACCGCCTCCTACGCCGCCCCCGGCCGGCCGCCATCCGGCCCTCATCCTTCAGCCCCGAAAGCGCCAGGCCGTCCGTGCTCGGCGCCATGGTTCTGTTCGTCCTCGGAGGACCAATCCGCCCGCTCTCGCTCGATCGGAAAACAGTTTTACCATCATAGACACGGACAATGAAAGGACATGAATAAGAAATCGCATTCCAAGGCCGTTCCGGTTCCAACGTCTCCCGCCCAGTATGTTTTCAGTACCAGGAAAACGATTCGGTACCGGTTCCCCACTTACACCAATAATCTCGTCATGGATCGATCCCAGGCGGAGGCCGCCGAAGCCTTCATGGTCGTGCTGGAACCGAAAGAAGCTCCGCCGCTCCACGTCCACGACGACACCGAGCAGATCTTCTACGTGGTGCGCGGCGCCGGCACGCTGTATATCGGGGCCGACCCTCCTCAGCGCTTTCGGGTCAAGACGGGCGACCTGGTGCGCATCCCTCCGCACACGTTTCACCGTATTCGGTGTAGCGGCAAGCAACGGCTTGTCTATCTGAGCGTGGACTGCTTCCCGGGAGGGCGTCCGAAGGAGGAGCCCACCTGGGAGAGCCATGTGCGCGTCATGTGCAAACTAAACAACTGGGACTTTGGCGGGGTTCGCGAATAGTAGTCCGATCGCGGAGATCGCGACACCTCCCCGGTGGTTCGGGAGCGCGCGGCTCCACAACAAGAAAGCCGCCTGCCTGGAGCGTAACGTCAGGCAAATCCTCAGCCAGTAAAACCGCCCCCTGCACCGGCCGCCCGCCCAGCGCCGGCCGCCATCCGGCCCCTCTCCTTCAGCCCCGAAAGCGCCAGGCCGTACCGGCCGCGGATGCCGGTCTTTTCGAAAATGTGCTTCACGTGAATCTTGACCGTGCCGGTGCGGATGCCCAGTGCGATGGCGATCTCTTTGTTCCTCAGCCCGCGCTCCACCAGTTCCATCACCTGCAGTTCCCGCGCGGTGAGGGCTGAGCGGCCAGTGCGCACCGGCTGATCCGGCGTGGCTACCAGATCCTCTTCCATCCACGTGCTTCCGCCAGCCACCTGGCGGATGCAATCCAACAGCGTGTCCAGCCTGGCCGTCTTGTGAACCACTCCGGAGGCGCCGGCTTGCAGCAACCGCAACGCCTCGGCTTCCGACAGTGCCACGCTCCACACTACCGCCGCCGTGCGGAACTCCGCGTGCCTCAGGGTCCTGAGGCACTCCATCACCGCTTGGATGCCGAAGGACTTATCCACCACCAGAACGCCCGGCTGCAACTCGCGCATGGCGTCCATTCCATCCTCCAGCGAAGTCTCGGTAGCGATGACACGAAACCCCTCAGCCGATTCCAGCAGGCTTCGAAGTCCTTCCATGGCAATCGGTTCGGTGTCGCAAACCACAACACTATCCACAGGCCCACCCTTCGCGCATAGCGCGCGCTTTTCTACCTCCAACCTTATATCGGTCGTAAGGTCTGAATACTGTAGTGGCGCTCGGAGGGATACGTCTCAAATATTCACCTTACCGCCACTGCGCCCAGCGAGTACTCGGCCAGGTCGAGCCAGCAGTTATCCAGCGTGTTCTGCACAAATACCGCCCGCTCCGCCCGAAACACGCTGCCGCCCCTGTATTCCTTCCATCGCCGCCGGGCGAGTTCATGGACGGCCCGGACCTCCGGCTGCGGAATCTCCTGCGCCAGCGTGATATGGGGATAGTACGGAAACGGTTCCTGGAACGCCAGCGCGCCGGTGTTCATGGCGGCGTGCATGCGCCGCAGGGCCGCGGCTCCCGCGCCGATTTCGAGATAGATCACGTTGGTGACGGGAAAGATCTGAAGCCCGGTTAGTTCAATTTCGAAAGGCGCCCACCCCTCCGTCAAGGCGCGGGCTTGTCCGGACGCCGCCTGCCAATCCACCGCCAGCGGCCGCGGCGGCAGCACGCTCACATGCGCGTGGGGATTCGAGTGCGGCACCAGTTCCCGCCGAAGGTCGTCCAGGAAACGTCCTAGCGGCTCGGGAACGTAGATCACCAGGGCAAAGACATCGAGATGCTCCCCGGCTGGGACACGACCGGGCACCCCCTTCTCATCGGAACCCATGCTCTCTCTATCGTAACCGTTTTGTAGCTCTTTGAACGCACCTGTTACCCTTTATAGAGTGCCGAACCCCAGCCAGCCGAATCCGCTTCTTGCGCTTGAGTTTCGAATTCCGTTCGACCGAATCCGCGCCGCGCACGTCGAGCCCGCCGCCGCGGAACTGCTGCGCGATGCGCGCGCGCGCCTCGAGGCCATCGCCGCCCAGCCCGGCGTGCGCACCTTCGAGAACACCATGCGCGCGCTGGACCACCTGACGGAACCGCTGGATTGCGCCATCGGAGTGGTGCGGCATCTCGAGTCGGTGGCCACCTACCCGGAGCTGCGCGCCGCGTTCAACGCCGTCGAGCCGGAGGTCAGCGCGTTCTACTCGGGCATCCCCCTTCAGGAAGGGCTGTGGAAAGGTATCAAGGCGTATGCCGCCACCCCGCAAGGCGCCGGTCTCGCCGGCGAGCGGCGGCGCTTCCTGGACAAAACCGTGGACGATTTCCGCCGCCACGGCGCCGATCTGGACGCCCCGGGCAAGAAGCGGCTGGAAGAAATCGACGTCGATCTGACCCAACTCACCACCCGGTTTTCGGAAAATGTGCTGGATTCGACCAACGCCTTCGAGCTCCTGATCGCCAACCAGGCGGAGCTGGCCGGGTTGCCTGCCACCGCGCTCGCCTCGGCGCGCGAGAGCGCCGCGCGCAAAGGTCGGGAAGGCTGGCGTTTCACCCTGCAATCGCCCGATTACTTCGCGGTGATGACTTATCTCGACGATGCCGCCATCCGCCGGCAGGTCTACCTGGCCCACTCGGTGCGCGGGACGGCGGCCCAGTGGGACAACCGCCCGCTCGTCGCCCGCATCCGCGAACTGCGCCGCGAGAAGGCCCGGCTGCTGGGCTTCGCGGATTTCGCGGATCTGGTGCTCGAAGATCGCATGGCCCACAACGGCGCCCGCGCCATGGCGTTCCTCGAAGATCTCAAAGCCAAGACCGAGCGGCGTTTCCGGGAAGAGAACCGGAAACTGCTCGAGTTCCGCCGGTCTCTGGAGGGGCCGGACGCTCCGGAACTCGAGCCCTGGGACGTGGCCTACTACGCCGAGAAGCAGCGCGCCGCTCTCTACGACTTCGACGAGGAGGCCCTGCGGCCCTACTTCCCGCTCGAGCGCGTCACCGCCGGCCTGTTCGACCTGGTGAACCGTCTCTATGGCATTCGCGTGTCCCCGGAGCCGGGCGTCCCGGTCTGGGACCCGCAGGTTCGCTACTACAACATGCACGACGACGACGGCGCGTTCCTGGGCGGCTTCTACACCGACTGGTATCCACGGGAGAACAAGCGCGACGGCGGATGGATGGATGCTCTAATCACTGGCGGTCCCTCCGCCGGCGGCCAATTCCACCCGCACCTGGGCCTGATTTGCGGAAACCTCACCGCCCCGGTGGGTGGCCGGCCGGCGCTCCTCACGCATCGCGAAGTGGAAACCATCTTCCACGAGTTCGGCCATCTGCTGCACCATTTGCTCAGCCGGGTGGAAATCCGCACGCTGGCCGGCACCAGTGTAGCGTGGGATTTCGTCGAGCTGCCCTCCCAGATCATGGAGAACTGGTGCTGGGAACGCCAGGCGCTGGACCTGTTCGCGCGCCACTGGGAGACCGGGGAGCCGATTCCCGACGCCCTCTTCCAGAAGATGAAGCGCGCGCGCACCTTTCGCGCCGCCAACGCGCAGATGCGGCAACTCGGTTTCGGCTTCGTGGACCTGCTCCTGCACACCCGCTATTCGCCGCTTCGGGATGGCGACCCGGTGGAGTACACCCGGCGCCTCTTGCGGGAATTCGTGCCCGCGCCGCTGCCGCCCGAGCACGCCATGATCGCGGCCTTCACCCACTTGTTTGGCAGCCCGGTAGGCTACGGCGCCGGCTACTATTCCTACAAATGGGCCGAGGTCCTGGATGCCGACGCGTTCACCCGCTTTCGGGACGAGGGCATCTTCAGCCGCGAGATCGGGCGCCGGTTCCGCGAGAAGATCCTCTCCCAGGGAGACAGCCAAGACCCCGCGGAACTGTACCGCGACTTCATGGGGCGAGACCCCGATCCGCGGGCGCTGCTGGAGAGATCGGGCCTGGCGTGAGCGGGCCCGCGGTCAAACCGGCAAGCCGTGCTCGTCAAAGCCGATGATCTCTTCAGGGCTACGCTTATCGTGGTCTGGCAGAGCCGCGCACCGATCGCCGATGGCTCGCAGTTCTTCCGTCAGGCGGGGTGCATTCACCACGGCATCGGTAATCGATTGGCCGGTGCGCGCGGCCAGCACGCGCGCCAACTCGTCGGCCTGCGCGTTGTTGATGTTCAAGGCCATTTGCAGATTCTTCCCAAATGTATGCTTTCTTCCTGGACGGAGGCTCGGTCTAGGCGGCGGTCCGTGGCAGTACTTCCTTTTCAATCCGTGGCTGAACCTCTTGCCCGGCGACCTCGAGGTCGTACGCGACCTGAAGATTCAACCAATACTGCGGCGATGTGCCGAAATACCGCGCCAGACGCATCGCGGTGTCCACGGTTATGGCCCTCTTGCCGTTGACGATCTCGCTGATCCGGTTCATCGGGACCCGGAGCGCGCGCCCCAGTTCGTTCAGGCTGACACCAATTTCTTCGAGTTCATCCCGGAGTAACTCGCCCGGGTGGATGGGCGGCAGTTTCCTGCGCTGTGCCATGGTCCTCCTCTCAGTGGTAATCCACTATCTCGACTGCGTGCGCGTTGCCGTCACGCCACGTGAAGCAGATCCGCCAGCGGTCATTGATCCGAATGCTGTGCTGGCCCGCCCGTTCCCTTTTCAGCGTCTCCAGCCGGTTGCCCCGAATGGCCCCCAGATCGGTGAGACTCGTGGCTGCGTCCAGCCAGCGTAGCCGCTTGCGCGCCTGCTCTTCGATCCCGCGAAACTTCCGGCTACCAAATCCCTCGTGGATTGCCTTGGTTTCCGGGCATCGGAACGAGCGAATCATACACGTTAAACATACTATGCGCCGCGTACTGGGTCAACCGGGAGCAAGCGCGTGATCCCGCCGCCGAAGTAGGCTGGCACCCGTTGGAGTCCCCCCAACATCGGCTGCCCGTTCCGGCGAATCAACGGAACCACGATTGGCTACAAGATTGGGGATATTACGGCCTTTCTGGAATCGCAGCCGGGCGGCGGTGGCGCCGCAAAGCCCGATGATCAACCAAGGCGTGGGGCTGGCCGTCCGCGCCGATCTTTGACTTGACTGTTCCGCGACGTTAGACCTGAATGGGGTCGAGGCAATTCGCCGCATGTGCGTCTTCAAAAACGGCAAGCTGTATCATTACGAGTTCATCCTGGACGGGCGGCGGCACCGGGGTTCCACCGGCACGGCGGATAGGGACGAGGCCGTCAGGGAGGAAAGCCGCCAGCGGGAGCGCCTGGAGAAGAGCTACAGCCAGGTTATCGAGGAGGAAGCGCGCGAACAGCGCAGGAAGACCATCCAACAGGCGTCGGATGAATTCCTTCTCGAATACAAAGTGAAGCACGAATCGCCCACGTTCGCGGTCTACGCCCTCGGACACGTAACGGACCACCTCGGCAAGAAACTCGTCGTGGAGATCACGCCGGCAGTCGTGAAAGGTCATCAGACGAGCCGGCTGGCGGAAAAGGCCGGCCCGAAAACCATCGACAACGAGGTCCTATTGCTGTTGCGGCTCTGCGGCGACCAGGGAGATCTGATCCGCGCGAGACTGCGCCGCGAGAAGGCGATGAAGCTCGCGACAACGCCAACGTCGTCGGGCGGTGGCACGACAACCGCCATACGCTCGTCACGGAGCTTGCCGAGTCGGGCGCGGGCGACGAGGTGATTATGAGCATCGCCGGGCACGTCTCGCGCGCCATGCTCTCGCGCTACTCCCACGTGCGGATGGAAGCCAAGCGGCGCGCCCTCGATGAGATCGCCAAGCGCCAGTGCGCGGCCGACGAGAAGCGCAGGGAAGAAGCCGCGCGGCAGCAGGCTGCTGCGACTCCACTAACGGCGGCGGTTCAGTAATCCGCCCGCCGGAAACCCGCCGTTGACCGCCGGATTGTGGACTCGGTTGGTCCACTTCTACGGTAACGCCGTTTTCCGCCAGGAGCGAATCCCAGGGCCTCCCCAGACGTTTAGAGGACCGCCTTCCTCCGACCCCGCCCTTCGAGTCGCCAGCACAGCAAGTACAACAGGACGGGAAACCAGAAAGCTAGCAGGAGCGGGTTCACGACACTTACGAGAGTGAGGCGACCCGGATATTCGAACAGTCCCAAGAACAGCCCGTCAACGTGGGCTGCGAGGAGGGCTGCCACGCCAACGAGCACGGCCGCGCGCTCCCATTTGAGCGCCAGGAACATCGCGACGGCATAGATCCCCGCCAGGCCTAACCAGATTGCTGCCAGTGGCTTAATTGAATTACCCGGCGTACCCTCGCCGCTGGCCATGAGCCAGAGAAGCCCCGCAAAGATCACAGAGATCACCGTGAGCACGCGGGCCGACCGCCTGATAACCGTTATTGCTGCATTCTTCCCTTCCCGTTCCGTCTCCATGGAGCCCTCCATTCGATAGAAACAGCCACACCCGCTCATCGGTCAATCCGGACCCAAGGTCACCGCGGACCAGCAGTCGTGACTTGACCTAATCCCCGACCCGTCGGCGTTAGTTCGGTCCCCGCCGGGATTCAGCCCGCCGTCGGGCTCATGGCGCGCGATACACGTCGCGCCATCCACCAGTTGGCAATGCCACTCCGATGACCGTGCCTAAGAGCACTCCCGCCGACGAAAACACCACCTTGCCAAGGTCCGGAAACATCACTCCGGGGCTCGATTTCGCATCAACGCCAGCGCCAATGGCAAGGCCGGCACCGGTTCCAATCGCCAATCCAATGAGCGTGTTCCGCCCGCGGTGCCCAGGCTTCTTCAGTTCGACGCGCCGGATGTCCTGCCGGGAGAGCATCTCCTGGCTGGTGGTCGCGTTGATCGCCAGTGACTCGGCAGTCACACGCTGCACGAACCCGCGCATGGTCTTCCCGGCCGCAAGGGTGACGCGGATCTCCGATCCCGCGACAAGTTGGCTGAGGTTAGCCCAATTCGCAATTGGCTTGGCCTGTTGGGCCGCTGCGGTCGCCGCGAGGACCGCGGCCAATAAGGCCAACAAGCAGATGCGATTCAATCGCCTGGTCATGGAAGGACTTTCTGGCCACTACGCGCCCACGCACGTAGCGCCTATTTCTTCCGTAGCGTCAGCGGCAAGCTGCCTTGCTCATGCGTAAACTGTCCAGCTAGCTCGGTACCCTCCGGGTTCAGCGCGCCCTGAAAGGCGCCATGAGCGATTTTGACTCCAAACTCCACCTTCTGGCCGGTCTGTTTCACGTTGTTGAGCGGCAGGCCCATGGCGCCGCTGTCGGGAGTGTCGATAGTCGCCGCGACCGTCTTGTCCGCTCGATTCTTGAAGTGGAAGACCATTCGGAACGCGCGGCCGGGCGTCTGGAGGGAACCTTCCCAATCTCCCTCCAATTCCTTCGACACCGCCGGGCTGGCCGGGATCAATTCCACTCTCGCCTCGCCCGTACGCTTGAAGTCGATCGGCGTTGAGTTCTGCCCGTTGGTGAGCGTCCCTGTCATCCTTCCGTCGGGGCCCAGGGTTAGGTCGAATTTGGCCATCATGAGTTCGACGCCGACAAACTTCACGGAATTGCCGTTCACCGCCACATCCGACACTACGAGGCCCGTGGCGTTTTCGGAAGGAATGCTCATGCTCGCGATCCACTCCGACCTCGCGTTTTTGGCCAGATCGAGCGTCAACCCGATCTCGCGGTTACCTGCCGTAAAGGCACCCTCCCAGTGACC